>NZ_JBHVRT010000020.1:128040-145331 GCF_042885555.1 Kitasatospora sp. NPDC058048 | reverse complement strand
CTGATCCACCCCGAAGGGCTTCACCGTTCGACTTGCATGTGTTAAGCACGCCGCCAGCGTTCGTCCTGAGCCAGGATCAAACTCTCCGTGAATGTTTACCCGTAATCGGGTCGACACCCGCGTTGAGCGGCACGGCAACCACCGGAATAGGGCGGCCCCGCGCACTGCGTCCTCGCTAGTGTTTGTTTCAAAAGGAATCTCCAACCCCGATCAAGCGATCGAGGCCGGGGATGTCAACATATCTGGCGTTGACTTTTGGCACGCTGTTGAGTTCTCAAGGAACGGACGCTTTCTTCGGACCGCCTTCCAGCGGACCCTCCGGGCTTCGTTCTTTCGTGTTTCCAGCTTATCAGATGTTTTCCGCTCCGTTTCCGGGGCTTCGTTCATCCAACTCGCCGGTGTCTTCCGGGGCTTGACGCCCTGTCCGACGTTTCAAACTCTAGCCGATCCCCGCTCCGAAAAGCGAATCCGACCGCAATCCGATAAAACGCGCACGCCGAATAAGCACCAGGCCGTGACGCGAAAAGCGAAAACGACCGGCACGAACCGGAAATGGTGTTTCTGGGGATTGGCCGCTCCGGGACCGTCCGCGCCGATGCGTGTCCGGTGCTCCCTGCCGAGCGACTAGGAAACACTACCCCTGTCCGGGGTCGAAGGCAAGCCCGTCCCGGAGACCGTGCGGGTGCAGAGCGCCCGCCCGGGCTTCACGTACGCGCCGTTGGGGTGGTCGTTGCCGGTGACCCACTGGCGCGCGGTGGCCTCGTCGCGGCCGCCGTCGCGGTGCCGCCGGAGCAGACGCTCCTCGCGGACCTCGTCATCCGTGTGCACGTACCAGAGCTCGCGCAGGAGTCGGCGGGCATCGGACCAAGGCGTGTCGGCGGAGGCCAGGTAGTTGCCCTCGGTGATGACGAGCCGGGTGTGCGGGCGGACCACGTGGCGGGCGGCGACCGGTTCGTCCAGGGTGCGGTCGAAGTCCGGGACGTAGATGTCCTGGAACCGGTCGCCGGCGATGCGGCGCAGCAGGGCGAGGTAGCCGTGGGCATCGAAGGTGACCGGGGCGCCCTTGCGGTGGGTCAGGCCGAGGCGGTCGAGCTGGGCGCCGGAGAGGTGGAAGCCGTCGAGCGGGACGTAGGCGGCGGTGCCGGGGCCTTCGGCGCGCTCGACCTCGGCGACCAGGTGGCGGGCCAGGGTGGACTTGCCGGCGCCGGGCGGGCCGGCAAGTCCCAGGATCGTGCGGGCGTTGCTGCCCGGGCCGCGGAGGAAACCGAGGGCAAGGGCGGTGAGGCGGTCCTCGTTCATGGCCGCACCTTACTGAGCGCGCCCGTGCAACTGACCACGCCCGTGCTCGGCGCGGCCCCGTGCCCGGCGAGCCGGCTCAGCGTTCGGCGAGGGCGGGCAGGTCCAGGGTGAGGGTGCCGGCGTCGGCGTCGAGCAGGGCGGGAACGCCGAGCGGAACGGTGAGGGTGGACGGGCAGTGGCCGAAGCCCAGTTCCCAGAGCACGGGAACGCCGAGCCCGCCGAGCCGGTCGAGCATCACGTCCCGGACCCGTTCCGGCCGTCCGCAGCCCTCCCAGGAGCCGAGGGCGACGCCGGCCACGCCGTCGAGGGCGCCGGAGCGCAGGAGCTGGGTGAGCAGGCGGTCGAGCTGGTAGGGGTGCTCGTTCACGTCTTCGAGCAGCAGGATGCCTCCCTCGTACGAGGCCCGGGCGGCGGGCGTGCCGCGCTCGGCGGTGAGGACGTGGAGGCAGCCGCCGGCCGTGACGCCGTGGGCCCGGCCGGGAACGAGCGGGGCGGCGGTGGGTGACGTGAGGACGGTGACGGCGGCGGGGTCGAAGAGGGTGCGGCGGAGGTGCTCGGCGGTCGGGCCGTCGGAGACGAAGGAGGCCCCGGCGGCCAGCGGTCCGTACAGGGTGGCGAGGCCGAGGCGCTGGGCGAACGCCTCGTGCAGGGAGCTGACGTCGCTGAAGCCGATGAAGGGCTTGGGCCCTGCGGCGCGCATCGCGGTCCAGTCGAGCAGGTCGGCCATGCGGTGCACGCCGTACCCGCCGCGGGCGCAGATGACGGCGTCGACGGTGGGGTCGAGCCAGGCGTTCCGGAGGTCGGCGGCGCGGTCCGCGTCGGTGCCGGCCAGGTAGCCGAGGGAGGGGTGGGTGTCGAGGACGTGCGGGGCGACGGTGACGCGCAGCCCCCAGGAGCGGAGGATCGCGCACCCGGCGGTGAGGCGTGCCGCGTCGATCGGGCCGCTGGACGCGACGACGGCGATGTGGTCGCCGGGGCGCAGGTGCGGCGGGCGGGTCAGCCCCTGGCCGGGTGCGGTCGGGTGCTGGTCCATGGGCCGGGCCACCTTTCGGGCGCGGGAGCGGGGTGCGGGCGGTCGCACTGTGGCCGCGACCGCCCGGTGACGATATGCCCCGTGTCAAACGGCCGATGTCCGCGGGAGGCGGTCCGCTGTCCGGACGGCTTCGGCGGACTCCGGCGGGTGAGCGCTCTTCAGATGGCCGCCCCCATCACCTCCCGGACCTCGGCGAGGGTGGCGTCGGCGACGGCGTTGGCCCGCTCGGCGCCGTCGCGCAGGACCTGCCGCAGGTGGCCCCGGTCGACGGCGAGTTCGGCGCGGCGGGCGCGCATCGGTCGGAGGAACTCGTTGACGGACTCGGTGACGGTGCGCTTGAGCGCGGCAGCGCCGCCGTCGCCGATCTCCTCGGCGACGGCTTCGGGGTCGCGGTCCTGGCAGAGGGCGGCGAGCAGGACGAGGCTGGAGACCTCGGGACGGTTGACCGGGTCGTAGCCGATCCGGCGGTCGGCGTCGGTCCTGGTGCCGCGGATGATCCGGGCGGTCTCGTCCTCGGTGGCGCCGAGGGCGACGGCGTTGCCCCGGCTCTTGCTCATCTTGCCGCCGTCGGTGCCGAGCAGCATCGGGGCGTCGGAGAGCAGGGCCTGCGGTCGGGGGAAGACGGCGCTGCCGTCGGCGTGCGGGTAGCGCTCGTTGAAGCGGCGGGCGACGGTGCGGGCGACTTCGAGGTGGGGCAGCTGGTCCTGGCCGACCGGGACCAGGTCGGCCTTGCAGAAGAGGATGTCGGCCGCCTGGTGGATGGGGTAGGTGAACATCAGCCCGCTGACGGCGGCCTGCCGGGAGTGGGCGATCTCGTCCTTGACGGTGGGGTTGCGTCCCAGTTCGGCGACGCTGACCAGGCTGAGGAAGGGGAGCAGCAGCTGGTTGAGGGCGGGGACGGCGCTGTGCGGGAAGATCGTCGCCCGCTCGGGGTCGAGGCCGGCGGCGAGGTAGTCGAGGACGAGGTTCTCGGTGTGCTCGGCGAGCCGGTCGGCGAGGTCGCGATCGGTGATGACCTGGTAGTCGGCGACCACGACGAACATCTCGACTCCCTGGTCCTGGAGCCGGACCCGGTTGCGCAGGGTGCCGAAGTAGTGGCCGAGGTGGAGCGGTCCGGTGGGCCGGTCCCCGGTGAGGACGCGGTGGGCGGTCGGATCGTCGACCGGAGCGGACGGAACGGACGTGTCGGCGGCGGCGGCGGTCGCGAGAAGGGTGGTCGCGGAGGCTGTCGCGGAAGCGGCGGTCGCAGTGGTGGTCACGGCGGCGGTGGTCACGGCGGCGGTGGTCGCGGCGGTGGTGGTCAAGGTCTCTCTCCTCGGTGCGGCGGCGGTGGCGGCCGTCCGGGGCGAGGGACCCGTCCTGCGGGGAAACGCAGCAGGGCCGTCCATCCCGGACGGCCCTGGTCAGGCGAGTGTGGTGGCCGTCCTAGGACGGCCACCAGCACAGGCCCACGAAGCGCTTCATGCGGCCCACAGTAACGGTGTCAGTCCTCCACGACCAGTGCCGGGGTGTCCTTGTGCAGCGTCTCGCCGCGGAAGAACTCCGGCCGGATGAAGCCGTACCAGGTCATCAGCGCGGCGCCGAGCAGCAGGATGCCGACGCCGATCACGAAGACCGAGCCGATGCCGAAGACCGAACCGCTGCCGTAGTCGGGGTCCCAGGCGTCGGTGAGGGTCTGGAGGAAGACCGCGGTGAGCAGCACGCCGCCGAGGAGCGGGGCGGCGCCCTTGAGCAGCAGGTCGCGGACACCGCCGCGCAGCGAGCGGCGGAAGTACCAGACGCACGCGAAGGCGGTCAGCGCGTAGTAGAAGCAGATCATCAGACCGAGCGCCAGGATGGTGTCCTGGACGACGTTCTCGCTGATCAGACTCATGCCGACGTAGAAGACCGCGGTGGCGATGCCCGCCGCGACGGTGGCGTAGCCGGGGGTGCGGAAGCGCGGGTGGACGGCGCCGAAGCGCGGCGGCACGGCGCGGTAGGCGCTCATCGCGAGCAGGGTGCGGGCCACCGGGATGAAGGTGGTCTGCAGGCTGGCGGCGGCGCTGGCGACGACCGCCAGGAAGAGCAGGATGCTCCACGGCGAGCCGAGCACCGGACGGGCCAGTGCGGCGAAGACGTTGTCGGCGGTGGCCGGGTTGCCGAGGCCGTTGCCGGTGCTGCCGACGCCCGCGAACATCTGGGAGGCGATCGCGACCAGCAGGTACGAGCCGACCAGGGTGACCATCGAGATCATCGCGGCGCGGCCGGGGGTCTTGGCGCTGCCCTGGGTCTCCTCGTTCATGGTCAGGCAGGTGTCCCAGCCCCAGTACATGAAGATCGACAGCGACAGTCCGGCGGTGAACGCGCTGAACGAGCTGACCTGGAGCGGGTTGAGCCAGGAGAAGGAGAAGCCGATCGAGTCGGGCAGGTCACCGGAGGCGGCCTTACCGATGGCGATGGCGGAGAAGAGCAGCAGCACGGCCAGTTGGAGGCCGACCAGGCTGTACTGGAACCACTTGGTGGCGGTCATCCCCCGGTAGCTCATCGCGGTGGCGCCGGCGATCAGCAGGACCACGGTGAGCAGGTGGACGGCCTTGTTCTGGTCGAGTTCGGTGACCCAGCTGCTGCCGGTCATCTCCCCGAGCATCAGGTACAGGAAGTCGGTCGCGACCCCGGCCAGGTTGGAGAGCACGATGATGGTCGCCACCGTCAGCCCCCAGCCGGCCATCCAGCCGACCCGGGGGCCGAAGGCCCGGACGCCCCAGGTGAAGGACGTGCCGCAGTCCGGGAAGTCCTTGTTCAGCTCCTTGTACGCGAACGCGACGAGCAGCATCGGCAGGAAGCCCGCCAGGAACACCGCGGGCATCTGGACGCCGACCGCGGTGACGGTCGGTCCGAGTGTCGCTGTCAGGCAGTAGACCGGGGCGACCGTCGAGACGCCCAGCACCACACTGCTCAGCAGGCCGACGGAACCGCCCCGTAGACCCTTGTCCCCCGCTCCCCCAGCGGTCCCCTGACTTCCGGGGACTCCACCACTGATGCCACTGACCGGGGCACCCTGCGGAGCGCCGGGCGCCATTGCCCGGCCGCTGCTCGTGTGCTCTGAGAGCTGCTGATCAAACACCAGCGCACCCTAGAGGCGGGCATGGAAGGTTGAGTAGACCAACCCTTGGTGATCTAAACCACTCACTTCGATTCGTTCGCCCGAAGGCTGTTGGGGTTGCTGTATTTACGGCTTGTTCACCCATGTACCTTTGTTTCAAAGGAGTTGGGCCAAGAAATTTTCTCCCTTTTGCCAAGGTTCGGCATAGTTTGCCCCTCCGGCGCGGACGGCCCGCGACCCCGCCTCCATCCCATCGGATAGGTTTGCCTAACCTAAATTCGATCGTGAAAGGAGCGTCGCGTGCCCCCCACCTCCGACGACCTGGCCCTCACCCCCCGCACCGCGACCCGCCGCAGGTTTCTCACCGTCGGGATCGCCGGAGGAGCCGTGCTCGGCCTCGGCGGACTGCTCACCGCCTGCGGCAGCTCGGGCGGCGCGGGTGGATCCGGCGGCAGCGGCGGTTCGACCCCGGCCGGCGGCGGCTCCTCCCCGAACCAGAAGTCGGTCAAGCAGGGCGGCGACGACTACGCGGCCGTGATCGAGAAGATGAAGGGCTTCGGCACCGACGCGGCCCCCGGCGTCTACCCGCGCACCCTCCGGCACGCGATGGGCGAGACCGTCGTCCCGGCCAGGCCCACCCGGGTCGTGGTGCTCGACACCGGCGAGCTCGACAACGTCGTCGCCCTCGGCATCCAGCCGGTCGGCGTCGTGTACACCGACGGTTCCAAGTCCCTGCCGTCCTACCTCAAGGACAAGGCCGGCAGCCCCGCCGCCGTCGGCACCATCAACAGCCTCAACCTGGAGGCCATCGCCGCGCTCAAGCCGGACCTGATCCTCGGCAGCCAGCTGCGGGCCCAGGACCAGTACGCCCAGCTGTCCAAGATCGCGCCGACCGTCTTCTCGCTGCGCCCCGGCTACCCCTGGAAGCAGAACTTCCTGCTCAACGCGAGTGCGTTCGGCCTGGAGGCCGAGGCCAAGGCGCAGCTCGACGCGTACCAGGCGGCGGCCGCGGCGATCGGCGCGAAGCTCGGCGACAAGCGGCCCACCATCACTCCGCTGCGCTTCATGCCGGGCCGGACCCGGCTCTACGCCGAGCTCTCCTTCATCGGCACCATCCTCACCGACGTGCCGCTGCCGCAGCCCACGATCGAGCAGGTCCAGGAGCTCGCGGTGGAGGTCAGCCCGGAGCAGATCGACAAGGCCGACGCCGACTGGATCTTCTACGGCGTGTACGGAAGCCCCAGCTCGACCAACCAGGACACGGTGCTGGGCGGCGCGCTCTGGAAGACGCTCGGCGCGGTCAAGTCCGGTCAGGCCCGGCCGGTTTCGGACGAGACCTGGTTCCTCGGGCTCGGCGTCATGGCGGCGAACGCGGTGCTCGCCGACCTCAAGGGCTTTGTCGCGCCCGCTGGTTGATCTCCCGGTCGGTCCTTGACCGGCCCGAGGGCCGGTCGCTCGCCGGTCACTCGGTCGACCCCTTGACCGAGCGACCGGCCGATCGCTCGGCCGATCCCGCCCCGCAGGGCGGGATCGGGGCCCGCGGGCAGAGCGCGGCGCCGTTCCGGTCGTGTGGCAACGGTGTTCGCCCTGCGCCGTCTTGGGCGATCCGGGGTGATCCCACGACGATCCCGCGGTGGTATCGCGCACACCGTCGGGTTCGACGCTTGGAGCTGATCGCGTGGTGCGGGAGGATCGTCGGGACCGTTCCCCGAAGGGCCCGCAGATGACTTCGCTCCACCCCGCCGCAACCGACCCGTCCCTGCCCGGCCCGCCCGGGGACAGCGCCGGATCCTCTCCCCCGCCCACCGTGCCGGGCCCGCCCGCCGCGGCCGTCCCGGTGTGCTCGATCGCGACCGTCGTCGAGTCCGGTGCGCCCGCGCCCGCCTCCCCGGAGGGAGGGGCGCGCCGGACCGGCCCGCCACGCCTCGACTCGGTGCCGCAGCCGCGCAGCCGGTACGACGCGGAAGCGCCGACCGTCCCGCCGGCGGACGCGTGCCGCCGACCGGTCGCGGAGGTGCCGGCCCCGCCCGGCGCGGACGCGGAGACCGAGGACGGACCGGCCGCTCCCGGCGCATCCGCCGAGCGTGCCGCCGCGGCGCCCGACGCCCTCCACGGGCCGGACGGAGCCGAGACCGGGTTCGTCCGGTTCGGGTCCGCCACCGCACCCTCGGAGGCCGGCCCGTCCGTGCCGACGCAGCGCACGGTGCGCGAAGAGCCGCGGATCCTGGGATCCCGGCGGCCGTCGCCCTCACGGCGACTGCGCCGGATGCACCCGCAGGCCGCCCAGAGCGGACAGGGGGCGACCGCACGGGAGACGGCCGCGTCCGGCCCGACCGGAAGGAGCCTGCCGGGTGCCACCGGCCGGGCCGACCAACGGGCCGACCAATGGGCCGACCAACGCGGCGAACGGGGCGGCGCGACCGGAGCGGCGGCGCAGGGACCGTCGTCCGGAACCGGAGCTCCCCGAGCCGGAGCCCTCGATGCCGGCTCCGGAGCCGGCATCGCCATCGGGAGCTCCGCCGGGACCGACCCCGCCGCCGTCGACCGCTCTGCCGTCGACGGCACCGTCGGCCCCTCCGCCGGGGCCTCCGCCGGGGCCTCGTGGGCCGAACCGCCGCTCGGCATCCTGATCGGCGCCGGCCCGGGGCCCACCGAGGCCCTCGGTCGGCCGGAGGAACGGGCACCGGTACGGGTGGCGGCCCGGCCGATCCGGGTCGGCCGCGGCACCTGCCTGGTGGTGCTGCCCTCCTGGCGGCCCGCCATCGCCGTCTCGGTGCCGACCGAGCAGTTGCTGTCCGCGACCGGGCTCGCGGCCGACCGGCTGGTCGGCGCCCCGCTGACGGTGCTGATGAACCCCGCCGCGCTGCACGACCGGGAGCTGGAACTGCACGGCTGGGAGCCCGGTCCGGCCGCGCGGACCCGGCGCGGCGGGCGCGGGTAGCCGCTCCACCGGGCGCCGTTCGGTGCCGGGCCGTTCGGGCCCGACACGCCGGGTGGACGTGACAGGCCGGGTGGGCGTGACAGGCCGCGCGGGTCCAGCGGGCCCAGCGGCGCTAGCGGGCCCGGCGGGTGACCGGGCCGTTCGGGACGTATCCGAGGTCGACCGGCACCGGCGGTCGACCGTCCACGGCCCAGCCCGCGCGGACCGTGTCCAGCAGTCCCGGCAGCGCGGGCGGCCAGAGCGCGTCGGCGTTCTCGTCGGCGAGGTCGGCCGGGGTCCACCAGCGCCAGTCCAGGATCCGGTCGACCGCGTGCACCTCGCTGACGTCGCCGACCGGGCCGCGGTGCGGCCCGGCGGTGAGGTAGATGTGCTCGTGCTGGCGGACCGGGGTGCCGTGCCAGGTGA
This sequence comes from Kitasatospora sp. NPDC058048, assembly GCF_042885555.1. NCBI lineage: Bacteria > Bacillati > Actinomycetota > Actinomycetes > Kitasatosporales > Streptomycetaceae > Kitasatospora > Kitasatospora sp. NPDC058048. Next base: position 136,571 of record NZ_JBHVRT010000020.1, on the reverse strand, counting down.
AGTCGTGCTCCCAGGTGCAGAGCAGCGGGCCGGGTTCGAGATCGCTCCAGCCCGTCTCCTCCCACAGCTCGCGCCGGGCGCCGTCCCACGGGGTCTCGCCCGGCTCCAGTCCGCCGCCCGGCATGGTCCAGTGCACGCCGACCTCGTCGTTGTCCGAACGGAGCAGGAAGACCGAGCCGTTCTCGTCCAGGACCACCGTGCGGGCGGCCTGCCTCGGCCTGCGCTTGCGGGTGCTCAGCAGATTTCGCATCGGGTCACTCTCGCAGTGGCCGCCCGGGGCGTCGAGCGGATTCGGCACTCCGGTCGGGTGCTCGGGTCGCCCGGTCCGTCGTGGCGGGCCCGGGATCAGCCCGCCGACCGTACGCTGACGGCCATGCCCGTACCCGCGATCATCTTCCCCGCCGATCCGCTCAACCCGCGCCGGCCCGACCCGCACTTCGCCTGGGAGGCCAGGATGCTGCGGGAGTTGGGCGGCGAGCACCATCTGGTCGACCACGACGGGCTGCTCGCCGGGCGGGCCGAGGAGGCCGTCCGACGGGTGCCGGCGGACAGCGGGCCGCTCTGGTACCGGGGTTGGATGCTGCCCACCGCCCGGTACGCCGACTTCGCCGCCGCGCTCACCACCCGCGGCGGCACCCTGCTGACCAGCGCGCCCGGGTACGCGGCGGCCCACGAACTGCCCGGCTGGTACGACGTGTTCGAGGGTGCGACGCCGGCCAGTGCGTGGATCCCGTCGGAGGGGCCGGTGGCGCCCGGGCCCGAGGAACTGGCGGAGGCCGCGGCCCGGCTCGGCGGGCACGGGCCGGCGATCGTCAAGGACTACGTGAAGTCGCGCAAGCACGAGTGGCACGAGGCCTGCTACGTGCCCGAGTTGGCCGACCTGGCGGCCGTCGGACGGGTGGTGGAACGGTTCGTCGAGCTGCAGGGCGAGTTCCTGGCGGGCGGCGTGGTGCTGCGGCGGTACGAGGAGTTCGAGGGCGCGGGCGTCCCGGCGGGGCCAGCCGGCGCGAACGGCGCCGACCGCGAGGCCGACGCGAGCGGGGTGTCCGGTGCGAGCGGAGTGTCCGGTGCCGCCGGTGCGGTCGGCCCGGAGCGCGCCGACGACGACGCGCCGGGCGGCGGCGGGCGGCCCGTGGAGGCCCGGGTGTGGTGGCTGGACGGCCGGCCCGTCCTGGTCGGGCCGCACCCGGACGCCCCGCGCCGGACCGTCGAACCCGACCTCACCGATGTCCCGGCGCTGGTCCGCAGGCTCGGCTGCCGCTTCGTCACCACCGACCTCGCCAGCCGGGCGGACGGCTCCGGCTGGCGGGTGGTCGAGGTCGGCGACGGGCAGGTGAGCGACCTGCCGCGCGGGATCGACGCCTCGGGACTGCTGGCCTCGCTGATCGCCGCCTGACGGTTCGTACGTGAAGGACCGCCGGGCGGGGCGTGGAGGTTCGGCGTCGCAGGGTTCGGGTTCGCAGAGGTTCGGGATCGTGGCCGGCCGGGGGCCGGCTTGACGCCGCCCCCCGGCCCGGGTGCGGGACGGCCTATCCGGCGGCCACGGCCTCGGCCGCCGGGTGGCCGTCGGCGATGAACGCCTGCCAGAGCCGGCTGTAGGTGCCGCCCAGGGCGAGCAGTTCGGCGTGCGTGCCGTCCTCGACTACCCGGCCGTGGTCCAGCACGACGACCCGGTCGGCACGCTCCGCGGTGGTCAGGCGGTGGGCGATGACCAGGGTGGTCCGTCCGCCGCTGAGCCGGTCCGCGGCCTGGTTGACCGCGGCCTCGGTGGCCAGGTCGAGCGCCGCGGTGGCCTCGTCGAGCAGCAGGATGTCCGGGTCGACCAGCTCCGCCCGGGCCAGCGCGATCAGCTGGCGCTGCCCCGCCGAGAGGTTGCGCCCGCGGCCGGCCACCTCGTGGTCGTAGCCGCCCGAGAGCCGGACGATCATGTCGTGCGCGCCGACCGCCCGGGCCGCCGCCTCCACCTCGGCCGCCGAGGCGCCCGGCCGGCCGTAGGCGATGGCCTCGCGGACCGTGCCCGCGAACAGGTACGCCTCCTGCGGCACCACACCCAGGCGGTGGCGGTACTGCGCCAGGTCGTAGCGGGTGAGGTCGACCCCGTCCACCCGGACGGTGCCCTCCGTCGCGTCGTAGAACCGGGCGACCAGCTTCACCAGCGTCGACTTTCCGGCGCCGGTCTCGCCGACCAGCGCCACCGTCTGCCCGGCCGGGATGTGCAGGTCCACGCCGCTCAGCACGGTCGGGGCGCCGTCCGCACCGCCGTTGTAGGCGAAGCCGACGCCCTCGAAGGAGATCTCGCCGCGCAGGCCCTTGACCACGGGGACCGGGTCGGCCGCCTCGGCGGTGGTGGTCGGGGTGCGCAGCAGCTCGCGGATGCGGCCGAGGCCCACCGAGGCCTGCTGGTACCCGTCGAACACCTGGGACAGCTGGTTGACCGGCGCGAAAAACAGGTCGATGTAGAGCAGGTACGCGACCAGCGCGCCGACCGTCAGCGTCCCGGCGTCGACCCGGGCCGCGCCGACGATCAGCACCAGCGCGGCGGCCACGCTGGAGAGGAACTGGACGAACGGGAAGTACAGCGAGATGTAGAGCTGGGCCCTGACCCGGGCCTCGCGGTAGGCGATGCCCCGGGCCACGAAGCGGTCGGTGTTGGTGTCCAGGCGGCGGAACGCCTGGACGATCCGCATGCCGGCCACGTTCTCCTGGAGGTCGGCGTTGACGGTGCCGATCAGGTCGCGGGAGCGCTCGTACTGGTCCTTGGACTTCTTGCGGAACACCAGGGTGGCGATCACCAGCAGCGGCAGGACGGCGAAGACCACCAGGGCCAGGCCGGCGTCGATGATCAGCAGGGCGGCGAAGATCCCGGCGAAGGTCAGCAGGCTGACCACCGCGGTGACCATGCCGGTCTGGAGGAAGGAGGTCAGCGAGTCCAGGTCGGTGGTCATCCGGGTCATGATCCGGCCGGTCAGCTCGCGCTCGTAGTAGTCCAGGCCGAGCCGGTTGAGGTGGGCGAAGATCTTGAGCCGGAGCGTGTAGAGGACGCGCTCGCCGGTACGGCCGCTGACCCGGTTCTCCGCGCCCTGCACCACCCAGTCCAGCAGCACCACGACGAGTGCGGTGAGCGCGGCGACCGCGACGCCGGACATCAGGCCCTTGCGGACGCCGTCGTCGATGCCGTGCCGGATCAGCACCGGCAGCACCAGTCCGGCCGCCGCGTCCAGGGCGACCAGCAGGAGGGCGATGAGCAGCGGGGTGCGGAAGGAGCGCAGGAGGCGGCGCAGGGTGAAGTCGGAGTCGCCGGCCTCGGCCTCGGCGCGGGGGACGTCCGGGGTGTCGGAGGCCGGCGGCAGGGCCGCGACCCGGTCCAGCAGGTCGGGGTCGGCGGTGCGGGCGGCCTTGGCCAGGGCGGGGGTGGGGAGGACGGGGGTCGTCCGGGTTCCGGGGGTTCCCGCGGTGTCGTCGGTGTCGTCGGTTACGGCGGTGCCGTCGGTTCCGGCGGTGCCGGGAGCGCCGTCGGTGGGAGTGCCGTCGGCGGCCCGCTGCCCGGTTGCCCGCCCGGGCTTCGCCGGGGCCGCTGCCGCGGACGCCGGTTCATCGGACGCCGGTTCGGGAGTGGAGTGCCGGTCGGCGGAGCCGGCCTCGGGGTCGGTGATCAGGGCCCGGTACTGGGGACATCGGGCTTCGAGTTCCTCGTGCGTTCCGAGGTCCAGCAGCCGGCCTCGCTCCAGGACGGCGATCCGGTCGGCGAGCTGGAGGGTCGAGCGGCGGTGGGCGATCAGCAGCGTGGTGCGGCCGGTCATCACCGAGCGCAGCGCGTCGTGGATCTCCGCCTCGATCTGCGGGTCCACCGCCGAGGTGGCGTCGTCCAGCAGCAGGATCCGGGGGTCGGTGAGGATCGCCCGGGCCAGGGCGATGCGCTGGCGCTGGCCGCCGGAGAGGGTCAGGCCCTGCTCGCCGACCTTGGTGTCGTAGCCGTCCGGCAGCGCGCGGACGAACTCGTCGGCCTGGGCGGCGCGGGCTGCGGCGACCACCTGTTCGTCCGTCGCGTCCGGACGGCCGTAGGCGATGTTGGTGCGGACCGACTCGGAGAAGAGGAAGCTCTCCTCGGGGACGATGCCGACCGTCGCGCGGACCGAGTCCAGGGTGAGGTCGCGCAGGTCGTGGCCGTACAGGCGGACGGTGCCGGAGGCGGGGTCGTAGAAGCGGGGCACCAGCTGCGCCACCGTCGACTTGCCGGAGCCGGAGGCGCCGACCAGGGCGAGGGTCTCGCCGGGGGCCAGCTTCAGGCTGAGGCCGTGCAGGACGGGGGCGGGGTGCTCGGGGTCGTAGCGGAACTCGACCCGGTCGAATTCCAGGGCGACGTCGGGGGTCCGCGGGCCGACGGGGGCGGCAGCGTCGGCGGGGGCGCTGGCGGTGGTGCCGATCGCCGGGGCGCCGGCCGGGGAGCCACCGTGCGCGAGGTCCAGGGTGCGGGCGTCCGGGCGCTCCTGGACCAGCGGGCGCTCGTCGATCAGCTGCAGGACCCGCTCGACGCCGGCCCGGGCCTGCTGGCCGACGGTGATGACCATGGTCATCATCCGCACCGGGCCGGTCATCTGGGCGACGTAGGTGGAGAAGGCGACGAAGGTCCCCAGCGTGACCCGGCCGTCGACGGCCAGCCAGCCGCCGAAGGCGAGGACGCCCACCTGGGCGAGCGCCGGGATCGCCTGCATCGCCGGGTTGTACCGGGCGTTCAGCCGGATCGACCGGAGCCGGGCCGCGAAGAGGTTGTGGGAGGCCGCCTCCAGCTTGTCGAGCTCCTGCGCCTCCTGTCCGAAGCCCTTGACCACGCGGACGCCACCGATCGCGCCGTCCACCACGCCCGCGACGGCGGCCGCCTCCTGCTGGGCGGCCCAGGTGGCGGGGAAGAGGCGCTTGCGGCTGAGCACCGAGACCCACCACAGCGCGGGGGCCATGACCAGGGCGACCAGGGTGAGCGGCGGGGACAGCCAGACCATCACGGCCAGCGACATGACGAACATCAGCAGGTAGCCGGTCATCATCGGCAGCATCGAGAGCAGGCCGTTGACCAGCTGGAGGTCGGAGGTCGCCCGCCCGATCACCTGACCGGTGTCCAGCCGGTCCTGGCGGTGGCCGTCGAGCCGGCCGAGCGAGCGGAACAGGTCGCTGCGCATGTCGTGCTGGACGTCGACCGCGAGCTGGCCGCCGTAGTAGCGGCGGACCTGGGTGCAGCCGAAGACCACGAGGGCGGCGAGCAGCAGCACCACCGCCCAGGGGGCCAGCGAACGGGTGTGGGAGATGATGACGTCGTCGATGATCAGCTTGGTGACCAGCGGCACCAGCGCGGTGACGGCCATGCCGAGGAGCGAGGCACCGAACGCGAGCAGCAGGCTGCGCCGGGACCGCCAGCTGTAGCCGACCAGACGGCGCAGCCAGCCGGCCGCCTCGGCGCCTTGGGCGGCCTCCGCGGCCGGACCGGTGTTTCCGACGGCGCTCTGCGGGCTGTCGGCGGGAGCCTCCGGGGTCGGGCCGGGGGCCGGGGGGCCGCTCGGGGATTGCTCCACCGTGGATCCGTGAGTCTCAGGCATATTTAGGGATGCTAACCATTTCGTCGGGTGGCCGCCATGGCGTTCCCGAGCCGGAGGGGTTCGGGGCCGGCCAGGGGGAGCCCCGATCATCCGGCCCGGCGGACTGGCCAACAGCCGACGGCCTGCGGTGATTCCCGGGCGGACACTCGAACGGCCCACTCCCCCGGCCGTCTCCAGGATCGCCGATGACCCCTCGCGCGCCCAGCGGCCGGGGACGGGCCGGGCGTCACCCTTTGGGACCAGGTCTCCGGACGGACTGCCGCCGAGCGCCTCAAACGCCCGCGGACGCCGAACCGTCGGCGGGGACGCCCGCCGATTCTGCGGCCGCCGCGAACGCGCCGTGGGCGAGGGCGTGGAGCAGGGCGGCCATGCCGTCGCGCTGGAGGGCGACGCGCTCGCCGTGGTCGGGGTTCGGGCCGAGGCTGTGCGGGGTCGAGTTGATCAGGCCGAAGACGGCGTGCACGGCGGCCCGCGCCACCGGCTCGGCGGCGGGGCCGGCCAGCGGCGGGTAGGCCTGCCGGACCACGTCCACCCACAGCTCGACGTAGCCGCGCTGGAGCCGGCGGACGGTGCGCCGGTCCTCCTCCTTGAGGTTCAGCAGCTCCCGGTCGTGCAGGGTGATCAGGTCCCGGTCGTCCAGGGCGAAGTCGACATGGCCGCTGATCAGCGCGTCCAGCGCGGCAGCCGGGCCTTCGCCGCCACCGGCCCGGCGGCGCCCCTCGTCCAGCAGGCGCTCGCTGATGCCGATCAGCAGGTCCGCGAGCATCGCGTCCTTGCCGGCGAAGTGGCGGTAGAGCCCGGGACCGCTGATCCCGACCGCCTTGCCGATCTCGTCCACCCCCACACCGAGGAAGCCCCGGGCCGCGAACAGCCTCGCGGCCTCCCGGCGGATCTGGTCGCGGCGGGGGAGCGCGGAGGCGGCGGGGACGTTCGGCATGCCGTCCATCGTAGACAGTCGGGTTATCGGCCGTTAACCTGGGCGCGTAAGTTAACGTTAATTAACGTGGCGATCACGGGCGGACGCACCCGGCTGCCCACCTGGTGCCGAGGGCAAGGGAGCTCTTGGGAATGGTCATCTCAACCGCCGGAACATCCACCGGCTTCCGGCTCGGCGCAGCGGCCGGCACTGCCGCGCCCGGCGCCGCACCGTCCGCGGCCGCCGCACCGGCGCCCCGGCTCGGCAGCTCCGTCGACCCGGGCTCCGAGGCCTACCGCGCGAACACCGAAGCGCACCGGGCCCTGGTCGCCGAGTTGCGCGCGAAGCTCGACGCGGCCGCCCTGGGCGGCGGTGCCAAGGCCCGCGCCCGGCACACCTCCCGCGGAAAGCTGCTGCCCCGCGACCGGGTGGACACCCTGCTCGATCCGGCCTCCCCCTTCCTGGAGCTGGCCCCGCTGGCCGCCGACGGGATGTACGACGGCGCGGCGCCCGCGGCCGGGGTGATCGCCGGAATCGGCCGGGTCGCCGGACGCGAGGTGGTGGTGGTCGCCAACGACGCCACCGTCAAGGGCGGCACCTACTACCCGATGACGGTGAAGAAGCACCTGCGCGCCCAGGAGGTCGCGCTGGAGAACCGGCTGCCCTGCGTCTACCTGGTGGACTCCGGCGGCGCCTTCCTCCCGATGCAGGACGAGGTCTTCCCGGACCGCGACCACTTCGGCCGGATCTTCTACAACCAGGCCAGGCTCTCCGCCGCGGGCATCCCGCAGATCGCCGCGGTGCTCGGCTCGTGCACGGCCGGTGGCGCGTACGTCCCGGCGATGAGCGACCAGGCCGTGATCGTCCGCAACCAGGGCACGATCTTCCTGGGCGGCCCGCCGCTGGTGAAGGCCGCCACCGGTGAGGTGGTCACCGCCGAGGAGCTGGGCGGCGGCGACCTGCACTCCCGCACCTCGGGCGTGACGGACCACCTGGCCGAGGACGACGCCCACGCCCTCTCCATCGTCCGCACGATCGTCGCCGGGCTCGGCCCGCGCGAGGCCAGGCCGTGGCCGCTCACCCCGGTCGAGCCGCCGGCCGTCGACCCGGCGGGCCTGTACGGCGCCGTGCCGGTCGACCCGCGCACGCCCTACGACGTGCGCGAGGTGATCGCCCGCCTGGTGGACGGCAGCCGGTTCGCCGAGTTCAAGGCGGAGTACGGCGCCACCCTGGTCACCGGCTTCGCCCGGATCCACGGCCACCCGGTCGGCATCGTCGCCAACAACGGCGTGCTGTTCTCCGAGTCGGCCGTCAAGGGCGCCCACTTCATCGAGTTGTGCGACCAGCGCGGCATCCCCCTCCTCTTCCTTCAGAACATCACCGGGTTCATGGTCGGCCGGCAGTACGAGGCGGGCGGCATCGCCAAGCACGGCGCCAAGATGGTCAACGCCGTCGCCTGCACCCGCGTCCCGAAGCTGACCGTGGTGGTCGGCGGCTCGTACGGGGCCGGCAACTACTCGATGTGCGGTCGGGCCTACTCACCTCGCTTCCTGTGGATGTGGCCGGGCGCCAAGATCTCCGTGATGGGCGGCGAGCAGGCGGCCTCCGTCCTCGCCACCGTCCGCCGCGACCAGCTGGAGGCGCACGGCGAGCAGTGGCCGGCCGAGGCGGAGGAGGAGTTCAAGCGCCCCGTCCGCGAGCAGTACGAGCGCCAGGGCAACGCCTACTACGCCACCGCCCGGCTCTGGGACGACGGTGTGATCGACCCGATGGACACCCGCACCGTCGTCGGTCTCGCGCTCACCGCCTGCGCCAACGCCCCGCTGGCACCGCCCGCTCCGTACGGCGTCTTCCGCATGTGATCCCGCCTCGTGTCACCCCTGCGTCCGTGCCCCCTCCCTTCCGGGTGTGACTCTCCCCGCGGCGGCGGCCCACCCCGGGCGGCGCCCCCCCCCCCCCCCCCCCCCGCCGACGTACCGCTCCCCGCCCCCCGGGGGAACGCCACCCCAGGTCGCCCCCGGTGTGGG
>NZ_JBHVRT010000020.1:24282-128030 GCF_042885555.1 Kitasatospora sp. NPDC058048 | reverse complement strand
TCGCCCCCCCCCCAGTCCCCCCCCGCGCGGCCCCCCCCCCCCCGCCCGGGTGGTCCCACCCCCGGCGGCGCCCCCCCCCCCCCGGGGGCGCCCCGACCGCCCACCGCCACCTCCTTCGTACGGCTCCCCTCGACCCGGAGGAACGCCTCCCATGTTCGACACAGTTCTGGTCGCCAACCGCGGCGAGATCGCCCTCCGGGTGATCCGCACCCTGCGGCGGCTCGGCATCCGCTCGGTCGCCGTGTTCAGCGACGCGGACGCCGACGCGCCGCACGTCCGCGAGGCCGATGTCGCGGTCCGGCTCGGCCCGGCCGACCGCAGCGACAGCTCGGCGGCCGAGACCTACCTGCGGACCGACCGGATCCTCGACGCCGCCCGCCGCACCGGCGCCCAGGCCGTCCACCCCGGCTACGGCTTCCTCGCCGAGAACCCCGGCTTCGCCCGCGCCTGCGCCGACGCGGGCCTCGCCTTCATCGGACCTCCTCCCGGTGCGGTCGAGCTGATGGGCGACAAGATCAATGCCAAGGAGGCCGTCCGGGCCGCAGGTGTCCCGGTGGTCCCCGGCAGCCAGGCCACCGCGCCCACCGACGATCAACTCGTCGCCGCCGCCGACGAGATCGGCTACCCGGTGCTGCTCAAGCCGTCCGCCGGCGGCGGCGGCAAGGGCATGCGGCTCGTGCGGGACCGCGCCGACCTGCCCACCGAGATCGCTGCCGCCCGCCGCGTCGCCCGCACCGCCTTCGGCGACGACACCCTGCTGCTGGAGCGCTGGGTCGACCGGCCGCGCCACATCGAGGTGCAGGTGCTGGCCGACGCCCACGGCACCACCGTCCACCTCGGCGAGCGCGAGTGCAGCCTGCAGCGCCGCCACCAGAAAGTGATCGAAGAGGCTCCCTCCGTTCTCCTCAATGCCGAGACCCGCGCCGCGATGGGCGCCGCGGCCGTCCGCGCCGCGGAGTCCTGCGGCTACACCGGTGCCGGCACCGTGGAGTTCATCGTCCCCGGCATTGACCCGGACGCCCCTGACGCCGCCTCCGACACCGACGGGGTGCGGGACTTCTTCTTCATGGAGATGAACACCCGTCTCCAGGTGGAACACCCCGTCACCGAGCTCGCCGTCGCGGTCGGCGCGGACTCGGCCCGGCTCGACCTGGTCGAGTGGCAGGTGCGCGTCGCCGCCGGCGAACCGCTCTCCTTCACCCAGTCCGACGTCTCCTTCCTGGGCCACGCCATCGAGGCCCGCATCTGTGCCGAGGACCCGGAACGGGACTTCCTGCCCACCGGCGGCCGCATCCTCACCCTGGACGAGCCCCGGGGCGAGGGCATCCGCGTCGACTCCGGAGTGGCCGCCGGAACCGTCGTCACCAGCGCCTACGACCCCATGCTCGCCAAGGTCATCGCGTACGGGCCCGACCGCCCGACCGCGCTGCGCCGGCTCCGCGCGGCGCTGGCCGACACCCGCATCCTGGGCATCACCACCAACACCGGCTTCCTGCGCCGACTGCTCGCACACCCCGAGGTCGCCGCCGGCCGATTGGACACCGGCCTGGTGGAGCGGACGGCCCAGGAGCAGCCGGCCCTGCTCACCTCGCCGCACTCCCCCGTGAACGCGATCACCCCGGACGCGGCTGCGGCGGACCCGACCGCGGCGCTCGAAGCACCGTCACCCGCTCACCTCCTCTACTACGCGGCCGCACTGGCACGACACCTGGAACTCACCCCGGCCGCCGACCCCGACGGCTGGACCGACCCGTTCTCCCTTCCCTCCGGCTGGCGCCTGGGCGGCACCCCCGCCTGGACCACTCACCGACTCCGTACCCCCGGCCAGGACCCGGTGGCGGTGCGCATCCGTTCGATCACTGCGGGCAACGTAGCCGATGCCACTGACAATTCCGCCGGGACCACCCGCGAGGTGGAGCTCCGGCTCGACGAGGGCCCCGCGCACCGCGCCCGCGCGACCCTGGCCGGCGACCGGCTGCACCTGACCGTCGACGGCCTCCGCACCACGTTCTCACTGGCCACCGATGCCACCCCCGGCCTCGCCGCCGGACCGGTGACCTGGCTCGGCATCGAGGGCGACGCCTGGCCGCTGCACGCCTACGACCCGGTCGTCGAGAGCGCCGCCGGGGCCGGGGCGCACCACGGCGCCCTCACCGCCCCGATGCCCGGCACCGTGACCGTCGTCAAGACCACGGCGGGCGAGACGGTCCGCAAGGGGCAGCCCCTGCTCGTGCTGGAGGCCATGAAGATGGAGCACGTGATCGCCGCACCGCACGACGGCGTGGTGAGCGAACTGCGGGCCGCCGCCGGCGCCACCGTCGCGATGGAGGACCTGCTGGTCGTGGTCACCCCGGTCGAGGACGCGGCGGCCGGGGACGCGGCGGCCGATCCGGTCGCCGCCCCCGCCGAGCCCGCGGAGGTCCGGTCGTGACCACCCCCGCCACCGCCCCCGCCCGCGAGCCCGACGCCCTCGACCTGGGCCTGCCCGACCCGGTCCGCGCCCCCGGCCTGCCCGAGGAGGTCCGGATCCACGAGGTCGGACCGCGCGACGGCCTGCAGAACGAGAAGTCCTCGGTGCCGGTCGAGGTGAAGGCCGAGTTCATCGCCCGGCTCGCGGCCGCCGGGCTGCGCACCGTCGAGGCCACCAGCTTCGTTCACCCGAAATGGGTACCGCAGCTGGCCGACGCGGAGGAGCTGTTCCCCCGGCTCGCCGGCCTGCCGGAGCGCCACCCCGGCCTGCGGCTGCCGGTGCTGGTGCCCAACGAGCGCGGCCTGGACCGCGCGCTCGCCCACCACGCGTCCGACATCGCGGTGTTCGCCAGCGCCACCGAGACCTTCGCCCGCCGCAACCTCAACCGCTCGGCGGACGAGGCCATGGCGATGTTCCGCCCGGTCGTGGCCCGGGCCACCGAGGCCGGGGTCGCGGTCCGCGGCTACCTCTCGATGTGCTTCGGCGACCCGTGGGAGGGCCCCGTCCCGGTCGACCAGGTGGTCCGGTACGGCGTGCAGCTGCTGGAGCAGGGCTGCGCGGAGCTGAGCCTCGGCGACACCATCGGGGTGGCCACTCCGGGCCAGGTCACTGCCCTGCTGGCGGGTTTCGCGCGGGCCGGCGTCCCGGTCGACCGGCTCGCCGTGCACTTCCACGACACCTACGGCCAGGCGCTCAGCAACACCCTGGCGGCACTGCGCGAGGGCGTCACCACGGTGGACGCCTCGGCGGGCGGCCTGGGCGGCTGCCCGTACGCGAAGAGCGCCACCGGCAACCTGGCCACCGAGGACCTGGTCTGGATGCTGCACGGGCTCGGCGTCCGAACCGGCGTCGACCTGCGCGCGCTCGTCGCGACCAGCGGCTGGATGGCCGAGCGCCTCGGCCGCCCGAGTCCCTCCCGTGCCGTCCAGGCGCTGCTCGGCTCCACCGGGAGCTGACCCGCCCGCACCCGTCCCGGCGCCGACCGCCCGCAACCCGGCCGGCGCCGCGCACCACCCGCACCGCCCGACACCCGTCCCTCACATCACACCGCGCGTCCGTCACACCGTCCGACGGACGCCGGTCACCCCGCTCACGTCCGCGGCCGACCCGGCCGGGCGCCAGGAGGATCACCATGCTCGACCACAGGCTCAGCAGCGAGTACGAGGAACTGCGGCGCACCGTCGCCGAGTTCGCCCAGGACGTGGTGGCGCCGAAGATCGGCGGGTTCTACGAGCGGGAGGAGTTCCCCTACGAGATCGTCCGGGAGATGGGGCGGATGGGGCTCTTCGGCCTGCCCTTCCCGGAGGAGTACGGCGGCATGGGCGGGGACTACTTCGCCCTCGGCCTCGCCCTGGAGGAACTCGCCCGCGTCGACTCCTCGGTGGCGATCACCCTGGAGGCCGCCGTCTCGCTCGGCGCGATGCCGATCTACCGGTTCGGCACCGAGGAGCAGAAGCGCACGTGGCTGCCCCGGCTGACCTCGGGCGAACTCCTCGGCGCCTTCGGCCTCACCGAGCCGGAGGGCGGGTCGGACGCGGGGGCCACCCGCACCACGGCGCGCTACGACGAGGCCACCGACGAGTGGGTCATCAACGGGACCAAGTGCTTCATCACCAACTCCGGTACCGACATCACCGGTCTGGTCACCGTCACCGCACTCACCGAACCGATCGCTCGTTCGAGTGAAGAGGGCGAATTCCGCTCGCCTGCACGGGAGATCTCCTCCATCATCGTGCCCACCGGGACCCCCGGATTCCAGGTCTCGAAGAAGTACTCGAAGGTCGGGTGGAACGCATCCGACACCCGCGAACTGTCCTTTACCGACTGCCGCGTTCCCGCGGCCAACCTGCTGGGCGAGCGTGGCCGAGGCTACGCCCAGTTCCTGCGGATCCTCGACGAGGGCCGCATCGCGATCGCGGCCCTGGCCACCGGCCTGGCCCAGGGCTGCGTCGACGAGTCCGTGAAGTACGCCGGCGAGCGCCGGGCCTTCGGCCGGCCGATCGGCGCCAACCAGGCCATCCAGTTCAAGCTTGCCGACATGGAGCTGCGCGCCCACACCTCCCGCCTGGCCTGGCGGGACGCCGCTTCCCGGCTGCTGCACGGTGAACCGTTCAAGAAGGAGGCCGCGATCGCGAAGCTGTACTCGTCCGAGGCCGCCGTCGACAACGCCCGCGAGGCGACCCAGATCCACGGCGGGTACGGCTTCATGAACGAATTCCCGGTCGCCCGCTTCTGGCGCGACTGCAAGATCCTGGAAATCGGGGAGGGCACGTCCGAGGTCCAGCGCATGCTCATCGCCCGGGAACTCGGCGTCGGTTCGTGACGACCACACCCTGATGGTCACCTCCTGAGCTGCGCCCACCTGGTCGCGCACCACTCAACGCGCTTCCCCGCGAACAGAGTTGGGGAGCCCGACGATGGAGGAGGCAGCAGGAGGAGACCTCGGGGAGGCTTCGTGAGAAGCCTCAGGAACGAGAGACCTCAGGGGATCACGATCACCGGACGGTTGGCCCGCCGCGCCAGCCGTCCGGAGACCGAGCCGAAGATCTTGCCGAGCAGGCCGTGCGTCGTGCCGACGACGATCGCGTCGGCGGCGTACTCACGACCGACCTCCTCGATCTCGTGGCAGATGTCCCCGCCGCGCTCGACCAGGATCCACGGCACCCCGGTGAGGAAATCCGCGCAGGCGAGCTCCAGGCCGAGGACCTCGGTCCGGTGGTCGGGGAGGTCGACGAAGACGGGTGGCTCGCAGCCTGCCCAGACGGTGGCGGGCAGACGGTTGGCGACGTGCACGATCACCAGACCGCACTGCGAACGGCGCGCCATGCCGACGGCGTAGGCGAGAGCGCGCTCGCTCGACAGCGAGCCGTCGAAGCCGACCACCACACCGTGCTGGAACACCGGGTCGAGGGACGGCGCCGGGGCTTCCTGCCCGGACGGCTCGGCGTGGCCACCCAGCGGGCCGGCCGCGCCGGCAGCCGCCTCCGGACGCTCGGCGCCCGGGCCCAGGCGGCCCGTCACCGGAGACCCGGCAGGGTCGGCCGGGGGCTCGCCACGCCGCTGGCGGGGCCCCTGGCGCTCACGGCGGGCGAGGCTGCCCCGACGGGCGAGGCCGCGCAGAGCGCGCGCGAAGCCCGGCGGGCCGTCACGCCCCGGGCCGGACTCCCCTGGCTCTGCCGGCCGGGCCACGCCGGTCGGCCGGGCCACGTCGGTCGGCCGGGCCGCACGGGCCGCTCCGGCCGCCTCGGGTTCCTCGGCGGCGTCGGCTCGCTCGCGTCCCGTCCGTACGCCCGGGACGCGGCCCGGGGCCTCGGCGTGCGCGTCGGCTCGTCCATCGACCCGTTCGTCGACTCGTTCATCGACTCGTCCATCGGCTCGCGGGCCGGCAGACCCGCCCGCGCCGCTGTCCCCGCGGCCGTCCCGGCGACCGTCGCCGTGGCCACCCTCGCGGTCGTCGTCACGGGCGTCGTCGAGACCGCCTTCGCGGCCCTCACCGAGGTGGCCGCTGCGGCGATCACGGTCGTCGTCGCCCTGCCGGTCGGCACGGACTTCGGCCGGTTCGTCGGGACGGTCGCAGGCAGACCCGCCCGCCGGGCCCACGCTGCGGAGGGTGTCCGGTTCGACCGGTCGGGGAGGCTCAAAACCAGCCATGGCTCACGGCTCTTCGATGGAGAGGGGCCGACAGGAGAGGAGAACAACGCTGCCCGGGCAGCAGGCCCGCCCACGGGATGACGTCGGTCTGCGCCGCGCAGCACCGTATGTGACCTGTTCCTTTCAGAGTACGACGGGCCTGGGGCCCCGCCCAGCGAGGAAGCCCCTGAGCGACGTTGTTCCCGCGAAAGGGGGATGCGCCCGCTGAGGCAGTGCGCCCCGCCCACAGGCGATCGCGCCCCCTCCGGAAAGGAGGTTCCCTGGAGCTTGACTGAGCGGACCGGGCGGCGCAACAGCCCCACGGGACACCGTGACCGGACTGTCATGGATCGGCGACGATCCGTTGCGGTGCGTCGCGAACCGTGACGTCCGACCTGCCCCAACAGCCCCGGACGGCCCGCGCGTCACCGCCCGCCGCAGGCGCACGGAGGCCGTTTCGGCCACTCCGTACGGCTTCGCGACGCCGTCTGGCATTTGCCAGGTGCATAGGCTCGGCCGCTGGCACCATGCTTGGCATGCCCCTGCTCCTGTTCGACCTCGACAACACCCTGTTGCCCCGGGACGCCGCCTACCGGGCCTGGGCGCAGGACTTCCTGTCCGAACACGATCTCCCGCCGGGCGACCTCGAGTGGTTCGTCACCCTCGACGGCGGCGGATACGTTCCGCGCAGCACCGTACTGTCGGCGGTCCGGCGCCGCTACGGGCTGGACGTCTCTGCCGACTTCCTGATTGCCCACTACCGACGCGGCATCAACTCCCATATCCACTGCCCGCCCCGGCACATCGAGGCGCTGCGAGCCGCCCGGACGGCCGGGTGGACGCTCGGGATCGTCAGCAACGGCGGCACCCGGCCGCAGTTGGAGAAGATCCGGCGGACCGGACTGGGCCCGCTGGTCGACGGCTGGGTCATCTCCGAGGAGGCCGACTGCGTCAAACCGGACCCGCTGATCTTCGAGATGGCCGCCCAACGGTGCGGCGTCGCACCCACGGGGGACTGGGCCAACCACACCTGGATGATCGGGGACCACGCACCCGCCGACATCGCCGGTGCCGAACTGACCGGGCTGCGCAGCGTCTGGCTGCACCATGGGCGGCCGTGGGCGGAGAGCGGCTACCGGCCGACGCTGAAGGCGGCCGGTCTGCCGGAGGCGGTCGGCCAGGTCCTCGCCGCACGGAACGCGCCCTCGCCCCGACCGGGCGTCCGCTCCGACGGGCCGCTCCGGAAGACGGCAGCGGGGATGCCGGGCTACGCGACGGCGCTGGTCGGCGCACGGTCCGGCGCACATCCCGCGATGGCCGCCCTGGACGGCCCGAGCGCATCCGTTTCCGCAACGACCGGGCCGGCCGGCGAGCCCGCCCCCGCGGGCGGGCCCGGTGTCCGAAACCGATCAGGCGGGTTTGCCGTGATCGCCGAGGCCCGCACGGACACCGGAGCGGACTCCGGGACCCGGGCGGCCGGCAGACCGGGCCCGGCCCCGGACGGCCTCCGCCCCGCACCGATCACAGCGACGGCCAAAGCCACGACCGCAGCCACGACCGTCCGCCCGAGGCCCGACGGCGCCGCACCCGCCCCGGTCGCCCTCACCGTTGCGCCCGGCACGGCATCGTCCGCATCTTCCGCATCGCGCTCGGCCACCACCGCGTCCACAGCCGCCGTGGCGGCCGCCCAGTAGCGCCCGGCCGCCCCCTTCACATCCCGCCGTCCCCACCGTCCCCGCCGCATCCCAGCACCGCCGCGCGCCGGCGTCACCGCGCCCCTGCCCGCCACCCACCGCCCGGCACCCGCCCCCCCTGCCCGCCGCCCGGCACCCGCACCCGGCAGCCACCGCCCCGCCCCGCCCCGCCCCGGCTACCCCACCGGCGCCGCCGACGTGCGGGTCCACCAGCAGGTGCGGGCCTGCTCGACGAAGCCGAGCTTGCGGTAGAGAGGTTCGCCGAGCGAGGTGGCGACCAGGGTGGCCGGGCGGTCCGGGTGTGCGTGGGCCAGCGCGGTCCGGAGGACGGCGCCGGCCACGCCCCGGCCGCGCCGGTCGGGCAGGGTGGCGACCCAGTACACGCCGGTGGCCCGGCCGTCGTCATAGGTGAGGCAGGTGCCCGCCACCGCGCCGTCGACGCGGCCGAGCCAGCCCCGCCAGCCGGGTACGTCCAGCAGTTGCTCTGGGAGGGCTCCGCCCCGGACCCAGGGCTGTCGGGCGGGCAGCGGGAAGCCTTCCACGATGGCCCGCTCGACCATGGCGAAGCTGTCGCCGTCCCGCGCCTCATCCACCGTCAGGACTCCGCCTCCGCGCGCCTCCGAGACCGCGGGCAGGACGGCGGTCGTACCTTCTACCGGTCCCGGGTCCCGGACCATCACCGGCATGATCGGCATCCGGGTGGCCCCGAGGCCCGTGAGGTCGAGCCCGTCGTACGGGTCCTCCACGGTGCAGCGTATGGTCGACCACTCGGCCATCAGGTCCGCCAACTCCTGCGCCAAGGGCGCTGGTTCGTCGTAGGGGCGGGTCACCACGACGCGGTGCGCGTCGTCCGGGGTCCGGGCGCACCGGACCGCGGTCAGCCCCGGGCGGGTGCGGGACTGCCAGCCGTGGACCCGGGCTTGGGCGAGCCAGAAGGCGGCGGCATTGTCGTTGGCCCGTTCGAGCCGGCTGCTGGTGTTCACGGCAGGACCGTAACCCGGCGGTCCGGTTCCCGGTTCCCCCGTTCTGGGCTTGGCCGGATGAAGCCTGGGAGGCGCACGACTTCTCCCCGTGCGCCCCCTCGTGCACCGCCGATTTTCGGTCAATTTCGCGCCGATCCCTCCCGCTTGGGCAAATCCGCAGCCCAGACCAGCCGGCCGGGCGCACCGGAGCCGGACGCCCCAGGAACCGTCCCGCGACAACCAGCCACCGTTGCCCCGGCCCTCTTCCCAGAAAGGTCGACGGGTGCCACGCTTCGTGATCGAATGCATCACGCCAAATTGCCATGTCGACATAGCGTCGGATGGTGAACTTGTCACAACGGCAATGGTCCACCCGATAGATTTCGATCTTGGCCAGCAGTGCCGCACCACCCACACCACACCACCGAGGGGGCTTGAGCGCCTTGAGCAGGGTGAGCAGGAGCGACGCGGGTCCTGACAGCGGCCAGGCGGCGGCCGGCGGCGCGGGTCGGTCCGCGAGAGGCACTGGCACCACCGCGATCGCCACCACCCGAACCTCCGGCCCCCAGGGCGCCGCTTCGCACTCCTCGTACTCCACGGTGCCCTCCCCCGGGGCGGGCGCCGGCGGCGGTCCCGGTGCGACGCCGACCGCCGCGGACCACGGCGTGGCGACGCCCTACGGGAGCCAGTCCCCCTACGGCGGCCAGCCCGCCTTCGGCGGACAGTCGTCGTTCGGCGGACAGCCCGTCAGCCGAGGACCCGTCAGTCCCGGCCAGTCCTACGGCGGCGAACACCCGGGCTATTCCGGCCACCCCGGACACCTCGCCCATCCCGGCCACTACGGAGGCCATCCCGGCCACGCCGGCCACGCCGGTCATTCCGGCCACCCCGGCTACGGCGGCGGCACCCCGGGCCTGAACGGCGCCCCCGCCGCCGGCCCGGGCGGCGGTCCGCTCGGCGGCCTCGCCCTCGGCTCCGGCCACGGCCCGCTGGGCCACGGCGGGCCCGGCGCGAACGGCTCCCCGACCCCGATGGCGTCCTCCGCCCCGCGCAAGCTGTCCGGCCGGCGCCGCCGGGAGACCGTCGCCGTGCTGATCTTCGGCGGCGCCCCGATCTTCGAGAGCTCCATCCCGCTCTCCGTCTTCGGCGTGGACCGTCAGGACGCCGGGGTGCCCCGCTACCGCCTGCTGGTCTGCGCCGGCGAGGAGGGTCCGCTCGCCACCACCGGCGGCCTGACCCTCTCCGCCCCGTACGGCCTGGAGGCGCTCGCCCGGGCCGGCACGATCGTCGTTCCGGCCTGGCGCTCGATCTCCCAGCCGCCGCCGGTCGAGGCGATCACCGCCCTGCGCAAGGCCCACCACGAGGGCGCCCGGATCATCGGGCTCTGCACCGGCGCCTTCGTGCTGGCCGCCGCCGGTCTGCTCGACGGCCGCCCGGCGACCACCCACTGGATGTACGCGCCGACGCTGGCCAAGCGCTACCCGCGGGTCCACGTCGACCCGCGCGAGCTGTTCGTCGACGACGGCGACGTGCTGACCTCCGCCGGCACCGCCGCCGGAATCGACCTGTGCCTGCACGTGGTGCGCAGCGACCACGGCGCCGAGGCGGCCAACGCGCTGGCCCGCCGCCTGGTGGTGCCGAGCCGCCGCGGCGGCGGAGGACAGGCCCAGTACATCGATCAGTCTTTACCGGAAGAGATCGGCAACGACCCGCTGGCCGAGGTGGTCACGTGGGCGCTGGAGAACCTCAACCAGCAGTTCGACGTCGAGGTGCTGGCGGCTCGCGCGTACATGAGCCGGCGCACCTTCGACCGGCGGTTCCGCACGCTCACCGGCAGCGCGCCGTTGCAGTGGCTGATCACCCAGCGGGTGCTCCAGGCACAGCGGCTGCTGGAGACCTCGGAGCTGTCGGTGGACGACGTCGCGCGCCGGTGCGGGTTCCGTTCGCCGGTGGCGCTGCGCGGGCACTTCCGGCGCCAGCTCGGGGTCTCCCCGGCCGCGTACCGGACCAGCTACCGGGCCCGCCGTCCCGGTCAGCAGCCGAGCGCGCCGGCCGGTGCGCTCGGCGACCTGCGGCTGCCGGGAGCGCTGCCGCACCCGGCGGGCGCGGTCGCGCCGGCGGGCGGGCCGCTGTTCGGCGGGGCGCACGGTGTGCCGTCGGCGCAGCCGTTCCCGGCCGGTCCGGGGGCGCCGCTCGCGGTCGGGCAGCACGGGCAACCGGTGCCGCACGGCCAGCAGGGGCAGCAGGTCGGTCACGGGCAGCCGGGTGCGCACGGCCAGCCCGGCGGGTTCGGTCCGGGCCAGGTCGGGACGCCGACCGGCCAGCCCTTCCACGTCCGGGCCGGTCAGCCGTACCCGCACCAGCAGGCCGCCCAGCAGTCGCACCCCGGGCAGCAGGGTGCGGCGGGGCGCGGTCCGCTGCGGCCGCCGGTGGTTCCGCCGCAGGCCGGACCGGGGGCGGGGACCGGACGTCCGCCGCGCACCGCGGAGCACGCGGCGGCGGAGGACGGTCTCCCGCAGCCGGGGGTCCGCGGTCAGGGCCAGGGGCACCGGAGCGCGGCCGAGCGGCCCGCGGACGAGCCGGGTGCGGCCGGGCGCGGTCACGGCTCGTCCGCGGGACGGATGCCGGCCCCGGCCGGGCAGCCGGGCTCCGGGCCGGGTGAGCTCCGCGGTCGCCAGGCCCGGGCTCCGCAGGTCCGCGGCCAGGCGCCCGGCCGGCCCTCGACCGAGGGCGCCCGGGCGGCGCGCGAGGTCCGGGCCGGACGGGACGGCCATGCGGTCCGGGCCGGCCGGGAGGGCGAGCACCCGGACGGCCCCGGCACGCACGACGGGCCGGAGGAGCACCAGGCCGAGGCACCCCGCTCGGCTCCACCGGTCCCCGCGGCGCGTGATCGCGCCGTAGGGTGAGTTGTGTGAATGACCGTTTGGTATGGATCGACTGTGAAATGACCGGCCTCGACCTCGACCGGGACGCCCTGGTCGAGGTCGCGGTGCTGGTGACGGACTCCGAGCTGAACATCCTCGGCGAGGGCGTGGACGTCATCATCCGGCCGCCGGCGGAGGCGCTGGCGAACATGCCCGAGGTGGTGCGCGAGATGCACACCGCCTCCGGGCTGCTGGAGGAGCTGGAGGAGGGCGTGACCCTGGCCGAGGCCGAGGAGCGGGTGCTCGCCTACGTGCGCGAGCACGTGCCGGAGGCGGGGAAGACCCCGCTCTGCGGCAACTCGGTGGCCACCGACCGCGGCTTCCTGGCCCGGGACATGCCGGCCCTGGAGAAGCACCTGCACTACCGGATCGTGGACGTCTCCTCGATCAAGGAGCTGGCCCGCCGCTGGTACCCGAAGGCGTACTACAACAGCCCGCAGAAGGGCGGCAACCACCGGGCGCTCGCCGACATCCGGGAGAGCATCGACGAACTGCGGTACTACCGCGAGGCGGTGTTCGTCCCGCAGCCCGGCCCGGACGCCGACACGGCGCGGGCGATCGCCGGGAAGTACCGGTCCCCGGCGAGCTGAACCCGGGGCCGCCGGCCGGTCCACTTCCTGGAACGGCCCGGCGGAACCCCGCCGGAGGGTCGGAGAAGGTGCCTGTCAGCCGGGTCGAAACCCTGGCGCGAGCACCCTCTCGGATCCTGTAGAGTTCTTCCTGTCGGAACGGGAACGCGAGAGCGGGAACGGACCGGACAGATGGTGGGTGTAGCTCAGTTGGTAGAGCACCTGGTTGTGGTCCAGGTGGCCGCGGGTTCGAGTCCCGTCACTCACCCCAGAGCCCGAGGGGCCGATCTCTTCAAGAGATCGGCCCCTCGGGCGTTTTCGCGCTCCCTCAGCTGTGCACGGCCTCAGTTGCACGCCCCCCGCCCGGATGTGCGCTCCCTCACACGTACCCGCCGGGTCGACTTTCCGGCCGACCCCCTGCCACCGGAAGCTACCGGCTAGTAACATCGTCGCCATGACCACACCCACGATCGGCAAGCTGCTCGACGACACCGTGCCGATGGCGCACACCCTCAACCTGGACTACCTGGAGACCACCCCGGAGCGGGCCGTGCTCCGACTGCCGGACCAGCCCGCCTACCACAACCACGTCGGCGGCCCGCACGCCGGCGCGATGTTCACGCTGGCCGAGTCCGCCAGTGGCTGCATCGTGCTCGCCGCCTTCGGCGACCAGCTGTCCCGGGCCGTGCCGCTCGCCGTGAACGCCGAGATCGCGTACAAGAAGCTCGCCATGGGCGACGTCACCGCCACCGCCGTGCTCGGCCGCCCGGCCGCCGAGATCGTCGCCGAGCTGGACGCCGGCGGCCGCCCCGAGTTCCCGGTCACCGTCGAGATCACCCGCGCCGACGGCGCCGTCACCGGCGTGATGACGGTCACCTGGACCCTGCGCCCCAACTCCTGACCACCACGCGGTCGTTGGCCCCGGGAGCGCCGGCCCCGGGGCCACCCGCGCGATGACCGTCCGTGACGGCGGGCGTGACCTCACCACCCGGCCGCTCGTTCTCGATTCACGTGCGAGCCAATCACGCGACCAAGCCCCAGGAACCCGCCCCTCGCGGCGGCGCCGGTGCCCGCCGCGGGATCGCCCGGTGGCTGCCCCGCCCCCGGGTCGTCGCCGCCGCGGGAGCCCTGCTCACGCAGCTCTGGGGGGTCGGCGCCCCCGGGGCGTACGCGGCCGCCGCCGACCCACCGCCGGACCCGGCCCGGCCCGCCGTCCGGCGCGCGCTGGCCGGCGCACCGGCGCTCGACCGGCCGGTGCTCGACGGACCCGCCCTCGACGGGCAGTCAGCCGAACGTCCTGTCGGGTCCGGGCCCCCGACGGGCAGACCCTCGGCGGGCGGCCCGCCGGACCGCTCCCCCGGGGCCGCCGGGGAACCGGCCGGCAACGGCCCGGCCGACGGGACCACCAGCGCGGTCGGCGGCACCCTCCAGGAACGCATCCGGGCCGGCGGCCTTCCCCTGCCCGGCCAACGGGCGGCCGTCCCCGACGCCTTCGCGCTCGCCTCCGGCCTCCTCGACACCCTCCCCGCCCAGGCCCGGCCCGACGGTCCCCGCGCCTCCCGCGAGGGCGGACCCGCCGGCCTGTCCTCCGCCGCCCGCCGCCGACCCGACGGCACCCTTCCCGCCGTTCCCCGGCAGCGCCAGGCCGCGGAGGGAGCGCTGGTCCAGGAGGCGACGGCCACGACCGTCGACCAGGCAGGACCCGCCGCCGAGCCCAACCGGCCGGCGGACTCCACGGCCCCCGCCGGAGCCGGCCCCGGCCGGACGCCCGCGACGGTGGCCATCGCCGACACCGCCACGGCGACCACCTCCCATGACGGCTCCGCCACCGCGACCGCCGTCCTCGCCCCCATCGCCGCAGGGCTGCTGCTCACCGGGGCGGCCATGTGGAAGCACCGCGGGCTGCCACGCGGGCACTGAACTCGCTCCCCCGCCGTCCACCCGGAGAACGAGCGGGCCGACGCCGGGGTACGCGCATCGCGAGGCACGGGCGGGGCATCGCCCGGCCGAGGACCGAAGGCCCGGAACTCGGTGCCTCTCCGGCAGCGAACGGTCCCGGGTCGGTCGAGCCGCGGCGTCGGGCCGCGCGCGTCCCGGGGCCGCCGAGGCGTCTCCCGCCGCCGGGCGCGGGCCGGGACAGGCAGGCGGCAGCGGCAGTGGCGGCAGCGGCAGCCCGCCTATCGCGCGGCCAGGTCCAGGACCAGCAGAGGAAGTTCGCGCCCCGGGATCGAGCCCGACGGGACGCTGCCGATCCGGGTGGCCCCCATCGCGAGGTAGAACGGCTCGGCGTTCGGGTCGGAGTCGATGGTGAGCCGGCGCAGGCCGAGCTCCACGGCCAGGCCCCGGGCCTGCTCGAACAGCGCGCGGCCGACGCCTCGGCCGATCGACTCCGGCTCGACGAACAGCTGGTCCAGCGACCCGGTCGGCGGGGCGCCGGAGAACGAGACGAACCCCAGCACCCGCCCGCCGTGCTCGGCCACCACCGTGGCCGACCGCTCGATCACGCCGGCGTCCACGGTCAGCTCCGCCCGGCAGGCGGCCATGAACGCCTCGTCGTAGCCCCAGTACGCCTTGGACCGCAGGGCGATGCCGGTGAGCAGCGTGGCCTCGTCCGGCCGGGCCGGTCTGATCTCCATGGCTCCCCCTCGGGTCGGTGGCCGGACGGCAGCGCCATTGTCGGCCGCGATCCGGTCGTCCGCCAACGGATTTGCGGCGGGCGGCACGGCGCTGCCGGGGTTCACCGCTGGCGGCGCCGGACCGCGGCCGTCAGCGGAACACCCCCGGCGGCGGTTCCGGGGACGGGGCCGCCGTGGCGTCCGTCGCCGGAACGGCTCCGGCCGCGAAGTCGGTGAGGGCGCGGCCGTGTTCGACCCGGGCGTGGGCGGAGTCCGAGGCGGCGCGGCGGGTGAGGTCGGCGACCGGGAGGGGGGTGTGGGCGGCGGCCAGGACGAGGTTGCCGAAGCGCTTGCCGCGCAGCACGGCGGGGTCGGCGATCAGGCACAGCTCGGGGAAGACCGCGCCGAGGGTGGCGACCTGGGAGCGGGCGAAGGGCAGGGCGCCGCCGTCGGCGATGTTGGCGGCGTACCAGCCGCCGGGGGCGAGGGCCCGGGCGGCGAGGGTGGTGAACTCGACGGTGGTGCAGTGGGCGGGGGTGCGGGCCCCGGAGAAGACGTCGGTGATCACCAGGTCGACGCTGTCCTCGGGAGTGCGCTCCAGCACGCTGCGGGCGTCCGCGCCGCGCACCTTGATCTGCCAGCCGCGGTCCAGGGGGAGTTCGGCGCGGACGAGTTCGGTGAGCGCGGTGTCGATCTCGGCGACCTGCTGGCGGGAGCGCGGCCGGGTCGCGGCGGTGTAGCGGGCCAGGGTGAGGGCGCCGCCGCCGAGGTGCAGGACGGTGAGCGGGCGGCCGGGCGGGGCGACCAGGTCGATCAGGTGGCCGAGCCGGCGCTGGTACTCGAAGCCGAGGTGGGTGGGGTCGGCGAGGTCGACCAGGGACTGCGGGGCGCCGTCGATCAGCAGCGACCAGGCGGCGGGGCGGTCGCGGTCGGGGCGCAGTTCGGCGAGGCCGGAGCCGACGGGGCGGCTGAGCGGGCCCTGGGCGTGGGTGCGTCCGTCCGGTCCGGTGGTGGCCGCCGGTTCCGGGCTGCGCGCGGCTCTGCTGCTTCGTCCCATACCGGCCATTATCGCCGTCGGGGTGGAACACCCACAGGTCAGGGGCGTGCCCCGGGGACCCGGCCGGAGATTCGGGGGCCCGGCGGGATCCGCGCGGCACGCCCGCTAGAACGGGCCGAGGCCGCCTGCGGTGAGCGTGCAGGCGGCCTCGCAGAGGGCGGAGCGGAGCACCCAGGCGTCGGTGGGGCGTGCGGTGCGGCCGGCGCCGGAGGGCGGGATAACCCAGCGCGGGTCGGTGGTGGCGGGCACGAGCGCGCCCGCGGTACAGGAGCTGCCGGGCAGGTGCCAGGTCTCCCAGGTGCCGGCCGGGACGAGGAAGGAGACGGTGCTGCCGTTGCGGCTCTGCAGGACGGCTCCGCAGGCGCGGCGCAGTCTCAGGATGTCGACGGCTTCCAGGCCGTGCCGCAGGGCGACGGTCACGGTGTCGCAGGCGGTGACGGAGGTCCCCTCGTCGGCGGTCGTACGCTCGCGCCGGCGGCCGCCGCAGGGGGTGCGGCCGCCCTCGACCGGTCCCCGGCCGGGGTGCCGGTCGTCGGCGGGTTCGGGGAGCAGGGCGGGAGCCGCGGCGGCGAGCACTCCCCCGCGGACGGGTCGGTACTGCGGCAGTCCGGTGGCCATCATGGGCTCTCCTGTACCTCGTCGGTCCGGAAGCACAGCCGTTGGGCGGGGCCGCCGGGCTGGGACGGGCCGGGGCGACGGCATGGGCTTTTTCCGCGTACCAGCACAACGCGGGGCCCGCGCCGCAGGCCACGGGGCGCATTACAGCAAGGCATGGCATTTCATGGCGGATACCCAGCAACATCGCCCCTTTCGCCCCGTATTGACAAGGAATGTCCCGCCAACCGAATGTGGCCGCTCGGTGACTCCGAGTACCCTCGGCGCCATGGCAGCCACCCCACCGGCCGAGCCGAACCGACCGTCCCCCAACCCCGTGATGCGCGCGCTGCGCGGCGACCGTTCACCCGGCGAGTTCGCCACGGCCGTCCGCAGGGCCGCCCGCGAGATCGGCGAGCACGTGTCCTGCGACGCCCGCTACGTCGGACGGGTCGAATCCGGTGAGATCCGCTGCCCCAACTACGCCTACGAGCGGGTGTTCCGGCACATGTGGCCGGACCGCACGCTCACCGACCTCGGCTTCGCCCCCCGGACCTCCGTCCGCCGCCGCCCGGTGGCCGGATCCGGCAGGTGGAGCGAACCGCCTCCGCTCCACCCGACGTTCCCGCCCCCGCCCGCCCCGCGCTCACCAATCTCCACTCAACTCCCTTACGCTGCCTCGCCGTACGCGGATCCAGCCGCTCCGGACGGGCCCCCGTGGCCGAGTCCCGGGACGGCGCCCCGGGGGCTCGATGGATCGCCCAATCTCGACGAGGAGAACGACGACGTGCGTCGCCGTACGTTCCTGGCCGGCGGCACCACCGCGCTGGCCGCCGTGATCGGCATCGACCGACCCGCACCGGCCGTCGGCCGGCAGGCCGGTGCCGACGGCGCCTCCGGTGCGCTCACCGGCCGAGGCGCCTTCCCCGGTGCGGAGTTCACCGCACCGTCGCTGCTCGGCGGCGAACCGCTGGTGCCCGGCCGCCCCGGGCCGGTGGCGCCGTCTCGCCGGATCGGCGCCGCCGAGGTGTTCGGCGTCGAACAGGCCGTCCGGGAGATCCGGCTGGCCGACGACGCGCACGGCGCCGACGCCCTGTACGAGCTCGCCGGGCGGTCGCTGCGCAACGCCTACGTGTTGCTCAACGAGTGCGAGTACAGCGCCGAGACGGAGCGCCGGCTCCAGGCCGGGGCAGGTGAACTCGCCATCTCCGTCGGCTGGTTGGCCCATGACTCGAACCGTCTCGCGGACGCCCGCTCGTTCTACTCCGAGGCGCTCGCCACCGCCCGGATGGCCGGGGACTCCGGCCTGGAGGCGCACGTCTTCTGCAACAGCGCCTTCCTCGCCCGGGACGCCGGCCGCCCGCGCGAGGCGCTGCGCGCCGCCCAGGCCGGGCAGGTCGCCGCCCGGGAGCTGGACTCCGAGCGGCTGCTCGCCCTGCTGACCATGCGCGAGGCCGGTGCGTGGGCCCTGCTCCAGGACCGCGCCTCCTGCGAGCGCGCCCTCGGCCGGGCGTACGCCCTGTTCGACCGGGGCCCCGGTGAGCGGGACCCGGAGTGGATGTCCTTCTTCGGCGAGGCCGAGATCGCCGGGCTCCAGTCGCAGTGCTGGTCGGCGCTCGGCGACTGGGACCGCGCCAGCGAGCAGGCCGTGCTGGCGATAACGCTCCAGGAGCCGCACTTCCTCCGCAACCGGGTGCTGTACACCGCCGAGCTGGCCCACGACCGGCTCGGCCGCGGGGACCTGGCGGGCGCGGCGCACCACGGCTCGGCCGCCGTCGCGCTGTTCGACGCCGTCGGTTCGGCCCGGATCCGGAGCATGCTCGCGGACACCGCGGGACGGCTGCGCCGGCACGTCGCGGTGCCCGAGGTGCGCCGGTTCCTGACCGATTACGACCGGGCGGCGGCCGCGTAGAACCCGTACAGGACCTGGGCAGGACCCGGGCAGGCCTCGCCCGGGCTCAGTGCCCGGCGGTCAGGCCGTCCAGGTGGGACAGGTCGTTCCAGATCTCCACCGCCGGCGCGCCGTACTCCCAGGACAGCACGCAGAGCGCGGCCGTACCGAGCTTGAACCGCTGGGCGTACTCGGGCGGCAGCCCCAGCCAGCGGGCGGCCAGGATGCGCAGCAGGTGGCCGTGCGCGAACAGGACCACGTCCCGGTCGGCGCAGTGCATCACGGTGGTGTCCGGCTCCGGGACGCCGTGCTCCTCGTTGAGGCCGGCCAGGAACGCGTCCACCCGGGCGGCCACGTCGGAGAGCTTCTCGCCGCCGGGCACCCCGTCGCGCCAGATCAGCCAGCCGGGGTGGTCGGTGGCCCGGATGTCCGCGCCGGTGCGGCCCTCGTACGCGCCGTAGTCCCACTCCATCAGCTCCGGGCGCTCCACGGCCCGGTCGCCGAAACCGGCCAGCTCGCAGGTCTCCTTCGCCCGGCCGAGCGGGCTGGTGCGGACGAGCGCGTCCGGCAGCCCGTTCCAGGGGGCCTTGGCGAGACGGGCGCCGAGGGCCCGGGCCATCGCGCGGCCCTCCTCGGTCAGCGGAATGTCGGTGCGGCCGGTGTGGCGGCCGGTGGCGGACCACTCGGTCTCGCCGTGGCGGACCAGCACGATGCGGGCGGGCATGGGGGCTCCTAGCGACAGCAGGGCGGTGGCAACGGTCGGTCTCACCATTGAGCACCGGGCTCCATGATCCCCCACCCGGGCGGCGGCCACGATCGCGGGGCCCGTGGCGGCGGGCGCGGCCGCACGCCGGCCGGCACGGTCCGCCGGGGGTCCGACCACGGCCGCCCCGGGTGCCGACCGGTGTACCGCCCGGTCGTCCAACGGCCGGTCCGCACCGCGTTGTCGGACCCGGATGCGACACTGGGCCGCACCATGAACGTCTCGACGAACGTCCTGCCGGGCGGGCCCGCTGAGCCGCTCGCCCAGCGGCTCGCGGAGCTGCGCGGACCGGCCCCGCAACGCAGTCTGAACGCCCGCTCCCTCGCCGCGCTCGCCGCCAATCCGGGCTGCCACCGCCGCGCCGTGCTCGACGCGGCCGGGGTGGACAAGTCCGCGCTGGCGGCCCGGCTCGGCCGCCCCGCCCCCTTCGGCCAGTCCCCCTTCGCCATCGCCCGCGGCGTGATCTTCGAGTCCCGGCTGAAGGCGGACGGCTACGCCCCGCTGCTGGAGCCGCTGCGCCACCACCTGGGTCTCCCGGCGGACGACCGGGCCCCGCTCCGGGTGCCGGACCTGCTGCACCGCTCCGGCCCGGCCGTACGCGCCGACCGGACGGCCGAGGCACTGGCCGCGGCCGCCGCCGACCCGGAGGCCTGGACGCTGCTCGACCACCCGATGCTGCGCCTGGCGGTGGCCGGCAGCACCGCCTACCTGGAGCCGGACGCCCTGGTGGTGCACGGCGGGCGGTGCACCGTGGTCGAGATCAAGTCCTTCCCGGTGCTGGACGGCAGCGCGGACCCGGCCAAGGTCGGCGCCGCCGCCCGGCAGGCCGCCGTGTACGTGCTGGCGCTCCAGCAGGCCGCCGCCGCGGCGGCCGGGCAGCCGCTCGCCGAGGACCCGTACACCGAGCAGCGGCTCGCGGGCAGCCCGCGCACCAGCGTGCTGCTGGTCTGCCCGAAGGACTTCGGCAACCGGCCGACCGCGGTGGCCGTGGACGTCCGCCGCGAACTGGCCACCACCCGGCGCCAGCTGAGCCGGCTGACCGGCATCGGCCGGCTGCTGGAGGCGCTGCCGCCGGACGCCGGCTTCGACCTGGCCGCCGACGAGGACGGCGCGCCGGCCCGGACCACCGAGCAGCTGGCCGCCTCGGTCGAGGCGGTGCCCGCCGCGTACAGCCCGGACTGCCTCTCCACCTGCGAACTCGGCTTCCACTGCCGTGCCCGGGCCCGCTGCGGCGACCGGGTCGAGCAGCTCGGCCGGGGCGTGCGCGGCGAGCTGGGCAGCATCCGGACGGTGTCCGGGGCGCTGGCCGCCGCCGGCACCAAGAGCGAGGACCTGGACGGCGCGGACGACGCCGCCGAGCGCTTGGCCTACGCGGCCGCACTGCGCGCCGAGGCCCTGGGAGCGGCGGCCGCGGCAGCCACGGCCGCCGGAGCCGGCGCCCCGGGGGCCGTCGCATGAGCGGGCGCGACGCGGGAGCGGCCCCGGCCGAGGGCCGCGGGAGCACCGCCGGGCGAAGCGGGGCGGGCGCATGAGTCTGCTCACCACCCTCGCCCGGCTGGAGGCCGTCCGCAGCGGCCGGGCCGAGCCGCTGGCCACCGTCCGGCACCGGCACCTGTCCGACCGCCCGATGGTGCTGGTCCCGCTGACCGCCGCCGGCGAGTCCGGCGCGCCGCTCGCGGTGCTGCTCGGCACCGACCGGGACGCGCCGCGGCTGCACCTGGTGCCGCAGCCGCTCAACCGCACCCTGCGGTTCGACTTCCTGGCCGAGCTGGCCGCCGACCTGCTGCCCTACCTGGAGTCCTTCGCCGAGGACGTCGAGCAGATCGAGGGCTCCGAGAAGGACCCGGAGAGCGGCGAGAAGACCCAGGTGTTCCGCGAGCTGTGCGCGGACGCCCCGCAGCTGATCGTGCCGAACGGCGCGGGCGTGCACCACCTCGCCCTGATCGGCCGCTCGACCCGTTTCCGCCGTACCGCCGAGGACGCGGAACCGGGCCCGTACCCGGCGCCGGTCCGGGTGCCGCTGCTCGGCCGCTGGCTGACCCACCTCACCGACCGGGCCCAGGTGCCCGGGTCCTCGCTGCTGCTGCCGATGACCGGCCTGCTGGCCCGGCACTGGGCGACCGGCCAGAGCCACCTGGAGGACCAGCACCTGGCGGCCCGGCTCGCCTGGCACCACCCGCCGGCCGGTCTGACCGGCGCGCAGGCGGCCGAGCTGGCCGAGTCCGCCCGGGACGACCGGGGGCAGCTGCTGCACCCGCCGGCCGGGCCGACGACCGACCCCCGCTTCGACGAGTTCGTGCTCGCCCCAGCGATCACCCGCTACGACGCCGCGGTGGGCGCCCTGCAACACAGCACCGAGCAGCGCGACGAGGCCGCCGCCGTACGCGCCCGGGCGGCCGTGCGGGCCGCGGTGACGGCGCTGGAGGAGGCGCTGTCGACCGTCCTGCTGCCCACCTGGCGGGACGTCTGGCAGGGCCTGGACCTGCTGCGGACCCTGCCGCCGGCCGGTCACCTGGAGGAGCGCTGGACCGGCGACCGCTGGTCCTACACCGGCCACCGGGACCGGCTGGCGGCCGGCGAGCCGCCGCAGCCCCGGCAGGACGACGCCGTCACCGCGGCCCGCAAGCTCGCCCAGCGCGAGCGCGAACAGGCCCGGCTCGACGTCCAGGAGGCGCTGGACGACCCGCTGGCGATGGCCGAGCACCGGCTGGCCGGCGAGGCGTTCAGCGGCGTGGTCACGGAGGTGGTGCCGGACTGGGACACCACCGGCCGCTCCCCCAAGCCGCGCCCGCTGGTCACCCTGCGCACCGCCGACCGTCCGCACGCGGACCTCGGCCGGGAGGTGCACCGCGTGCACGGCCCGTCCGCGCAGAAGGCGGAGATCGTCGCGGTGGACACCGCCGGGGGCACCCTCACCCTGCGGGTGCTCTCCGGCATGGGCCGCCGGAAGGAGCCGGAGCCGGGCAGCCTGCCCGAGCCCGGCGAGTCGGTCACCTTCACCCTGTTCGAGCTGACGGTGCGCCAGTCCGCGCCGCTGCCCGAGCCGGACGACACCCCCTGGACCCACGGCGGCCCGCCCGGCGCCGCGCCCGTACCCGCCCCGTCCGCCCCGTCCGTCTCCGAGGAGTGGGAGTGAGCCGTCCGATGACCCCCGAGCAGGCCCCGGGCGAGGCCGCCGACGCCGCGGTGGCCCGGATCCTGGCGGCCACCGTCCGGCCGCCGGCCGGCGCCCCGCGCGGCGTGGTGGTGGACTCCCCGCCCGGCGCCGGGAAGTCGACGCTCGTGGTGCGGGCCGCGCGCGAGCTGGTCGAGGCCGGCGAGCGGCTGATGATCGTCGCCCAGACCAACGGCCAGGTGGACGACCTGGTCGGCCGGCTGGCCGGGAAGGCGCCGGAGCTGACGATCGGGCGGCTGCACGCCGCGGACTCCCGGCCCGGCCCGGAGGTGCTGAAGCACGCCAACGTGACGCCCTCCGACAAGGTCGCCGACCTGGTCGAGCACGACGTGGTGATCTCCACCTCGGCCAAGTGGCAGTGGGTGCGGGCCGAGGCCCCGTGGCGGCACGCGATCGTCGACGAGGCGTACCAGATGCGCTCGGACGCCCTGCTCGCGGTGGCCCGGCTGTTCGAGCGGGCGCTGTTCGTCGGCGACCCGGGCCAGCTGGACCCGTTCACCGTGGTCGGCACCGAGCAGTGGGCCGGGCTGTCGTACGACCCGTCCGGCAGCGCGGTGGTCACCATGCTGGCGCACAACCCGGAGATCGAGCCGCACCGGCTGCCGGTCTCCTGGCGGCTGCCCGCCAGCGCCGCGCCGCTGATCTCGCGGGCCTTCTACCCGTACACGCCGTTCCGTTCCGGCACCGGCCCGGACGACCGCCGGCTGACGGCCTCCGTGCGCCCGGACGGCTCGGCCCTGGACGCGGTGATCGACCGGGCCGCCGAGCACGGCTGGGCCCTGCTGGAGCTGCCCGCCCGACACACCGTACGGACCGACCCGCAGGCCGTGGCGGCCGTCGCGGCCACCGTCCGCCGGCTGCTGGAGCGGGGGCTGACCGCCCACTCCGAGCAGGGCGAGACCCCGCTCACCGCGGACCGGGTCGCCGTCGGCACCGCCCACCGGGACCAGGCGGCGGCCGTGCGCGCGGCGCTGCTCAAGGCGGGCGTGCCGGTGGACGGCGCGGCCGGTCCGGCCGTCACGGTGGACACCGCCAACCGCCTCCAGGGCCGCGAGTACGACGTCACCGTGGTGCTGCACCCGCTCTCCGGGCGCCCCGACGCGACCGCCTTCCACCTGGAGACCGGCCGGCTCTGCGTGCTCGCCTCCCGGCACCGGCACGCCTGCATCGTGGTGGCCCGGGCCGGGATCGCCGAGCTGCTGGACGAGCACCCCGCGACCGAGCCGGTGCAGCTGGGCGTGCCGGTGACCTTTCCGGACGGCTGGGAGGCCAACCACCAGGTGCTGCACCACCTGAACGGCCACCGGGTCCACCTGAGGTAGCCGCCGGTGTCAGTCCTCGGTCTCGCAGACCGCGAACGCCACCACCGGGCCCCGCTCCGTCTGTGCGCTCCACCCGCGCCCGTCGGCGGTGGGGCCGGTGGCGCGCACCGGGCCGTCCGCGTCCGGCTGGAGCCGGTAGCCGCCGCCGGTCAGGTGGGTGCCGGACGGGCAGGTCGCCGTCGAGACGCCGTCCGCGCCGCTCGGCTCCCCGGTGACCACCAGCGCCGTCTCGGCGGCCGCGGCGGGTGGGGCGGCGACGGCGGCAACGGTGACGACGGCGAGCAGCGCGCCCGGCAGGGGCAGGACGGACAGGGCGACGGCCGTGAGGCCTCTTCTCACACGCATGGGGGTTCCCTCCAGTTCGGTCGGACGACCGGGTACACCGGGACAACCGGTTCGCATGCGATCCGGAAGCGCGGCGCGGGAGGCGCACGCCCGGCGCGGGCCGGGGAATAGCGCTCGCGTGCGCACCGTTCCGCTACCGGCCACCGCCGCGAGACAATGGACGGCGGCCACGACCGGGCGGCGCGGCCCGGAGCAGATTCCTTCCACCCCACCCGAGACCCGGAGGTGTCCGTCCATGCCCGACTCCCCAGAGTCGTCCGAGCCCACCAGGCGCCTGCGTCCGGTGCAGCTGCTGTTCGAGCCGCAGTCCGCCGAACCCGAGCCGGAACGATTCTTCGACCTGGAGTCGATCGAGGACCCGGCGGAGCTGCTGCGCCGCTCCACGGAACTGGCCCTGGCCTTCCGGGCCGCCGCCGAGCGGGCAACGGACTTCCAGGCGGTCGCCGCCGCGCAGCTCGCCGACCCGCGCCGGTTCGACGCGCTGTCCGACGCCGAGGTCGCCCAGCGGGCGGACTGGACCCCGGACTACGCCGCCAAGATGATCGAGTACGGCCGCACCCTGCTCCAGCCGCGCCGGCACGAGGACTGAGCCCCGCGCCCGTCCGCCGGACACGGGCCGCTGGCATATGCGCGGCGGGGAAGGGTACGCCGTCCCCCGCCGCGCTGTCCGGCGAACCGTGCTTTCCGTCCCGGCGCGGGCGGGCGCCGCGCAGGCTGCTCCCCGTGGAGATCTGGACACAGCAGTCGGTGACGCAGCAGTCGGTGACGTACCCGTCAGCGACATACCCGTCGGTGATGCACCCGTCGGTGGAGTACGTCGGCGCGGCCGGGGAGGCCTGGCTCGCTTCCGCCAGCGAGTACCCGCGCAGCATGCGCGCCCTGTGGGAGAGCCGCCCCTGGGCGCCGTCGGTGCTGCCCTGCGGGCGCGCCTTCGACGTGATCAGCATGCCGGCGCTGTTCGGCCGCCGGGTGCTGGACGAGCTGTGGGCCTCCGGACCGGGCTGCGGGCCGGTGGCCGTCCACCGGGGGCGGATGCTGCTGTTCGTCCAGCCGGGCGCGGCGCCCCGGCTGCGCCGGCTGCTGGCCTGGGAGGAGTGGGCCCGGGACGTGCCGCCGCTGCTGTGCCACGGCAGGGGCGACGCCGTGACCGTGCCGCCGCTGCAGCGGATGGTGAACAGCCCGGACTCCCCCGGGCAGGGCGCCGGCCGGTGGATCGTCGCACCCGAACAGCGCAGTCCCCGGCTGCCCGGCGCCGCGGTGGTGCTCTGGGCCTGCGTGCGGGCGGCGCGCGAGCCGGTTCCCGCCGGGGCGCCCGTCGTGACCGGAGGGTGAACGCGGGGCGGCCGGTATTCGATTTTGGCTCGGCCGCACGGCGCTGCTAGAGTCTTCTCTGTCAGCAGGCGCCGCTAGCTCAGTTGGTTAGAGCAGCTGACTCTTAATCAGCGGGTCCGGGGTTCGAGTCCCTGGCGGCGCACAGACAGCCGGAAGGCCCTTCGCGAGAGCGAAGGGCCTTCCGGCGTTTCCGGCCCGAAAATCCAAAGACCCGAAGACCCGAAGGCCCCGGGCGACCGGGCCGCCCGCCGGAGCGGACGGCCCGACCCGGGCTCAGCGGCCGCGCAGCGCGCGGTAGCGGGCGACCAGCTCGGCGGTGGAGCTGTCCAGCTGCTCGGCGCCCTCGCCGGTGAGCAGCACCGGCTCGATCCGCTTGGCGAGCACCTTGCCCAGCTCGACGCCCCACTGGTCGAAGGAGTCGATGTTCCAGATCGCGCCCTGGACGAACACCTTGTGCTCGTAGAGCGCGACCAGCTGGCCGAGCACCGAGGGGGTCAGCTCGCCGGCCAGGATGGTGGTGGTCGGGTGGTTGCCCTTGAAGGTCTTGTGCGGGACGAGCTCGGCGGGCACGCCCTCGGCCGCGACCTCCTCCGGGGTCTTGCCGAAGGCCAGCGCCTGGGTCTGGGCGAAGAAGTTGGCCAGCAGCAGGTCGTGCTGGGCGACCAGGCCGGGGGGCAGGTCGGCGACCGGCTCGGCGAAGCCGATGAAGTCGGCCGGGATGACCTTGGTGCCCTGGTGCAGCAGCTGGTAGTAGGCGTGCTGGCCGTTGGTGCCGGGGGTGCCCCAGACCACCGGGCCGGTCTGCCAGTCCACCGGGGTGCCGTCGCGGGTCACCGACTTGCCGTTGGACTCCATGTCCAGCTGCTGGAGGTAGGCGGTGAACTTGGACAGGTAGTGCGAGTAGGGCAGCACCGCGTGCGCCTGGGCGTCGAAGAACGCGCCGTACCAGACGCCGAGCAGGCCGAGCAGCAGCGGGACGTTCTGCTCGGGCGGGGCGGTGCGGAAGTGCTCGTCGACCAGGTGGAAGCCGTCCAGCATCTCGCGGAAGGCGTCCGGGCCGATGGCGATCATCAGCGACAGGCCGATCGCCGAGTCGAAGGAGTAGCGGCCGCCCACCCAGTCCCAGAACTCGAACATGTTGGCGGTGTCGATGCCGAAGTCCTGCACGCCCCGGGCGTTGGTGGACAGCGCGACGAAGTGCTTGGCCACCGC
Organism: Kitasatospora sp. NPDC058048; assembly: GCF_042885555.1. NCBI lineage: Bacteria > Bacillati > Actinomycetota > Actinomycetes > Kitasatosporales > Streptomycetaceae > Kitasatospora > Kitasatospora sp. NPDC058048. The sequence continues at coordinate 101,475 of NZ_JBHVRT010000020.1, read as the reverse complement.
GTCGGTGTCGGCGCGCAGTCCGGTGAGCAGCCAGTTGCGGGCGGAGACCGCGTTGGTGATGGTCTCGATGGTGGTGAAGGTCTTCGAGGCCACGATGAACAGCGTCTCGGCCGGGTCGAGGTCGCGGACCGCCTCGTGCAGGTCGGCGCCGTCGACGTTGGAGACGAAGCGGACGTCGAGGTCGCGCTTGGCGTAGGAGCGGAGCACCTCGTAGGCCATCGCCGGGCCGAGGTCGGAGCCGCCGATGCCGATGTTGACGACGGCGCGGATCGGCTTGCCGGTGTGGCCCTTCCACTCGCCGCTGCGGACCCGGTCGGCGAAGGCGGCCATCTTGTCGAGGACGGCGTGCACCTCGGGCACCACGTTCTCGCCGTCGACCTCGATCACGGCGCCGCGCGGGGCGCGCAGCGCGGTGTGCAGGACGGCGCGGCGCTCGGTGTTGTTGATCTTCTCGCCGCGGAACATGGCGTCCCGCAGCTCGGCGACGCCGGTGGCGGCGGCCAGCTCGCGCAGCAGCTCCAGCGTCTCGTCGGTGACCAGGTGCTTGGCGTAGTCCACGTGCAGGTCGCCGACCCGGAGGGTGTGGCGGCGGCCGCGCTCGGGGTCGGCGGCGAACAGCTCACGCAGGTGGGTGTCGCCCAGCTCGGCCCGGTGCTTGGCCAGGGCGGCCCACTGCGGGGTCCGGTCCAGCGGGGTGCGGGCGTCGGCGCGGGTCTCCGACATCGGTGGGTCCTCGATTCATCTGGGTGCAGAAACCGGCAGGGCCAGGCGTGAGGGTTCGCCGAGGTCGTGCGGGTACTGGTGGTGCGCCGACTCCGTTGACGGCCTGCCCGGGTTCAGCCTATGCAACCCCGGAGCCGGTCGTGCGCATTCCGCCCCGCGGGCGCGGACGGTGCGCCCGCGGGGAGCGGACGCCCCGTCATTTCCGTTCGGAGCGCAGGTCGAGTCCGCGCAGCACCTGGTCGACCAGCTCCGGATCGGCGCCGAGCTCACTGCGGGCGGCGAGCATCTCGCGGCGGGAGGCGGCGATCATCTCCTGCTCGACGTCCCGGGCGGCGCGCCACTGGGCCATCCGCAGCTTGGCCTCGGCGGCCTCCTCCTCGGCGTAGTTCTCCGGGCAGAGCCGGGCCAGCCGGTCGTGCTGACGGTCCCGCAGGCGGTCGGCGACCTCGGCGGGCAGCCGGTCCTGCTCCTCCAGCTCGCCGAGCCGGCTGAGCCCGGCCTTGGCGGCCCGCCACCAGAGCTGGCGCACGGCCTGCTCGTGCTTGTCCTGGTCGATGTCCAGCTCGAACCGCTTGGCCAGCCAGGGCAGGGTGAGGCCCTGCACCAGCAGGGTGAAGAGCACCACGCTGAAGGCGATGAAGACCAGCCGGCCGCGCTCGGGGAAGTTCTCGCCGGAGTGCAGGGTGAGCGGGATGGCGAGCGCCAGGGCGACGGTGGCCACCCCGCGCATGCCGGACCACCAGAGGATCACGCTCTCCTTCCAGCTGAACGGCGTGTCCTCGTCGTCGCCGGAGCGCAGCTTCTTCGACAGCCAGCCGGCCGGCAGCAGCCAGAGCAGCCGGACCAGGACGACCACCGCGATGACCACGGCGGCGTCGCCGAGGAATCCGGTCCAGCCGCGGCCGGCCTCCTTGAGCACGGTGGCCAGCTCCAGGCCGATCAGGCCGAAGGCGACGCCGGTGATCAGGATCTCGACCACCTCCCAGAAGGCGTTGCCGACCAGCCGGTAGGAGACGGCGTCCGCGTCGGAGGCCCGCTCGGCGAGGTAGAGCGCGCAGACCACGACGGCGAGCACGCCGGAGCCGTGGATCTCCTCGGCCAGGGTGTAGGCGGCGAAGGGCACCAGCAGGTTGAGCGCGACCTGCTGGGTCGGGTCGTCCAGGCGCTCGGCGAGCCTGGTGTTGACCCAGCCGAGCGCGACGCCGACCACCACGGCCAGCACCGCGGACAGCACGAAGCGCAGCACCGCGCCGCCGGCCGAGAAGTCGCCGCTGACCATGGCCTCGATGGACAGCGAGTAGATGACGATCGCGGTGACGTCGTTGAACAGCCCCTCGCTCTCCAGGATCGCCACCAGGCGGCGGGGCAGCCCGACGCTCCCGGCCACCGCGACGGCGGCGACCGGGTCGGGCGGGGAGACCAGCGCGCCGACCGCGATGGCGGCGGCCAGCGGCAGGGTGGGCAGCAGCCAGTGCACGGTGCCGGCCACGGCGACCGTGGTGACCGCCACCAGGGCGACCGCCAGCAGCAGGATCGAGCGGGCGTTGGCCTTGAAGTAGCGCACCGAGGAGCGCCGGGCCACCGCGAAGATCAGCGGCGGCAGGACCAGCGGAAGGATCAGCTCGGGCTCGATGGTGACGTCCGGGATCTGCGGGACCAGCGCCATGACGATGCCGAGCAGGGTCATCAGCACCGGTTGCGGCACGCCGATCCTCCGACCGAGCGGCATGGTCACCACGGAGGCGAGCAGCACCAGGAAGAACAGGGGCAGCTGGCCCACGGGGAGGTTCCTCTCGACGACGGACGGCTGAGCGCCGTCCAGGATAAATCTGACAATGCGCCCATCGGTGTCGACACGCTGAACAATGACTTGACCTCAAGCGCACTTCAGGTCGGATGATCGTCGACACCGGAGGGATCGAGAAGGGGCGGGAACAGCATGAAAGCGGTCACCGTGACGGGGAACGGCGGTCCGGAGGTCCTGCGGGTCGCCGAGGTGCCCGACCCGCGGCCCGGGCCGGGCGAGGTGCGGGTACGGGTGTACGCCGCCGGCGTGCAGCCGGTGGACCTCGCGATCCGCGAGGGGTTCCGCCCGCCGGGACTGGCGGTCGAGCCGCCGTTCGTCCTCGGCAACGAGTTCGCCGGGGTGGTGGACGCCCTCGGCCCGGACGCCGGGCACTGGCGGGTCGGGGACGAGGTGCTGGGCTTCCGGGTGCTGGGCGGCCAGGCCGACCTGGTCACGGTGGACGCCGACCGGCTGGTGGCCAAGCCCACCGGGATGCCGTGGGAGCAGGCCGGCTCCCTCTCCGCCTCCGGCCAGACCGCGCACGTGGCGCTCACCGGGCTCGGCGTCGGCCCCGGCGACACCCTGCTGGTGCACGGCGCCGCGGGCGGGGTCGGCACGGTCGCCGTCCAGCTGGCCCGGGCCTGGGGCGCCACGGTGATCGGCACCGCGAGCGAGCGCAACCACGGCTACCTGCGGGAGCTGGGCGCGGTGCCGGTCAGCTACGGCGAGGGGCTGGTCGAGCGGGTCCGGGCGGTGGCACCGCAGGGGGTGACCGCGGCCTTCGACGCCGCCGGGCGGGGCGCCCTGGAGGCCTCCGTCGAACTGGTCGCCGACCGGACCCGGATCGGCACCGTGGTCGACTACCCCGGCGCCGAGCGGCTGGGCGTCCGGGGGCTGCGGGGCGAGCGGACGGCCGGGAGGCTGGCCGAGCTGGTCGAGCTCTGGGAGGCCGGCGGGCTGCGGCTGGAGATCGCGGAGTCGTTCCCGATCGAGCGGGTCGCCCAGGCCCACAAGCTGGTCGGCGCCGGGCACGTCCGGGGCAAGGTGGTGCTGACCATGTGAGCGCGCCCGGCTCCCCGCTCCGGCCGATTGTGAGTTTCGGCTGCTGACCAGGTAATGTTCTCCACGTCAGCAGGCGCCGCTAGCTCAGTTGGTTAGAGCAGCTGACTCTTAATCAGCGGGTCCGGGGTTCGAGTCCCTGGCGGCGCACAGACAGCCGGAAGGCCCTTCGCGAGAGCGAGGGGCCTTCCGGCGTTTCCGCGTCCGCCCTTCCGTACGCCCGCCTCCCGCGTGCCCCTCCGTTCCCACACCGCCACATGCGCCCCCGCAGGCTCCGGATGGCAGGAAAGGTGGGAAGCAGGTCATTGCTGCCACCGCCGCCCGTTGGGAGGCTGGTCGCATGAGAGCGCGCAGCGTGGTCATCGTCCTCTTCGAGGGCGTGCAGAGCCTCGATGTGACCGGCCCCCTGGAGGTGTTCGCGGGGGCGGGCCGGGCGTCCGGGCAGCCCCCGGCCTACCGGGTGACCACCGCCTCCCCCGGCGGCGGTCCGGTGCGCAGCCACAGCGGACTGCGGCTGCTGCCGGACGCGGACCTGGCCGAGGTCGGGGCGGTGCACACCCTGCTGGTTCCCGGCGGGATGGACACCGAACTCCCGGACCCGGCCCTGGTGGCACGGATCCGGGAGCTGGCCGGACGGGCCGAGCGGGTGGTGTCGGTGTGCACCGGCGCCTTCCTGCTCGCCGAGGCCGGGCTGCTGGCCGGACGCCGGGCGACCACCCACTGGGCCTACGGCGGGGAACTGGCCCGGCGGTTCCCGGACATCGAGGTGGACCCGGACCCGATCCACGTCCGGGACGGAAGGATCGCCACCTCGGCCGGGGTCACCGCCGGGATCGACCTGGCGCTGGCCCTGGTGGAGGAGGACCTCGGGCGCGAAACGGCCCTGCTGGTCGCCCGCCACCTGGTGGTCTTCCTGCGCCGGCCGGGCAACCAGGCCCAGTTCAGCACCCAGCTGGCCGCCCAGGTGGCGGCCCGGCGGCCGCTGCGCGAGGTGCAGCGGTGGATCGCCGAGCACCCGGAGGCCGACCTCTCGGTCGAGGCGCTGGCCGGCCGGTCGGCGCTGTCGCCGCGGCACTTCGCCCGGGCCTTCGCCGCCGAGGTGGGGGTGACCCCCGGCCGGTACGTGGACGGGGTCCGGCTGGAGGCCGCCCGGCGGCTGCTGGAGGACACCGACGACGGCATCGAGGAGATCGCGCACTCCTGCGGCTACGGCACCCCGGAGGCGATGCGGCGCGCCTTCGTCCGGGCCCTGGCCGCCCCGCCCGCCGAGTACCGACGCCGCTTCCGACCCGAACCCACCGGAGGTCACTGATGCGCATCGCCATCCTGCTCTACCCCGAGTTCACCACCCTGGACGCGGTCGGCCCGTACGAGGTGCTGTCCCGGATCCCCGGCGCCGAGGTGGTGTTCACCGCCGCCGAACGGGGGCCGGTGCGCAACGACGTCGGCAGCCTGGCGCTCGTCGCGGACGCCGCCCTGGACGAGGTGGACTCGGCCGACCTGCTGCTGGTGCCCGGCGGGCCCGGGACGGAGGCCCAGCTGACGGACCGGGCCGTGCTCGACTGGGTGCGCCGGGTGGACGCGACCACCACCTGGACCACCTCGGTCTGCTCCGGTTCGCTGATCCTGGGCGCCGCCGGGCTGCTCAAGGGCCGCCGGGCCACCAGCCACTGGGGCGTCCTGGACCGGCTGCCCCACTACGGGGCGGAGCCGACCGGGACGGAGCGGGTCGTCATCGACGGCAAGTACGCCATCGCCGCCGGGGTCTCGGCCGGGATCGACCTCGCCCTGACGCTGGCCGGCGTGATCAGCGGGGACACGACCGCGCAGGCGATCCAGCTGCTGATCGAGTACGACCCGCAGCCGCCGTACGCGTCGGGCTCCATGGCGAAGGCGTCCCCCGAGGTGGTCGAGGCGGTCAACCGGCTGATGGTGCGCTAGAGCCTGTCTTCAAACCCCCGCCTGCGGGGCGGGAAGGCGTGGCGGCGGGCGGCGGTGGCCACGGCGAGGACGGGGAGCATCAGCGCGAGCACCGTCCAGGGCAGGGCGCCGGTGCCCAGGCCGCTCAGGACCAGGCCGCCGACCACGCCGCCGCCCGCCATCGCGGCGTTCCACAGGGTCACCAGGACGGCCTGGGCGGCGTCCGCCCGCTCCCCGCCCGCGTCGCCGAGCGCGGTCTGGAGCAGGGTCGGGACGCCGCCCCAGCCCAGGCCCCAGAACAGCGCCGCGACGTACACCGGCGGCGCGCTGCCGGACCGCACCGCGAGGACGGCCGCCGTCAGCGCGACCAGCAGCGCGGCGCCGATCGTCAGCTGCCGCAGCCGGCGGTGGATGTGCGCGCCGATCAGCCAGACGCTCGCCAGCGAGGCCAGCCCGAAGACCAGCAGCACGGTGCCGGTGGAGCCGCCGAGGCCGGACCGGTCCAGGAAGGGCGCGATGTAGGTGAACAGGATGGTGTGCGCGAGCACGAAGAGCACCGTCACGGTGAGCACCGGCCGCACGCCGGGCACGGCGAGCGCCTCGCGGACCGGTGCCCGCTCGCCGGCCGGCTGCCCGGGCTGATCCGGCAGCAGCGCCGCGATCCAGCCGATCACGCCGACGGCCAGTGCCGTCATGGCCAGGAAGGGCACCCACCAGGCGAGCACCTGCCCGAGGAAGGTGCCGACCGGCACTCCCAGCGACAGCGCGACCGGCACGCCCGCCATCGCCACCGCCATGGCCCGGCCCTGCTGCTCGACCGGCACCAGCCGGCGCGCGTACCCCGCGAGCAGGGCCCAGGCCAGGCCGGCCGCGACGCCCGCGAGGAAGCGGGCGGCCAGCGTGAGCGGGTAGCTGGTGGAGACCGCGGTGACGGTGTTGGCGACCGCGAACCCCGCCATCGCGGAGAGCAGCAGCCGCTTGCGGCCCCAGCCGGCGGTGGCCGCGCTGAGCGGGATCGCGGTGGCGGCGGAGCCGATCGCGTAGACGGTGACGGTCTGCCCGGCCGCGGACTCGCCGACCCCGAGCGCCTCGCTCATCCCGGGCAGCACGCCGGCGGGCAGGTTCTCGGTGAGACCGGTGACGAAGACGGCGGTGGCCAGGGCGAGCAGGGCGGACAGGGGAAAGGGCTTGCGGGGTACCGGGGTTGTGAGCTGTGTGGTCGCCATGGGGCCATGCTCGGACCTCACACCGGTGTCAGGTTCAAGCATGGCCCCGGAGGCGTCGGCCCGCGGGGCGTCCGGCCCGCGGAACGTCTGAATTACCGGGGCGTCCGGGTCAGCGCCCGAAGTAGCCGTTGAAGTTCTTGGAGAACTCCTGGCCGCCGAACCGGTCCCAGTTGATCGACCAGGTCATCAGCCCGCGCAGGTTCGGCTGCGCGCCCGAACGCGGCACGTACGTCCCGCAGTTGGCCAGCTTGGTCAGGCAGTCGAGCGCCTTGTTCACCTCGGCCGGGGCGACGTAGCCGTTGCCCGCGTTGGTGGTGGCCGGCATGCCGATGGCGACCTTGGAGGCGGGCAGCGCCGGGAACACGTTGTTGGTGTTGCCCGCCACCGGGAAGCCCTTGAGCAGCATGTCGGTCATCGCGACGTGGAAGTCGGCGCCGCCCATCGAGTGGTACTGGTTGTCCAGGCCCATGATGGAGCCGGAGTTGTAGTCCTGGACGTGCAGCAGGGTGAGGTCGTCGCGCAGCGCGTGGATGACCGGCAGGTACGCCCCGGCCCGCGGGTCCTGGCCGCCCCAGGGGCCCGATCCGTAGTACTGGTAGCCGAGTTGGACGAAGAAGGTCTCCGGCGCCATGGTCAGCACGAAGCCCGGGCCGTACTTGGCCTTGAGGGTCTTCACCGCGGAGATCAGGTTGACGATGACCGGGCTGGTCGGGTTCTTGAAGTCGGTGTCACCGGTGTTGAGGGAGAGCGAGTGCCCCTCGAAGTCGATGTCCAGGCCGTCCAGGCCCCACTTGTCGATGATCGCCGAGACGGAGCTGACGAAGGTGTCCCGGGCGGCGGTGCTGGTCAGCTGGACCTGGCCGTTCTGGCCGCCGATCGAGATCAGCACCTTCTTGCCCTGGGCCCGTTTGGCGGCGATGGCGGCCTTGAACTCGTCGTCCGACTCGACGCCCGGGCACTCGGTGGCCGGGCAGCGGTTGAAGCGGATGTCGCCGGAGGTGACGGAGGTGGGCTCGCCGAAGGAGAGGTTGATGAAGTCCCAGGAGTTCGGGACGTCGGCCATCCGGGTGTAGCCGGCGCCGTTGGCGAAGCTCGCGTGCAGGTAGCCGACCAGGGTGTGGCTGCCGGCGGGCGGGCTGGTGGGCGTGCCCGTGGGGGTCCCGGTCGGGGTTCCGGTGGGCGTTCCGGTCGGGGTGCCCGTCGGCGTCCCGGTCGGGGTCGCGGTCGGCGAGGCGGTCGCTGTCGGCGAGGCGGTCGCGGTGGGTGTCGGCGTGGGCGTCGGGCTGGGCGCGCCCGGGCCGTCCAGCGAGATGTCGTCCGCGTAGTAGGTGCCCTGGCCGTACCAGCCGTGGGTGTAGACGGTGGCGCTGGTCTGGCTCGCGCCGGTGGTGAAGCTGAGGCTGAGCTTCTGGTACGCGCCGCCGGTGCCGGGCGTCCAGGTGCTCGGGCCGCCGCCGTCCACGCCCAGGTAGACGTACGAGCCGTTGACGAAGGCGCTGAGCGTGTAGGTGGTGTTCGGGGCGACGGTGACGGTCTGGCCGCACTGGGCGGTGTCGCCGGCCGTGGCGGCCGCGGCGAGCGCGCGGCTGCCGCTGTGCACCGGGCCGGTGACGACGCTGCCGGAGTTGCCGGTGCAGCTCCAGGGGCCGAGCGAGCCGGACTCGAAGCCGCCGTTGGCCAGGAACTCGCCGGCCGAGGCGGCGGGGGCCAGGCCCAGTGTGGCGCCGACCAGGGCGGCTGCGGCGACGGCGGAGGCGGTACCGGCGGCGACGGCCGCGCGGCGGCTCGTGACCGGGGTTCCGGGGACGGGTGTTCTGCGCATGCGGGCGCTCCTGCGATGGCGCGGTCGTGGGGGACGTCCGAGGGCACGCCGGAGCACGCGCCAGTGGGGGGAACGGCCCGGCCTGGCACCCAAGTTGGACTAGACCACTGAAGTGGATTCGACCGGGCGGTGTCAATGGTCCAGACCGGTTCCCGGCTTCTCCGGTTGCCGGGGGTGACACCCCGTCGAAGGATGGAGGGGTGACCCCGCCCGGCTACCTCCGCCACCCCCATCTGCACGGCAGCCTGCTCACCTTCACCGCCGAGGACGACGTCTGGATCGCCCCGCTGGACGCCGACGGCGCCGGCACCGGCCGGGCCTGGCGGGTCGGCTGCGACCGCACCCGGGTCGGCGACCCCCGCATCTCCCCCGACGGCACCACCCTCGCCTGGACCAGCTGGCTCGGCCTCACCCCCGAGGTGTGGACCGCCCCGGTCGACGGCGGCCAGGCGAGCCGGCTCAGCTTCTGGGGCAGCCAGGACACCCGGGTGCGCGGCTGGCTGCCGGACGGCGAGGTCCTGGCCGTCACCTCCTACCACGAGCCCTTCGGCCACTACACCTGGGCGCACGCCCTGCCACCGGACGGCTCCCCCGGCCGCCGGATGCCCTGGGGGCCGGTCGGCGACGCCCAGATGAGCCACGAACGGACCGTGCTGCTCACCGGCGCCGCCCCGCACGCACCCGCCGCCTGGAAGCGCTACCGGGGCGGCGCCACCGGCCGGCTCTGGGTGGACGGCGAGCGGATCCTGCCCGAGCACACCGGGCACCTCGCCGCCCCCATGCCGGTCGCCGGCCGGATCGCCTTCCTCTCCGACCACGAGGGCATCGGCAACCTCTACTCCTGCCGCCCCGACGGCACCGACCTGCGCCGCCACACCGACCACGCCTCCTACTACGCCCGCGAGGCCGCCACCGACGGCACCCGGATCGTCTACCAGCACGCCGGCGACCTCTGGCTGCTGGACGGCCTGGACGCCCCCGCCCCGCGCCGGCTGCACGTCCCGCTCGGCGGTGCCCGGGCCGGTCGCCGCCCCTACCAGGTCGGCGCCGCGAGCCAGGTCAAGGACCTCGCCTGCGACCAGACCGGCCGGGCCGGGGTGATCACCGTGCGCGGCAGCCAGTACTGGCTCACCCACAAGGACGGCCCGGCCCGCGCGCTCGCCGACACCCCCGGGGTGCGCACCCGGCTGCCGGTGGTGCTCGGACACACCGGCGAGGCGGCCTGGATCACCGACGCCGAGGGCGCCGACGCGATCGAGGTGATGCCGCTGCCCGGCCACGCCGACCCGCCGGGCCCCGCCGGACCGCGGAAGCACCACCACCGGGTGCTCGCCGCCGGACGGATCGGCCGCGTCCTGGAGCTCACCGCCTCCCCCGACGGCAGCCGGCTCGCCGCCACCACCTCGGACGGACGACTGCTGCTGGTCGGCGCCGCCGACGGCGAGGTGCGCGAACTGGCCGCCTCCGGCTACGGGCCGGTCTCCAGCGCCCGCTTCTCCCCCGACTCGCACTGGATCGCCTGGTCGGAGCCGGTCGCCGGGCGTTCACTGCGCCGGATCCGGCTCACCCGCGCCGACGCGCCCTCCTCGACCACCGACGTCACCGACGGCCGGTTCGAGGACGAGCAGCCGGTGTTCACCCGGGACGGCCGCTACCTGGCCTTCCTGTCCTGGCGCGGCTTCGACCCGGTCCACGACGTGCACACCGGCGACCTCTCCTTCCCGCTCGGCTGCCGCCCGTACCTCGTCCCGCTCGCCGCCGACACCCCCTCGCCGTTCTCCGCCCCGGCCGAGGACGGCGCCCCGCACCACGACGGCGACGGCACCGTCCGGGTCGACCCGGACGGGATCGGCGAGCGGCTGCTCCAGTTCCCGGTGATCGCCTCCAAGTACTCGGCCACCGACGCGGTGCGCGGCGGCCTGGTCTGGCTGCGCTGGCCGATCTCCGGCACCCTCGGCCAGACCTTCGCCAGCCCGGAGGACACCTCGGGCCGCCCCTCGCTGGAGCACTTCGACCTGGCCCGGGGCACCCGCAGCACCGTGGTCGACAAACTGGACGGCTACGCGGTCTCCGGGGACGGCGGCTCGATCGCGGTCTACTCGGCCGGGACGCTGCGGGTGATCCCGGTCGGCGCCCCCTCCGCCGGGACCACCGTCGACCTGCGCCGGATCACCCACACCGTGCACCCGGCCGCCGAGTGGCGCCAGGCCTACCACGAGGCGGCCCGGATCGTCCGGGACCAGTTCTGGGACGAGCGGATGTCCGGCTTGGACTGGCCCGCGCTGGTCGCCCAGTACGAGCCGCTGCTGGACCGGGTCTGCTCCCCCGACGACTTCGCCGACCTGCTGCGCGAACTCCTCGGCGAACTCGGCACCTCGCACGCCTACGTCACCCCGTCCCGGCGCGCCGAGGGCCCCACGCTCGCCCAGCAGCCGCTCGGCCTGCTCGGCGCCAACGCCCGCCACGCCCCCGACGGCCGCTGGCTGGTCGACCGGGTGCTGCCCGGCGAGACCTCCGACCCGCGCGCCCGCGCCCCACTGGCCGCCCAGGGCGTCCGGGACGGCGACGAGTTCCTGGAGATCGGCGGCCGCCCGGTGGACCCGCTGCGCGGACCGCTGCCGCTGCTGGCCGGCACCGGCGGCAGCACGCTCGAACTGGCCCTGCGCAAAAGCCCGGACGGCCCGGTGCGGCGGATCGTGATCACCCCGCTGACCGACGAGCGGCCCCTCCGCTACCAGGACTGGGTGACCAGACGACGCGCCCTGGTGCGGGAGTTCAGCGACGGGCGGTGCGGCTACCTGCACATCCCGGACCTCGGCGGCTCCGGCTGGGCGCAGTTCAACCGGGACCTGCGGCGCGAGCTGGACAAGCCCGCGCTGGTCCTGGACGTCCGCGGCAACGCCGGCGGCAACGTCTCCGAACTGGTGCTGGAGAAACTCTCCCGGCACGTCCTGGCCTGGGACTTCAGCCGGGACCGCCGACCGGTGCGCTGGCCCCGGCACGCACCGCGCGGACCACTGGTGGCGCTGGCCGACGAGGCCACCAGCTCGGACGGCGACGTGATCATCGCGGCGATCAAACTGCTCGGTCTCGGCCCGGTGATCGGCACCCGCACCTGGGGCGGGGTGGTCGGGATGAGCGGGCGCCACACCCTCGGCGACGGCACCCAGATCTCGGTGCCGAAGAACGCCTCCTGGTTCGGCGGCGGGCTGGGCTGGTCGGTGGAGAACCGGGGCGTCGAACCGGACGTGCACGTGCTGCGCACCCCGCGCGACTGGGCCCGGGGGCGCCATCCGGAGCTGGTCGCGGCCGTCCAGCTGGCCCTGGAGCTGCTGGAGGACGCGCCCGCCGCGGCGCCCCCGCCGGAGTCCACGCCCCGGCCGGACCTGCGGCGACCGCCGCTGCCGCCGCGTGCGGGGTGATCCCCGGGCTCAGCCCCAGGGGTCGCCCTCGGCGGTCATGTTCTCGGCGGCGCGCCGGTCGTCCTCCTCCTGGGCGAGCCGTTCCTGCTGCTCCCGGGTCCGCTCGACGTCGTTGCCGTACGCGTCGGCGGCCTCGTCGTGGGCGAGGGCGGCGCGCTGGGCGGCCTCCTGCCCGGTGGACTCGTGCTGCGGCCGGTGGAACAACCTGTCGAAGATGCCCATGACTCCTCCAAACGGGGTGGACGGGAGGTCGGAAGACCGGGCTGCCCCCACTCTCACACCGGGTGCCCACGGGCGCACCTTGAGCCTTTGGTCCCTGGTGGACGCGCCCAAGGACCGTAGCCGCGGGCCCCCGGCCGGGCGCAGATTGGGGCCGTCGGCGAAATCGACGCCACCCTCTGGAGCCCGCTGTGACCGTCGCACATCCCGGAAGCCACGCCCGGCGCACCGCCGAGGACCCGCACGACGGACCGCGCCGGCGGGTCGGCCCGCTGGCCGCGCTGGACGGCCGGCTGCCCGGCGCGCACGACCTGCTGCTGATGCAGTGCCCCAGCTCGCTGCGGCCCCTCGCCGGCGGCGAGCTGCCGACGTGGGCGCGGGCGGTGCTGCGGGCGCACCCCTGGGTGACGGTCGGCCGGGCACCCGCCGTGGTCGGCAACCCGGTGGACCTCCCGCACCCGCAGCGCTGCACCCGGGACCCGGAGGCGGCGCCCGAACTGTGGTTCCCGGTCACCGTGCGCGGCCCGCGCCCCGGACAGCGGATGGACGCACTGGCCCCCTGGGCGGCGGTGGCCCGGACGCTGCGGCCCGAGCAGCTGGTCGAACGGCGCGAACGGCTGGCCCCCGAACGACTGGCCGGCATCCCGGCGCTGGCCCTGCTGCCGGAGGTCGGCCGGCTGGTGGCGGACCACCGGCTGCCCTGGGGCCCGATCGGCGCGGTCGGCTACGAGCTGGGCAGCGGGGTGCCGGTGAGCGGACCGCTCAGCCCGCTGCGGCTGGTGCTGCGCTGCCCGCAGCCGATCAGCCGGCGCGACGCCCTGCAGTTGCGGCGGGCGCTGACCAAGCTGCCGGTCCCCGTGCAGGCCGAGCTGGAGACCCGGCACGGCTCGGTCCAGCTGGCCGAGTACGCCTCCGGCACCCACAGCCTCACCCTGCTCACCCCGGACGGCCCCCGCGAGGTCCGTGACCCGTGGTTCCCCCGGGGCCCGTTCGTCTGAGCGGCCGGACCGGTCGGGCGGCTCCCGCCGGGGCCGGGGCAATCTCGGAGTTGGCGCGAGGGCCCGGCACCCGCGACGATGGAGCGTCCTCCGACCGTCCCGGACAAGGGAGTTGCCCCGTGCCGCACATCACCATCGACAACGGACAGCCGGGAATCAGCGGGCTGCTGGCGCTGCGCCCGGACACCGCGGCCCCGCTGGGGATGCTCGCCAACGCGCTGCTGCGGGACCCGGCCCCGATGAGCCGGGGCGAGCGCGAGCTGGTCGCCGCCTACGTCTCCCGGCTCAACGGCACCCGCTTCTGCGAGGGCTCCCACAGCGCCTTCGCCGCGGCGCAGTTGGACGGCGGCGAGGACCTGGTGAAGGCGGCCCTGACCGATCCCTCGGCCGCGCCGCTCACGGAGCGGATGCGGGCCCTGCTGCGGATCGCGGCGGAGGTGCAGAAGCAGGCCGCGCCGGTTTCGAAGGAGGCGGTGGCGGCCGCCCGCGAGGCCGGCGCCGGTGACACCGAGATCCACGACACCGTGCTGATCGCCGCCGCCTTCTGCATGTACAACCGGTACGTCGACGGCCTGGCCACCGACCTTCCCGAGGACCCGGGCTACTACGCCGAGGGCGCGAAGCGGATCGTCGACTCCGGCTACGCCCGCGGGAACTGAGCAGCGGGGGCCGGAGCACCGGGCGGCGCCGTCCTCGGACGGCGCCGCCCGGCGGCGTTCGCGCGCCGCGCCCGGTGCGTTCGGCGGTCAGCCGGTGACGCTCGCCGCACCCGTCTCCAGGTGGCCGGTGAAGCGCTGGGACCAGCTGCTGTCGGCGTCCACCGTGACGGTGAAGTCGTACCAGCCGTTGTTGTACGCGACCGCGTTGAAGAAGTCGCCGACGCTGCCGCCGGCCGGGACCTGGTACGTCCAGGGGCCGTCCGTCCGGTAGTTGTTCGAGGCGATGGTGAAGGTCACCGGCGTGCTGCCGGAGTTGGCCAGCTCGAACCGGAGCGCGAGCTTCCCCGTCCCCGGCTCGACCGCGTACGAGGCGGTGACGGCCGCGTTCCTGCCCGCCTTGGTGAGGTCGCCGGTGAAGCGGCGCAGGAAGCGGTTCGGGCCGACGACGGTCAGGTCGTACTTGCCGTTGCCGAAGCCGTTGGTGCCGCAGTTGAAGAAGTCGGTGACGGGGCTGCCGGAGTCGACGGTGTACTGCCAGGGGCCGCCGCTGCGGTAGGCGTTGGCGTAGGCGGCGAAGTGGGAGGCCCGGGCGGCGCCGTCGTTGGACATCTTCACCCAGACGTGCATGACGCCGCCGGCGTCGGTGTCCCAGTGGTCCAGGTTGGCGTTCGGCTGGTACGGCAGGGCGCGCGCGGGCCGGGTGCCGGACTCCTGCACCGGCAGCTGGTTGTTCACCGGGGCCGGGTTGGGCAGCGGGCCGCAGGCGGACAGGCCGATGGTCTGCGAGGTGTCGGGCAGCGCGGGCAGGCCGTACACCGGGTGGGCGAAGTCGAACACGCTGGTCAGGTCGCCGCAGACGCGGCGGCGCCAGTCGCTGATGCCGGGACAGGCGGCGGGCTTGCCGAGGGCGGCCGTCCAGACCTCCAGGAAGCGCAGCACCGAGGTGTGGTCGAAGGTCTCGGAGTTGACCCAGCCACCGCGGGTCCAGGGCGAGACGGCGATCAGCGGGACGCGGAAGCCGAGGCCGATGTTGGTGCCGTTGTAGAACTCGCCCGGGGTGCCGGCCGGGGCGGCCGGCGGCGGGACGTGGTCGAAGAAGCCGTCGTTCTCGTCGTAGTTGAGGAACAGCACGGTGGAGTTGAAGACGTTCGGGTCGGCGTTGAGCGCGTCGATCACCATGTGGACGAAGTGCGCGCCGTCGGCCGGGGTGGCGTACGGGTGCTCGGAGGAGGCCTGGTCGGCGACGATCCAGGAGACCTGCGGGAGGGTGCCGGCCAGCACGTCGGCCTTGATCGCGGCGGCGATGTCGTCCGGGGTCCTGCCGGTGACCTTGGGCACCGAGCCCATGCCCTTGGCCGCCAGCGGGCTCCCGGCCGGGGCGCCGGTGAAGTTGGTGAAGTACGCCAGGGCGTTGTCGCCGTAGTTGTCGGCGGCGTTCTGGTAGACCTTCCAGCTGACGCCCGCCGTCTCCAGCGCCTCGGCGTAGGTCTGCCAGCGCAGGCCCTTCTCGTCGCCGCCGTCGTAGGCCGGGCCGCCCGCGGCGCCGGACGGGTCGATCTGGCCGGACCAGTGGTAGGTGCGGTTGGGGCCGGTCGCGCTCAGCACCGAGCAGTGGTAGGCGTCGCAGATGGTCCAGTTCTCGGCCAGCGCGTAGTGGAACGGGATGTCCTGGCGGGTCAGGAAGCCGAGCGTGCGGACGTTGCCCTTGGCGGCGACCCAGGAGTCCAGCTTCCCGCCGTTCCAGGCCTTGTGCTGGTCGGACCAGCCGTGGCTGAGGTCCCCGTTGCACTGGGCGAGGCGCTCGGGGTCGGCGCCGCCGGCCGGCTTGGTCTGGCTGAACTGCCACGGGTACTGGCGGCCGAACAGGCCGTTGGGCTGGTTGAAGACGCTGTAGCCGCCGGATATCTGGATTGCGCTGCGGTCGGCGAAGCCGCGCACGCCGCGCAGCGTGCCGAAGTAGTGGTCGAAGCTGCGGTTCTCCTGCATCAGGATCACCACGTGCTGAGCGTCGGTGATGGTGCCGGTCGTGCCGAGCGCGGTGGTGGCGGCGGTCGCGGCCGTGCCGCCCGGGGCGGCACCCGCGGCGGCACCGGTGCCGGCCACCGCGAGGCCCGCCGCGGCGGCACCGGACAGCGTGACGAACTTCCTACGACTCAACTCGGCCATCAGCCCGGCCCGTCCCTTCGCTGGCGATGTTGTGCACACAAGTCGGAGCTCACTCGATCGCGCAGCAGTCTCCACCGCCCGCGAAGCGGCCCACCAGATGCGTGCGGCAGGATTGGCGGACTGTTCGTCGGGGCGTCACCGAGCAACGCCCGGCTGAACGGGCGAAGGGGGCCGGGTGCTCAGCGGTCCTTGACCTCGATCCCCAGTGCATGAGCGAACTGCGGTGCCAGCTCCATCAGTTGGGGGGAGCTGATGACCGCGCCGCGCAGCCCCTGGTGGCCGTCGGCCAGGCCGAGCCGGACGGCGCCGCGCAGGTCCGTCCGGCTCAGCGTCGCGCCGCGCAGCCGGACCTCCTCCAGGGTCGAGCCGGGGAAGGACACCCCGGTCAGCTTCGCCCCGCCGAAGTCCACGTCGCGCAGCAGGCAGTCCTCGAAGACGACGTCCCGCAGGACCGCCGAGCGCAGGTTGACCGCCTCCAGCTTGCAGCCCCGGAACACCACCCGGCGCAGCGCCGAGCCGTACCCGGCGACCCCGGCGAGCACCCCGCCCGCGAAGGAGCTGTCCTGCCACTCGGAGTCGCTCAGGTCGCAGGCGACCCAGCGGCCGGCCTGCACCCACACCTCGTTGAACCGGGCCTGGCGCAGCTTGACCCCGCTGAGCGCGACACCGGTGAAGGCGCACTCCAGGAAGGCCGCCCCGGCACCCGACTCGTCGGTGTGCTCGCCCCCGTCGAAGTGCGCGGTGTCGTACCGCTCGTCACTGCGCAGCGGCCCGGTGTGCGGGCGCAGCAGCTCGGCGTAAGGGAGGTCGGCGAGCCGGTCGGGGACGGCACGGGACATGGCGGTGGCTCCTGGCGGTCGGGGGGCGGAGGGGTCTCGCCCGCATGCTCGCACGCGGCACCGACAACGCCCGGCACCGACAACGCCCGGCAGCGACGACACCCGGTTCCGACGACGCCCGGCACCGGGCACCGGGCACCGGCATCCGGCAGCCGGCCTCCGGCGACGCCCGGCAGCAGCGCGGGCCCGACGCCTCCCCGACACGGCGGTGCCCCGGACCGGCCGCCTCGGCGCGGCCGGTCCGGGGCGTTCACCACTCGGGTCAGCCGCGCACCCAGAGCGAGTTGACGCGGGTGCGCTCGGCGCTGTTCGGGTACGGGTTGGTGCAGGAGGTGCCGGGGCCGCCGCCCGACATCAGCTCGCTGCACGGGCCGGAGTAGTGGTCCGGCAGGCCGAGCACGTGCCCGGTCTCGTGCGCCACCACGCGCACCGAGCTGTACTGCTGGTTCTGCTGGTAGTCGAGGAAGACGTAGCCGCGCCCGTGGCCGTCGGTGCTGGCGTAGGAGCCGCGGCTGTCGTTGCCCTCGTAGTAGCGGAAGTCGGCGGCCGAGCCGGAGCGCAGCTGGACGTTGGCGACCGAACCGTTCCAGATCTGCGCGGCCTGGGATATCTGGTTGCGGAAGGACGGGGCGGAGCTGGCGTCGTAGGTGACGGTGACGGTCGCCAGGCCCGGGTTGGCGGCCTGCTTGGCCTTGGCGGAGGCCATCACGGCCTGGAAGAAGGCCTGGTTGTTCGCGGCCTCCGCGGCCGAGCCGGCGTACGTCGAGGCGGTGTAGCCCTGCACGGCCGGGGCGGCCGGGGCCGCGGCGGCGGCCGTGGTGGGCAGGACGGCGAGGCCGGCCGCGAGGGCGAGGCCGAGGGTGGCGGACAGCACGGATCGCTTCATGTGGGGGCTCCGATTCCTGAGGTGACGTGGCCGGTTGGGGGCCGGCCCGGGGGAACACCTGGTCAACGGGTGGTGTCCCCAGAGCTTCGGGCAACCCGGTGCGTGCGCGGATGATGCCAACCCGCGATAGCACCGTCCAATACCCCTGTGATGGGGCCGAATTGAGTTGTCTTTTCCTGGCCTTGACTCAATCGTGCCCCTGGCATTCCGTTCCGGCGGCGGCTAGGCTCCCGTCCGGGGAAGTACCCGGTGCGGCGGGCCGCCCGATTCCGGCCGGGCGGCCCGCCGCTCCGAACCCGCCTGCGGGCCGCGTCAGTTCCGCGCCGCGAGGCCGTTCTCCCAGAGGGAGTCGACCTGGCCGCGCTCGTTGCCGTCGGGGTACGGGTTGGTGCAGGACGGGCCGGGGCCGCCGCCCGACATCAGCTCGCTGCACGGGCCGGAGTAGTCGTCGGGCAGGCCGAGCACGTGCCCGGTCTCGTGCGCCGTGACGCGGAGCGAGCTGTACTCCTGGTTCTGCTGGTAGTCGAGGAAGACGTAGCCGTGGCCGTGGCCGTCGGTGCTGGCGTAGGACCCGCGGCTGTCGCTGCCCTCGTAGTACGAGAAGTCGCCGTTGCCGCTGCTCTCCTGGAGCCGCACGTTGCGCACCGAGCTGTTCCAGATCTGCGCGGCCTGGGATATCTGGCCGGTGAAGGAGGGCGCGTTCGCGGTGTCGTAGGTGACGGTGACGGTCAGCAGCCACGGGTTCGCGGCCTGCCGGGCCTTGGCCGAGGCCATCACGGCGTGGAAGAAGGCCTGGTTGTCCGCGGTCTCCGCGGCCGAGCCGGCGTACGTCGAGGGGGTGTAGCCCTGGACGGCGGCCGGGGCGGCCGGGGCCGCGGAGGCCACGGTGGCGGGCAGGGTCGCGAGGCCGGCCGCGAGGGCCAGGCCCAGGGCGGCGGACAGCACGGATCGCTTCATGCGGGGCTCCGGTTTCGCGGTGCGCCGCCGCACCGGGGCCGGTGGGGGCCGGGCCCGGGGGCGGTGCACGGTGGGGGCCGTCCCGGTGGTGACCGGGGCGGGTTGCTGTCCCCGAGCTTCGACCCGCCCGGGGCCCTCGCGGATGATGCCAACCGGCGATAGCTCGGCCGCATAGCGGCCGGGTCCGCCGCGCGCCGCGCCGGTCGGTCCGCCGACCGGCCCTTCGGCATGCCCTTGAATGCCTGTCATGTCCTTGGCGAGGTGGTGCGGCGGCGTCTATGCTCCGGACGTGGAGCTCGACGTGAGACACCTCCGGGTGCTGTGCGCGATCGCCGACAGCGGCAGCCTCCGCAAGGCCGCGCTCCAGCTCGGCATGACCCAGCCCTCCCTCACCACCCAGCTGCACCGGATCGAACGGGCCATCGGCGGCACCCTGTTCACCCGCGAGCAGACCGGCAGCCGGCCGACCGCGCTCGGTCACTCGGTGCTCTCCCGGGCCCGGCCGGTGATCACCGAGATGGCGGCCCTGGTGACCGCCGCGCGCCAGGAGGCCCGGGACGCGGCCGGCCCCGGCCGGCAGCGGCGGCTGCGGATCGGCAGCGTCGGCAGCCGGGCGGTCGCGGCCTGGCTGCGCCGGGTGCACGAGCGGCTGCCGGACACCGACACCACCATCCACGTGGACGTCTCGGCCAGCGCGCTGCTGCGGATGGTCGCCGCCGACCAGCTGGACGTGGCCTTCGTGTACGAGAGCGAGGGCTTCCCGCTGCGGGTGCCGCCGGACGCCGAGCAGCGGGTGCTGATGGCCCGGGAGCCGCAGTTCGTCGCGCTCGCGGCCGGGCACCCGGCCGCCGCCCGGCCGGTCGTCCACCTGGCCGACCTCGCCGAGGACACCTGGATGGTCGACCCGACCGCCGACCACGAGTACGCGGCGATGCGCCGGGTGTTCAGCGAGGCCGGGCTCAACCCCCGGGTGGTACAGGTGCGGGACAACGCCACCGCCGCCGAGCTGGTCGCCTCCGGCGAGGCCGTCCGTCCCTGCCAGCCGACCTCGCTGCCCGGGCCCGGCACGGTGGTCCGCCCGGTGCACGGGGACCCGCTGGCCGTCCGGCTGCTGTTCACCTGGCGTCCGTGCGTGCTCAGCCCGCCCGCGCTGGACGCGCTGTACGGCGAACTGCGGGCCGCCTACCTGGATCTGGCCAAGGTCAACCCCGCCTACCTGGACTGGCTGGCCCGGCACGAGCCGGTGCTGCTGGAGCGGGTCGGCTAGCGGGCGCCCAGCCCGCCGGCGCCCGCCCCACCGGCACCCGCGCCAGCGACGCCCGCCCGCCTGCTCTCCCGGCCGTGGATCAGCACGCCCGCCACGACCATCAGCGCGCAGACCAGGCCCGCCGCGAGCACCCCGGAGCCGCCGAGCGCGGTGCAGGCCAGCACCAGCACGGCCCCCGTCGGCGCCACCGCCTGGGCCACCGCGCCCCGCTTGGTGTGCCGGGAGTGCAGGAACCAGACCGTGAACAGGTAGAGCGCGGTGGGCACGGTGACCGTCGCGGTGGCGGCGGTCTCCGAGATGTGCGCCTTGTGCACCGCCGAATCCACCGCGACCTCCAGCCCGGTGCCGATCGCCGCCGCCGAGCCGAACACCAGGTAGTGCCCGTACCCCCAGACCAGTGCCTGCCGGTTGGACCGCAGGTGCTCGTGGACGGACCGGGCGAAGTAGATCCACCAGGCCGAGAAGCAGATCAGCAGCCCGCCGATCGCGACCGGCACCAGCCGGCCCAGGCCCTCGTGCTCGTCCACCGCCGACTGCACCGCGACGGTCGCGGCCGCCACCGTCTCGCCGAGCACGATCAGGGTGAACAGCCCGTACCGCTCGGCGATGTGGTGCGGGTGCCAGGAGGTCCGCATCCGCAGCTCGGCGATCACCGGCACGGCCAGCTCGCACAGCACCCCGACGGGGATGACGTACGACCGGACGCCGGGCGGCAGGAACAGCACCACCACCCAGCCGACCTGGCAGAGCGTGATCCCCGCCGCGTAGCCCAGCGCGACCCGGCGCGCCAGGCCCTGTTCGCCGGCGGCCGCGCGCAACCACTGGGTGACCATCGCCAGGCGCATCACCACGTAGCCGACGATCGCCAGCGTCAGGTCCTGGGTGGCGAACAGCCGCGGCACCCCGGCGGCGAGGATCAGCACCCCGGCGATCTGCACCAGCGTGGTGACCCGGTACGGCACGTCGTCGACGTCGTACGCGGAGGCGAACCAGGTGAAGTTCATCCAGGCCCACCAGATCGCGAAGAAGGTCAGCGTGTAGCCGCGCAGGCCCTCGCCGTAGTGCCCGGCCGCCAGGGAGTGGGCCAGTTCGCGCCCGGCCTGGCCCACCGCGACCACGAAACAGAGGTCGAAGAAGAGCTCCAGCGGGGTGGCGACCCGGTGCGGCTCGTGCCGGTCGCGCGGGACCATCCGGCGCACCGGCGGCGGGTCGACGGGGTGGCCGGGGGGTGCCGCGGCCGCGGGGTCACTGACCATCGGAGCTGCTCCGGGAGTCGGGAGGGGAGTCGTCCCGCGCATCCTGGCAGCGCCTCCGGCCCGGTGCACGCACCGGCGCGGCAGGTGTGCACGCACCGGCACGGCAAGTGCACGCTCGGGCAGAGCGGGCTCGGGCAGGGCAGGGCAGGGCAGGGCAGGGGGCAGGCTCGGGCAGGACAGGTGTGCACGCTCGGGCGCGTGGCGGGAACCCCGCGCGCCGCCGGTCACGATGGCCCTGAATATCCCTTTTTTCCTTGCCGTCAGCCCCAGTTGACGCTCCGGTGCGCGAACCGGGTGACAGCGCGGCGGGTTTCCGGGCGCGCCCCGCGCGCTGCCCGGCGGGCGACCGGCACGCCGCTAGATTCTTCCCCGGTTGGAAGAGCGCGGGCCCTGCCGGGCCCCATGACACGGGCGGCCTGCGGGCAACGCGGAAGGTCAAGGCGGGTGGCGGGACAGCGGGGGCGGCAGAGCCGATCCTCCCGCGTCCGCGCCACCGGCCTCGTGATCACCGCGCTGCTCGCCAGCGCCTGCCGTGCGGCCCGTCCCGTCCCGGCGGCGGCTACTTCTCCCAGCCGGTCCTGCTGTAGTCCTCGCTCGCCAGGCCGAAGGCCCCGTAGTTGGCCAGGCCCTTGCGGGTCGCCACCACCTCCGGCCGCTGGTAGAGCTCGACGGTGTGGCCGAGTTCCCAGATCTTCGCGTCCGCCTGGTTGTAGAGCTTCGCCGCCTCCTGCGGGTCGACCGTCCCGGCCGCCTTCTTCAGCAGGTCGTCGATCTCCTGGCTGCCCAGGCGCGAGGGGTTGCTGAAGCTGTTGTCGCCCACCGGGAGCCGGAAGTTGGTCAGGCTCTTGGACAGCGGGAAGGAGTCGGTGTTGCGCCAGCTCGCGATCTCGAACTTGCCCGGGTTCACGTACTTGGTGAAGAAGTCGTTGGCCGCCACCTTGTCCAGGCTGACCTTGACCCCGACCGCCTGCCACATCGCCACCGCCGCGGTGGCCAGGTCGATCTGGGCCTGCGGCGTGGAGTCGTTGAGCACCCAGTGCAGTTCCAGCGGCCGGCCGTCCTTGGTCCGCGGCTGGCCGCCGGACTCCTTCCAGCCCGCCTCGTCCAGCAGCTTCTTGGCCGCGGCCGGGTCGAACTTCGCCCAGTCGCCGGAGGTGTCCTGGTACCCGGTCTGGTTGGGCATGAAGATGTGGTTGCCGAGGGGCTTGAACTCCACCGGCACCCCGTTGTTGGCGATCTTGATCAGTGCCGAGCGGTCCAGCGCCCTGCCGAGCGCCTGGCGGACCTTCCGGTCCTCCAGCGCGCCGGTGCCGCCGAAGGAGATGTGCACCTCGTCCCACGGGCTGGCGGCCCGGATCACGGTGTCCTTGGCGCTCTTGAGCTGCCCGTACGCGGTGGCGGTGCCGGCCGCGGCGTAGTCGATCTCGTTGTTGAGGTACGCCTGGGTCGTCGCCGCCTGGGACATCACCCGGAAGGTGACCTTGTCGACCTTGGCCCTGGTGCCCCACCAGGCCGGATCCGGGACGAGGGTCAGGGTCTGCGCGGTCTTGTCCGCCGTGCCGACCTTCAGCGCGCCCGCGGTGATCGGGATCTTCTCCACCCAGCCCTTGTTGAAGTCGTCCGGGGTGGAGATGCCGGCCGCCGGCATCAGCGGGCGGAACAGGTTCTGCCAGTCGGCGTACGGCTCGGCGAAGGTGACCTTGACCTCGCTCGGGTCGGCGCCCTGCTCGACCGCGGAGATCTGCTCGTAGCCGGACGGGTCGGAGAGGTTGTACGCCGGGTCCTTGCCGCTCGCGGCCTGCCAGTCGGCCTTGAAGTCCAGGTAGCTCAGCGGCTTGCCGTCCGACCACTTGGCCTTGGGGTTGAGCTTGTAGGTGACCACCTGCGGCGAGGTCGAGGTGACCTTGGCGTCCACCAGGTAGTCCGGGTCGGGCAGGAAGGTGCCGGCGGCGTCCGTGGTGAAGAGCGAAGGCTCCAGGTTGCGCATGATCGAGACCGCGGAACCGTAGTAGCCGTCCACCTGCAGCGGATTCCACTGGGTGATCCACTGGTACAGCGGGAAGCGCACCTCGCCGCCGTCCTTGATCTGGTCCAGCGGCTTGGGGTTGAGGTCGTTGGAGCCCTGCCCCGGCGGCTCGCTCCTGGCCGCGCCGTCGACGGAGCCACCCCCGCCCGAGGTGCACGCGGTGACCGCGAGCGCGACGGCGACGGCGAGGGCGGCCGCCCGGCCGAGACGGCCGGCCGTGGTGGAAGCGTCCATGAGGGTCCCCTGGGATCGATGACGGGATGTGGGGCGCGCGAGGTGTGACGAGGCTTGAGCGTGGGCAGCCAATTCGGCATCGAGCGAGCAGAACGTAACAGCGGATCAGACCGACCACCAGGGGGAGGAACGCACGTCTGATCCAAAAGTCACACACGGCAACACGGGCGCAACACCAGCTCAGTGCCCCGGTGCTTCACTCTGACCTGCGCTTTCCCAACTCCCGTGCCAGACCACCCGACTGACGCCCCAACGGGCCCGGACCGAAGGCCAACCGATGCCCACCAGACGCGTCGGCCCCACCCGCACCGCAGCGGGCGGCCGTTGATGCTCCGCTACCTGGCGAAACGCCTGGGCTACTACGCGGTGCTGCTGATCGCCGCCGTCTTCCTGGCGTACGCGATCTCCGCGACCGCCCTGCAGCCGCGCACCTACTTCGACGCCAAGGTCCCCCGCCCGGCCGCCGAATCGGTCGAACGCCAGCTCACCGCGCTCAACCTGAACGACCGCACCCCGGTCGTCGAGCGCTTCGGCCACTGGGCCGGCGGGCTGCTCCACGGCGACCTCGGCCGGACCATCCACGACACCCCGGTCACCGACGACTTCGGCCGCCGGGTCCGGGTCTCGCTGCGCCTGCTGCTGATCGGCAGCCTGCTCGGCATGGTCCTGGGCGTCGCGGCCGGGGCCTGGAGCGCGGTGCGCCAGTACCGGGTCTCCGACCGGCTGCTCACCGTGATGTCCTTCGTGCTGCTCTCCACCCCGGTCTTCCTGGTCGCGCTGTTCCTCAAGAACGGCGCGATCACCGCCAAGGACGCGGTCGGCCACGAGGTGATCCCGTTCACCGGCTACGAGACCCCCGGGCTCACCGGCGGCCTCGGCGCCCACCTCGCCGACTGGGCGCTGCACCTGCTGCTGCCCACGATCTCGCTGGCCCTCGGCGGCCTCGCCACGTACAGCCGCTACCAGCGCGGCACCATGCTCGACGTGCTCGGCTCGGACTACCTGCGCACCGCCGAGGCCAAGGGTCTGACCCGCGGCCGGGCGCTGCTCAAGCACGGACTGCGCACCGCGGTGATCCCGATGTCGACCATGTTCGCCTACAGCTTCCTGGGCATCTTCACCGGCGCAATCTTCACCGAGACGATCTTCGGCTGGCACGGCATGGGCGAGTGGCTGATCCAGTCGATCAACGAACAGGACGTCAACTCCGTGGTGGCCGTCAACCTGTTCACCGCCGTCGTCGTCCTCGCCTCCGGCTTCCTCGCCGACACCCTGCACGCCGCCCTCGACCCGCGCGTGCGGTCCTGACCGGAGGTGACCTGAGATGACCACCACCGTCGCCGATCCCTCCGCCCCGGCCACCGCCCCCCGGGCCACCGGTCGCGGACGGCTCGTGCTCAAGCGGCTGCTCGCCGCCCGCGGCGCCGTCGCCGGGACCGTCGTCGTCCTGCTGCTGTTCCTGCTCGCCTTCGGCGGCCCGTACCTCACACCCTGGGACTACGCCACTCCCGACTTCTCCGCACTGCACCAACCCCCTTCCGCCCAGCACTGGTTCGGCACCAACGGGGTCGGTCAGGACGTCTTCGCGCAGACCGTCCGCGGCCTGCAGAAGTCGCTGGTCATCGGCCTGCTGGTGGCGCTGTTCTCCACCGTGCTGGCCTCCGTGGTCGGCGCCTGCGCCGGCTACTTCGGCGGCTGGGCCGACCGGGCGCTGATGTTCCTG
Organism: Kitasatospora sp. NPDC058048; assembly: GCF_042885555.1. Classification (NCBI taxonomy): domain Bacteria; kingdom Bacillati; phylum Actinomycetota; class Actinomycetes; order Kitasatosporales; family Streptomycetaceae; genus Kitasatospora; species Kitasatospora sp. NPDC058048. Next base: position 76,287 of record NZ_JBHVRT010000020.1, on the reverse strand, counting down.
GTGGACCTGCTGCTGGTCTTCCCCGCCTTCCTGATCATCACCATCGTCTCGGCCCGGCTGAAGGGCGCCGGCTGGATCGCCTTCGTCCTGCTGCTCGCCCTGTTCAACTGGATGATCACCGCCAGGGTGGTCCGCTCGATGACCATCTCGCTGCGCGAGCGCGAATTCGTCCTCGCCGCACAGTTCATGGGAGTCCGGCCGCTGCGGATCATCAGCCGGCACATCCTGCCGAACGTCGCCTCCTTCCTCATCATCGACGCCACCATCGCGGTCGGCGGCGCCGTGATGAGCGAGACCGCGCTCTCCTACTTCGGCTTCGGGGTCAAGCCGCCGGACGTCTCGCTCGGCACCCTGCTCGCCGCCGGAACCGGTGAGGCCCCGGTGTTCCCCTGGCTGTTCTACTTCGCCGCCGCCCTGCTGGTGCTGTTCGTCCTCGCCGTCAACCTGATCGGGGACGGGCTGCGCGACGCGCTCGACCCCACCTCCGGGGCCGCGCCCCGCCGTTCGCCCCGTACCCGTCGCTCCGCCGGCCGTAGGAAGCACCCGTGACCACCACCGTCGAAACCCCGCTGCTCGCCGTCCGGGACCTGCGGGTGGACTTCGCCGGGCCCGACGGCCCGGTCCCCGCCGTCCGCGGGGTGGACCTCACCCTGCGGCGCGGCGAAACCCTCGGCATCGTCGGCGAGTCCGGCTCCGGCAAGTCCGTCACCGCGCTGTCCGTGCTCGGGCTGCTGCCCGGCACGGCGAGCGTCAGCGGCTCGGTGCGGCTGGACGGACGGGAACTGGTCGGGCTGCCGGGCCGGGAGCTCGCCGCGATCCGCGGCCGCCGGATCGCCATGGTCTTCCAGGACCCGCTCTCCGCCTTCACCCCGGTCTACCGGATCGGCGACCAGATCGCCGAGGCGGTCCGCATCCACCAGCGGGTGGACAAGGCCGCCGCGCGCCGCCGGGCCGCCGAACTCCTCGACCTGGTCGGCATCCCGGCGCCCGACCGGGCCCTGGACAGCTTCCCGCACGAGTTCTCCGGCGGCATGCGCCAGCGGGCGATGATCGCCATGGCGATCGCCAACGAACCCGACATCCTGCTCACCGACGAGCCCACCACCGCGCTCGACGTCACCATCCAGGCCCAGGTGCTGGACGTGCTGCGCACCGCCCGGCGGGAGACCGGCGCGGCCCTCGTCCTGGTCAGCCACGACCTCGGGGTGATCGCCGGAACGGCCGACCGGGTCGCGGTGATGTACGCCGGACGGGTGGTCGAGACGGCCGGGGTCGACGAACTGTTCGCGGCCCCCCGCCACCCCTACTCGCTCGGTCTGATCGGCGCGCTGCCCCGGCTGGACGGGCGCGGCGGTCCGCTCGTGCCGATCCCCGGCACCCCGGCGCCGATGGCCGAACTGCCCCCGGGCTGCCCGTTCGCGGCGCGCTGCCCGCTGGTGCAGGAGCGCTGCGCGACGGCCGAGCCCGCCCTGGAGGGGGCGGACGGCCACCTGTCGGCGTGCGTGCGCTCGGCGGAGCTCGCCGATCGGCGGCCCGCGCCGGCCGAGGTCTATCCCGTCCCGGAGCTGCCCTCCACCGCCGTCGGCCCGGGCGACCGCTCCACCCGGACGCCGGTGCTGTCGGTGAGCGGCCTCGGAAAAACGTTTCCCCTGCTCAAGGGCACCGTGTTCAAGCGCAAGGTCGGCGAGGTGTACGCGGTGGACGGCGTCGACCTGGACCTGCGGGAGGGCGAGACCCTCGGCCTGGTCGGCGAGTCCGGCTCCGGCAAGTCCACCACCCTGTTCGAACTGCTGCGGCTCGGCGCCCCGGAGACCGGCCGGATCGAACTGTTCGGCCGGGACACCGCCGCCCTCACCCGGACCGAGGCCCACCGGCTCCGCGCCCGGGTGCAGATCGTCTTCCAGGACCCGATGGCCAGCCTGGACCCCCGGATGCCGATCGGCGACATCGTCGCCGAACCGCTGCTCGCCCAGCGCACCCCGCGCGAGGAGATCGCCCGCCGGGTGCCCGAACTGCTGCGCCAGGTCGGCCTCGACCCGGAGCACGCCGTCCGCTACCCGCACCAGTTCTCCGGCGGCCAGCGCCAGCGCGTCTCCATCGCCCGGGCACTCGCCGTCCGGCCCGGCCTGCTGGTGCTGGACGAACCGGTCTCCGCGCTGGACGTCTCCATCCAGGCCGGCGTGCTCAACCTGCTCCAGGCGCTCAAGGCCGAGCTGGGCCTGTCCTACCTGTTCGTCTCGCACGACCTCTCGGTGATCCGGCACCTCGCCGACCGGGTCAGCGTGATGTACCTCGGCCGGACGGTCGAGCAGGGCGAGGTGGCCGCCGTCTTCGACCGCCCCCGCCACCCGTACACCCGCGCCCTGCTCTCGGCCGTCCCGCTCCCCGACCCCGCCGCCGAACGCGCCCGCGACCGCGTCCTGCTGGCCGGCGACCCTCCCCCGCCCACCGAGCGCCGCACCGGCTGCGTCTTCCGCACCCGCTGCCCGCGCTACGCCGGGCTGACGTCCCCGGCGGACCGGGCCCGCTGCGAGCGGGAACGGCCGGCCCTGGTCGGCGGCGCGCCGGGGGCGGACCACAGTGCGGCCTGCCACCACCCGGACCCCGGAGGAAACTACACAGAGTGATCACTCGAACACGATTCGGTGGATCCGGTCGGCGCCGTGTAAAGTCTTCGACGTCAGCAGGCGCCGCTAGCTCAGTTGGTTAGAGCAGCTGACTCTTAATCAGCGGGTCCGGGGTTCGAGTCCCTGGCGGCGCACATGGCAAGGTCTCAGGCCGTCCACTCCGGTGGGCGGCCTGAGGCATTTCCGGCCCCGGTGGACCGCTCAGCGGGTGTCGAGCACGGCCGAGGCCACCGCGTCCGGGCGGTCGAACATCACCAGGTGCCCGGCCGGGGCGGTGGTGCGGAAGTCCGCCCCGAGCAGCGCCGCCAGCTCCCGCTGCCGGGCCAGCCACTCCTCGGTGCGGCGGGTCCGGCAGCCGTCGTCGGCGGCCAGCACGGTGACCGGCAGGTCCTCCGCCAGCGGCCGGGTGCTCCGCAGCCCGTCCAGCTCGGCGGCCGTGTCGAGGTAGCGGCCGTTCTCCCGCAGCAGCGCGCGCAGGGCCCGCCCGGTGCGGTAGCAGTGCCGCACCAGCGGCGCCGGGGCGAGGTCCTCACGGCGGACGGTGGACAGCCGGGCCATGGCCCGGCGGACGGACGGGCCCAGCAGGTACGGCACAGCGAGGGCGGTGGCGGCGCCGGCCACCGCCCGGGCCGCCAGGTCGCGCGCGCCGGGCGCCGGGTACGGCCGGGCCGCCGCCTCCACGCTGCCGTCCACCAGCACCAGCCCGGCGGTCCGCTCGGGGTGCAGCCGGGCGAAGGCCTCCACGTGGAAGCCCGCGATCGAGTGCCCGACCACGGTGCACGGCTCCCGCAGCCCCAGGCCGTCCAGCACCGCCCGGATGCGACCGGCCTCGCCGGCCGCCGTCGGCGCGGGCCGCCCGGTGGCGGGCTCGGGGGCGCTCAGCCCGTAGCCGGGCCGGTCGAAGCGGACCACGGTGCGGTACGGGGTGAGGAAGGGGACGACCAGGTCCCAGTCGAACCAGCTGCTGCCGAGGCCGCCGGAGAGCAGGCAGACCGGGCCACCGCCCTCGACGCGGACGTGCAGCGGGACGCCGTCGACGCGCAGGAAGCGCGCCCGGCCGGCGGTCCGCGTTCCGGGAGTGCTCATGCCGGCCTCCGCTCCTGGAACGGCCCGGTCGGAGGGCACCGCTCCCCGTCCCCGGCGCCCCCGCCCGACGGGTCGGGCGCGCCCGCGCGGGCGGAGCGGGCGACGTCCAGGGCCAGCAGGCCGAGCCAGAGCGCGACCAGCAGCACCTGCAGCCGCTGCCCGGCCCCGAGCGCCCAGGTGCCGCGCCCGGCCTGGAAGGCGGCGATCGAGGCGAGGCTCCAGCCGGTGGCGAGCAGTTCGGCGCCCAGCAGCCAGGGCCCGAACCGGCGCACCCCCGGCCACCAGCGGTAGCGGCGGGCCGCCACGGTGAGCGAGACCAGCGCGGTGAGCGCCCCGGCCATGGCGAGGCTGCTGGTGACGGCGTGCGCGGTGTGGGTGGCGGGGACCAGCCCGGCGGTCTCCCGGGCGGCGCACATCTCGTCGCTGGTGGGAGCGCAACTGAGCGGCAGCCTGGAGTCGGCGGCGGTCGCGGCGCCGAACAGGGCCAGCGCCGACCAGCCGGCCAGCGCCCAGCGGTGCCGGCGGGAGGCCCCGACCCGCCCGGTGGCGAGGGCGGTGCCGGCGGCGGCGAGCAGGCAGAGTCCGGCGGCCAGGTCGGTGACCCGGAACAGGCCGCCCAGCGGCTGGTCCTCGGCGGCGAGTTCGCTGATGTACGCCTGCACCGGGTCGAGCCCGGTGCTCAGCACGACCTCCAGCACCCAGGCGGTGTACGCCACGGCGCTGAGCAGCAGCAGGGTGGCGACCGCCGTCCGTGCGGTGCGGTGGCCGGGCTGGAGGCGGGGCACCGTTCCACCCTAACCAGCGGCGAACTCCGGACCAACCGGAAGGAAAGGGGCAGGTCGGGCAGCCACCGTCCGGCCGGTCCGGGGGTTACCCGCGGCCGGTTCGAGGCACCCCCCGGAAGCGTGTATTGTTTTCCAGGTCAGCAAGCGCCGCTAGCTCAGTTGGTTAGAGCAGCTGACTCTTAATCAGCGGGTCCGGGGTTCGAGTCCCTGGCGGCGCACAGACAGTTGGGGAGCCTCTCGCAGCAGCGAGGGGCTCCCCGATTTTTTGGCCTCCGACGTCCGATTTGCGTGTGATGTCGGTCTCGATCGGCGATTCACCGGAGCCATCCGGCCCATTCTGCTCGTCCAGGGCAGTAGAACCTGAATCGGGACAAAGGTCCCCAACCGCCGATGTCCCCGTCCGTGCCGGCTGCCTCGATGCGCCCGCAGGAAAGGCCGCGCATTGTCCAGAAACGCCCAGAGCGGCCGTAGCACGCCGTCGATCAGCCTCCGCCCGGTCAAGCGGTTCAAGCGCTCCACCGGCCCGGCCGGCGGGTCGGGCCGCACCGGCGGCTCCGACGGATCCGGCGGCAGGAAGTCGCGTCGCCCGAAGCGCACCGGCATCCGCCGGCTGATACCCACCTGGCGGATGACCCTGCTCGGCTTCTGCACGGCCCTGCTGCTCGGCATCGGCCTGTTCGCGCTGGGGATCACCCTGGTGAAGGTGCCGGACGCGCACGCCGCCGCGACCGCCCAGAGCAACACCTGGCTCTACTCGGACGGTTCGGTGCTCACCCGCACCGGTCAGACCAACCGGCAGAACGTCTCCCTGGACAAGGTCTCCCCCGCCGCCCAGCACGCCGCGCTGGCCGCCGAGGACCGGAACTTCTACAACGAGGGCGCGGTCAACGTCCAGGGCCTGGCCCGGGCCGCGATCAAGACCGCCAAGGGCCAGGGGACCCAGGGCGGCTCCACCATCACCCAGCAGTACGTGAAGAACACGTACCTGAACCAGAAGCAGTCGATCACCCGCAAGGTGAAGGAACTGTTCATCGCCATCAAGGTGGACGCCACCGAGAGCAAGAACGACATCCTCTCCGGCTACCTGAACACCTCCTACTACGGCCGCGGCGCCTACGGCATCCAGGCCGCCGCCCAGGCGTACTTCGGCATCGACGCGTCGGCCCTCGACGCCGCCCAGGGCGCCTACCTGGCCACCCTGCTGAACGCCCCGAGCGCGTACGACGTCGCCACCGCGACCGCGGCGGGCAAGCAGAACGCCGTCAACCGCTGGAACTACGTGCTCGACGGCATGGTCAAGGAGGGCTGGCTCTCCGCGGACGAGCGGGCCGCGACCACCTTCCCGGAGGTCCGGGACCCGCAGCCCAACCCGGGCCTGTCCGGCCAGGCCGGCTACCTGGTCGACGCCGCCACCCAGTACCTCACCTCCAGCGGGGTGATCAGCGAGACCGAGCTGGCCAAGGGCGGCTACACGATCAAGCTGAGCATCGACCCGGCCCGCCAGCAGGCCCTCCAGGACTCCGTCCAGGCCCAGCTGCACGACAGCCTGAACCCGGACAAGCGGAAGAAGGACGCGTCCGCCCAGGCCGGCGCCGCCTCGGTGGACCCGAAGACCGGTGCGGTCGTCGCCCTCTACGGCGGCGTCGACTACGTGAAGCACTACGTCGACAACGCCACCCGGCGCGACTACCAGGCCGGCTCGACCTTCAAGGCGATCGCGCTGGCCGCCGCGTTCGAGAACGAGGCCAAGACCCAGGACGGCCGCACCATCACCCCGCGCACGGTCTACGACGGCACCAGCGGCCGGAAGGTCCGCGGCGGCAAGGGCACCCCGTACGCGCCGCCGAACGAGGGCGACAAGAGCTACGGCCAGATCAGCCTCCAGCAGGCCACCGACTGGTCGGTCAACTCGGCGTTCGCACAGCTCGCGCAGGACACCGGGCTCCAGAAGGTCAAGGACACCGCCGTCGCGATGGGCCTGCCCGGCAACATCCCGGGGCTCGACCCGGTGCCGTCCATCCCGCTGGGCGCGGCCACCCCGAGCGTGCTCGACATGGCGGGCGTGTACGCCACGCTGGACAACGGCGGCAAGCAGATCACCCCGTGGCTGGTGCAGTCGGTGGACCGCGAGGGCGAGAACGTGGCACTGCCCGCGCACAAGACCACCCAGGCGATCAGCGAGGACACCGCCAACCAGGTCACCTCGATGCTCCAGGGCGTGGTGAGCGACCCGGGCGGCACCGGCTGGCGGGCGAAGGCGCTCGGCCGCCCGGTGGCCGGCAAGACCGGCACCACCGACGACCAGAAGTCGGTCTGGTTCGTGGGCTACACCCCCGAACTGGTCACCTCGGTCGGCCTGTTCGGCCAGGATCCGGGCACCGGCGCCCAGGTCAGCCTGAGCGGCGTCGGCGGCATCGACGGCGCGGCCGGCGGCCAGTTCCCGGCCCAGATCTGGACCAGCTACATGAAGGCCGCGCTCAAGGGTCAGCCGGTCGGCGACTTCCCGACCCCGGCCGGCGGCGACTCCTCGGGCGCCATCGACCTGCCGACCGCCCCGAGCACGCCGAGCGGCACCCCGTCGACGAGCGCCCCCACCGGCGCCCCGACCACCGGCCCCACCACGGCGCCGGGCGACGGCTCGACCTCGCCGGGCGGCACCGACGGCGGTGCGACCACCGCACCGACGGCTCCGCCGACCAGCCAGCCGACCACCCAGCCCACCCGGCCGCCCCGGCCCACCTCGAAGCCGACGACGCCGACCACCCAGCCGACCGCGCCCCCGACCAGCCGGCCGACCACCCAGCCCACGGGCGGGGCGGACGCGCTCACGGGGGCGGGCGCCTCGGCCGGTGGCTGACGGCTGACTGCCGGCGGCCGACGGGCGGTGGCCGACGGGCGGTGGCTGAGGGCCGGGTAACTGACGGCTGACGGCTGACGGGGACCGGCACGGTCACGGGGCCGTGCCGGAGCCGGTGATTGCGCCATTGCGCACAGTCGGGGGCAGGACCGAATGACGGAATGGCGCCTTACCCGATCACCGGTATGACTGTCACAATGCGGCGGTGCACAGATCAACGGCCTCGCCCACCCTCCCTTCGGGCAGAACCCTCGGCCTCGGCCTCGCGCTGGTCTCCGCCGTCGCCTTCGGCGGCTCCGGCACCGCGGCCAAACCGCTGATCGAGGCCGGGCTCTCCCCACTGCACGTGGTGTGGCTCCGGGTCACCGGGGCGGCGGTGGCGCTCCTCCCGGTCGCCTACCGGCACCGGGACGCCGTCCTGCGCCGCCCCGGCCTGCTGCTCGGCTTCGGCCTGCTCGCCGTGGCCGGCGTCCAGGCCTGCTACTTCGCGGCGATCTCCCGCATCCCGGTCGGCGTCGCCCTGCTCATCGAGTACCTCGGGCCGCCACTGCTCATCGGCTACGTCAAGTTCGTCCAGCGCAAGCCGATCACCCGCGGCGCGGCCGTCGGCGCCGGCGTCGCGGTGGCCGGGCTGGCCTGCGTGGTCGAGGTCTGGAACGGCCTGGGCTTCGACGCGCTGGGCGTGCTCTTCGCCCTCGGCGCGGCCCTGTGCCAGGTCGGCTACTTCGTGCTCGCCGACGCCGGCCGGCACGGCGAGCGCCCGGTCGACCCCCTCGCAGTCAGCGCGTTCGGGCTGCTCATCGGCGCCGTGCTGCTCACCGCTCTCACCCGGCCGTGGCAGGCCGACTGGAGCCGGCTCGGCGGGTCGGTGGTGATGAACGGGCACACCCTGCCCGCGTTCCTCCCGGCCGTGTGGATGGTCCTGATCGCGACCGTGCTCGCCTACGTCACCGGCGTGATCTCGGTCGGCTACCTCTCGCCGCCGATCGCCGGGGTGGTCGCCAACCTGGAGGCCGTGGTCGCCACCGTGACGGCCTGGGTGCTGCTCGGCGAACACCTCGGGCTGCCGCAGATCACGGGCGGCCTGCTGGTGCTGACCGGCGCCTTCGCGGCCCAGGCGAGCAAACCCGCGGAGGCGGGCACGGGGGCGGGCGCGGGCACGGGTTCGAAAGCCGGGACGGCCGGGACGGTCGAGGTGTTCGCGGGTCCACCGGCCGACGGGCCCGGGGCTGCCGGATCCGAGGCCGCCGGGCCCGAGGCTTCCGGGGCCGGGGCCGCCGGGGCCGGGGCTGCCGACCGGGTGACCGCCGAGCGTGGGGTCAGCGGCCGGTCCAGCCGAACCAGTCGAGGTGATTGAGCGGCCACACGACGGCCGACACCGGGCCGACCACGTTGTCCACCGGCACGGCGCCACCACCCGGGCCGTGCTGGTGGTAGCGCGAGTCCGCGGAGTCGCTGCGGTGGTCGCCCTCGACCCAGATGTAGCCCGAGGGCACCTTCACCGGCCCGAAGTCCAGCCCCGCACAGGAATCGTCCCCGGGGTGCAGGTACGGCTCGTCGACCTTCCGTCCGTCGACGCTCAGCGTGCTGCCCTCGCACTGCACGGTCTGCCCACCGGTCGCGATGACCCGCTTGACCAGGTAGTTGTCGTCCTTCGGCGGGACCAGGCCGACGAAGCTGAGCACCGAGCTCACGGTGTTGGTGACCGGGTTCGGATCGGTCGGCTGCGGCGGCAGCCAGCCCCCCGGATCCTTGAACACCACCGGCTGCCCCGGCTCCGGCTCCCAGCCGGTCAGCGGCGCCAGCTTGTTCACGCCGACCCGGTCGCCGATCCGCAGGGTGTTCTCCATCGAGCCGGAAGGGATGGTGAACACCTGGAACAGGCAGGTCTTGATCAGCAGTGCGACCACCAGGCCGACCGCCGCCATCACCGGCAGCTCGATCCACCACGGCCGCGGCCGCCGACCCGAACCGCCGGCCTTGCGGCCCCGCGAACCGCGCGCCCGGCGGCGGGCCTCGGCGCGACCGCCGGGCACCGCGTGGGCGTTCGACGCGGAATCGCCGGGAGCTCCGGTTCCGCTCGGCGTTTCGGGCAGGTTCACCGCCATCGTCGCTGCTCCACCTCTCCGGCTGGGGAAACCTGCACGCTACGCCAACCGTGGAGCCTGACGAAATCGGTCATTTAGCCGCCGCCGACATCGCCGGAGACCCCGGGGCCACTCGGGCCCGGGGCCGCTCGGCCCCGGGGATTCAGGAGCGGGCGATGGCCTCGTGGTGGCGGATGACCTCGGCGATGATGAAGTTCAGGAACTTCTCGGCGAAGACCGGGTCCAGCTTCGCGCCCGCCGCCAGCTCCCGCAAGCGCTTGATCTGGTCCCGCTCGCGCGCCGGGTCGGCCGGCGGCAGCTTGTGCTCGGCCTTGAGCCGGCCGACCCGCTGGGTCGCCTTGAAGCGCTCGGCCAGCATGTGGACCACCGCGGCGTCGATGTTGTCGATGCTCTCGCGCAGGCCGGTCAGCTCGGCCCGTACGGCGTCGTCGATCCCCTCGGTCAGGCCGGAGTCGGGGGTCGTGGAGTGGTCCGTCATCGGGGCGGCTCCCGGTGTCTGCAGTGGGCGCCCGACCGTACGGCGGCCGGGCTCGGGCCCGGGCAAATCTAACAGGGCCCCCGCTCCGGCCCCGCACCGTCGGACGGAACCGTCCACGATCCGGACGGCGGGCCGGACCGGACGGTGAGCAGGACAGGACCGAACCGAACCGGACTGGACCGGACCGGACCGGACCGGACCGGACTGGACTGGACCGGGCGGCGACCCGGTGCTCCGCCCGGCCCCGGCGGCGTGACGCACCGGGCCGGGAGGGCTCTGCCCGTAGGCTGGGGCGTGCATGACCGGACGTGACCGTTCGAACACTCCCTCAGTACTGGAGGAACCGATCGTGGCAACCACCCGCACCGCCACCACCGCGTGGGAGGGCAACCTCCTCGACGGAAAGGGGTTGGTGACCTTCGCCTCCTCCGGGATCGGCGAGTACCCCGTCTCCTGGCCGTCCCGCGCCGAGGCCCCCAACGGCAGGACCAGCCCGGAGGAGCTCATCGCAGCCGCCCACTCGGCGTGCTTCTCGATGGCCCTCTCGCACGGCCTGGCCGGTGCCGGCACCCCGCCGACCAAGCTGGACACCCGGGCCGACGTGACGTTCCAGCCCGGCACGGGCATCACCGGCATCCACCTGACCGTCGTCGGCGAGGTCCCCGGGCTGGACGAGGCCGGCTTCGTGAAGGCCGCCGAGGACGCCAAGGCCAACTGCCCGGTCAGCCAGGCCCTGACCGGCACCACCATCACCCTCACGGCCTCGCTGGCCTGAGCCCGCCCGTCTTCCCCCTTCTCTTCTCCGCCCTCTTCATCTCTTCCGCCCTCTTCTCCATCACCCCCGACGGCCCCTTCCGCCCCCGGGCTCCCGGCCCGCTCCGCTCCGAATCCGGCGCGCGACCGGCGCCCAGGGGCGCGGCTTCGGCGCACGCGCCCCTGGCGCACATCATGTGATGTGCACCGGGGGCGTCCGCACGTACCGCCATTCATGATCACAAAGCGGGCGAATCACCCTGGCGGCGGTCACCGCGTGTTGTCGTCGCGGCCTATGATCGGCCGCAGCGCCCTGTCCTTCAGGCGGGTCCCCGCGCGCCGGCGCCCCACGACGGGCAGCCCCCGCAGCGGCCGACTCCGAGGACCACGACAGAGTGCGGAGCCGACCGCCGGGTCCCGACCGGCCGGCCGGACCATCGTCAAGCGTCAGCAGCGGACGGGAGCATGCCGTGCCGGGCCGGAACGAGGGGGCCGACGCACACCACCCGGGCGTGCGGCACGAGGAATCACCGCGCCACCGCCACCTCGCCCCACCGGTCCTGGAACCGGCCGCCGGCCCCGGCGGACCGACCGTCGGATCCGGCGGACCGGCCACCGCCACCGCCCCCGCCCCCGCTGCGGGAGCCGCCACCGCCCTCGGCGCCTGCGGGACGCTCGCGGAGCCGGAGCTGCTGCTCTGCCCCACCTGCTCGGCCCCGCTCACCGACGACGCCCACCGGGACCGGGGGCTCGCCAGCCGCAGCGGCCGGGCGGCCGAGGGCACCGACCGGGAGGGCGTCGGCACCGACCGGCTGCTGGCGGCGCTGCGGGCCAGCGAGTCCCGGTTCCGGGCCGCCTTCTGCGACGCCGTCATCGGCATGGCCCTGATCGACGCCGAGGACCGGATCATCGAGGTCAACCCGGCCTTCGCCACGCTGATCGGACGGGGCGTCGGCGAACTGGCCCGCACCCACCTGCACGAGATCATCGACCCGGAGGGCATGCCGGACCGGCTCTTCCCCGAGCTCGTCCACGGGGAGCGGGAACGGTTCCGCGTGGAGAAGCAGCTCAAGCACCGCGAGGGCCACACCGTCTGGAGCAAGGTCACCGTCTCGCTGATCCGGGACGGCGCCGGCGATCCGCTCTACACCCTCGCCCTGGTGGAGGACATCACCGAGCAGCGGCGGCTCGGCGACCGGCTGGAGTACCAGGCCCTGCACGACCCGCTGACCCGACTGCCCAACCGGGCCTACTTCTTCGAGCGGCTCGACGCCGCCTGCCTCGCGCCGGACGACCGACCGGCCCTGGCCGAGGCCGCGGACGAACGCCGGGTGGGGGTCTGCTACCTGGACCTCGACGGCTTCGCGGCGATCAACGAGGCGCTCGGCCACCACATCGGCGACCAGCTGCTGATCGCCGTCGCCACCCGGTTGCGGCGCGGGTTCGACGGGCGGGACACCCACCTGGTGGCCCGGATGGGCGGCGACGAGTTCGCCGTCCTGGTCACCGACAGCCTGGGCAGCGAGCAGCTGACCGAGCTGGCCGCCCGGATCCTGGAGGTGCTGGAACGTCCCTTCGACGTCTCCGGGCACCGGCTGGTGATCACCGCCAGCGTGGGCGTGGTCGAGCGGTCCGTGCACGAGACCACCCCGACCGACCTGGTCAAGGACGCCGACGCCACGCTCTACTGGTCCAAGGCCGACGGCCGCGCCCGCTGGACCCTCTACGACCCGGACCGCGGCGCCCACCAGCTCACCCGGCAGCTGCTTGCCACCGCACTGCGCCCGGCCCTGGAGCGCCGTGAGTTCACCATCGAGTACCAGCCGCTGGTCGGCCTGGCCGACGGTGCGGTGCACGGCGCGGAGGCGCTGGTCCGCTGGCGCCACCCCCGCTACGGGACGCTCTCCCCGGACCGCTTCATCCCGCTCGCCGAGGAGACCGGCGCGATCGTGCCGCTCGGGACCTGGGTGCTGGAGGAGTCCTGCCGGCAGGCCCGGCAGTGGCTCACCGAGTTCCCCGACACCGAGACCTTCGTGAGCGTCAACCTGGCCGCCCGCCAGATCTGGGACTCCGACATCGTCGCCGACGTCGCCCGGGCGCTCGAACGCACCGGGCTGCCGGCCCGGCTCCTCCAGCTGGAGATCACCGAGAGCGCCCTGCTCGGCCCCGGCGGCCGCCCGCTCCAGGCCCTCCAGGCACTCGCGGACATGGGTGTGCGGATCGCGATCGACGACTTCGGCACCGGCTACTCCAACCTGGCCTACCTCTCCAGGCTGCCGGTGCACGTGCTCAAGCTCGACGGCACCTTCATCGAGGGCTTCCGCGAGCCCGCCCCGACGGACCGTCCGGGCCGCCCGGAGCTCCGCTCCCGGCGCAGCGATGCGGACGAGCAGATCGTCGGCGCGATGGTGCAGCTCGCCCACACCCTCGGCCTGACCGTCACCGCCGAGGGCATCGAGAGCGCCGCCCAGGCCGAGCGCCTGCGGCTGACCGGCTGCGACACCGCCCAGGGCTGGTACTTCGCCCGCCCCGGGGAGGCCGAGCTGGTCGCGGCCATACTCCGTGAGGGCCGCCCCGCCCTGAACGGCCGGTAGCCGCAGGACGGGCGGGCGACCGGCGGGCCGGCGGTCCGAGTGCCCGGTCACGCCGGGCGCCGTCGGTCCCGGTGCCGTCAGGCCGTCGAGCTCACGCCGCCGCCGTCGAGGTCACGCCGCCGTCAGGCCGTAGGCCTCGGCGATCAGGCCGTACGAGCGGAGCCGGGCCTCGTGGCCGTGGATGTGCGAGGTGACCATCAGCTCGTCCACGCCGGTCCGCTTGCGCAGCGCCTCCAGCCCGTCGGCGACCCGGCCCGGGTCGCCGAGCACGACGTTGTCGAGCCAGCTGTCGATGAAGTCGGCCTCGACCGGGCTGTACGGGTACTCCTCGGCCTCCTCCGGGGTGGGGATCGGGCCGGGGTTGCCGCGCCGCAGGCGGAGCATGCCGAGGGCCGCGGAGCGGGCGAGGCGCCGGGCCGAGGGCTCGTCGTCGGCGGCGACCGCGCTCACGCCGATCAGCGCGTACGGCTCGGCGAGCACGGCGGAGGGGCGGAAGGACGAGCGGTAGAGGTCCAGCGCCGGGATGGTGTTGGTGCTGCTGAAGTGGTGGGCGAAGGCGAACGGGAGGCCGAGGCGGCCCGCCAGCTGGGCGCTGAAACCGGAGGAGCCGAGCAGCCAGACCGGCGGGCGGCCCTCGCCCCGGGGGACGGCGGTCAGCCGGGCGTACGGGTGACCGTCCGGGAAGTCGCCGTCGAGGAAGTGGGTCAGCTCGGCGAGCTGCTGCGGGAAGTCGTCCGCGCCTTCGGCGAGGCCGCGGCGCAGCGCCCGGGCGGTGGCCGGGTCGGTGCCGGGGGCGCGGCCGAGTCCGAGGTCGATCCGCCCCGGGTGCAGGGCCTCCAGCAGGCCGAACTGCTCGGCGACGGCCAGCGGGGCGTGGTTGGGGAGCATGACGCCGCCGGAGCCCAGCCGCAGCGTCGTGGTGTTGGCCCCGAGGTGGGCGAGCAGGACGGCCGGGGTGGAACTGGCCACGCCGGGCATGCCGTGGTGCTCGGCCACCCAGAAGCGGTGGTAGCCCCACTGCTCGGCCCGGCGGGCCAGTTCGGTGGTGGCGGCGAGGGCCTCGGCGGGCGTGTGGCCGACGCCGACGGTGGCGAGGTCGAGGATCGAGAGCGGCGCGGGCGCGGTCCCGCGGGCGGTGCCGCGGATCGCCGCGCCGGCCGCCGGTCCGGTCTGCGGTCCGGCCTCCGGTCCGGTCCCGTGCTCCTGGTGGTCCTCGGTGGTCATCCCGTCCGCCCTTCTGGCCGCCGTCCTCGGGCCGGCCGTCGTGGGTGACCGCGCGGTCCCGGATGGCCCGCCGGTCGCTGTCGCCGAGGGGGGTCAACCACGGCCGGGGCCTCGCTGTTCCCGCCTCCGGAGTGTCGTCCGGCCACGGTCCGAGCGGGTTTCGGCCATTTCGCGCGGAAGTCGACCGACCGTTCGGCTGACGCAGAGCCAGCGGGCGAACACGGCTGGCGACTTCCCGCCAGCGCCGGAAGTCGCCAGCGCCAGGGCTCGCGACCGGGGGCCGGCGTCCGGCAGGCTGGGGCCGGGAGCGGGTCGCCGGAGCGGGATCCGCACTCCACCAGCAAGATCGTCGGGCTGGACCAGCACCGGACGATCACTGCGAGCCCTCGGCGCGGCACCCCGCCCCGGGGGCTCGTTCGGTTTCGGCGGCGGTCCGCCACCCGGGCGCCCCGGCCCCCGGACCGGCCCGGACGCGCGGTTCCCCGCCCCGCGGCGCGGCCGGAATCAGCGACCGTGACCCATGCCATACCGGGGTGCTTCATGGCATGAAAAGTCGAGGCGCTAGCGTTGACCCCTGCAGCCACCTGCTCCCTCGGGAGGCGTGGAGGGAGTAAAGGGCCTTGAACTTCGTGGCGGCGATCGGATCCTCGTGGATCTGCGCGCTGGCGCTCGTCGCCGTGCTCGGGGACGCCCTCCTTCCGTTCATCCCCAGCGGAACGCTGGTCATCCTGGCCGTGCTCAAGACCTCGCAGATCGACGGTGCGCCCCTGATGCTCGGGCTGGGCGTGGCGGTGGCCTCCTTCCTGGGCGACCTGCTGCTGCTCAACCTGGCCCGGCGCGGCGCCCCGGTGCTGCACCGCCGGCTCGCCCGGCGCCCCAAACTGGCGGCCAGCGTGGCCCGGGTCCAAGAGGCCCTGATCGAACGCCCCCACGGGGCGGCCGCCGCGATGGTGGTGGTCGCGCGGTTCGTCCCGGCCGGGCGGACCGTCCTCGACCTGGCCATCGGCCACTCCCCCGCCCATCCGCACCGGTTCCTGCACTGGTCGGCACTGGCGGCGCTGGTCTGGGCCGCCTACATCGTGACGCTGGGCTGGCTGAACAGCCACTGGTTCAACACCGCCTGGCTGAGCCTCGTGGTCTCCTGCGCGGCGGCCACCGCCATCAGCACCGCGATCGCCCGCATGGTGCGCCGCACCCGGCGGCTCGCCGCACTCTGACGGTCCGCCCGGCGGCCGCTCCCGGCCGGCCCTCCGCCCCTTGTGACGGTCCCGCTGCGGCGGCCCCCTTGCCCGTGGTCCCGCGCGGCTTCCGTGGTCCCGCCCGGGCCGGCACACCTCTTCCCGCACGTCTTTCCGCACGCCCGCCCGGGCCGGCCCTCCACTGGCGGGCTTCGGGCCGCCCGCCCCTGCAAGGGGCAAAAGTTTTCCCAAAAGGGCGACCGATCGGGCCGGACGACGACGAACTCCGGCGGCGGGCCGATCGACCGGCGGTAGCGTACTGACCGGGCCGCACGGGGCGGGAAGCGTCACAGGACGGCAACAGTCGGCGCATCCCCGCAGCCCAGCCGGATGCGCCAGGCGTGTTGGAAGTCGTCAGCGCTCGGCGACCTTGGAAGCCGTCGCGGCGACATGACATGCTAACGGCGGAATATTCATCAATTGCCCGATTTGACCGGTGCGGCTGCGGACCGCCCCCACCACCGGCATCGGCACCCAGGGGAGACCATGACCAGCATCTCGCGCAGGACGGTGCTCAGTGCAACCGCCGCGACCGCGGCCCTCGGCGCGGTCGCGGCCTGCTCCAGCGGCGGATCCGGCTCGGGACAAGGTGCCTCCTCCCCCGGCCCCGGCGGTACCGGCACCACCCAGGGCGGCAGCCCCGGCCCCCAGCAGGCGGTGCCCAAGGGCACCCCGATCGGCGACGGTTCCAACGCGGACACCGGACCGCAGCCGAACCAGCCCAAGCCCGAGAAGCTCAAGCCGGGCGAGCGGCCGCCGCAGTTCGTGGTCTTCTCCTGGGACGGCGCCGGCGGCACCGAGGACGGCCAGTTCCCCCGCTTCCTGAAGCTGGCGGAGCAGCACAAGGCCACGATGACCTTCTTCCTCTCGGGCATATACGCCCTCCCCAAGGGCAAGGCCGACCTGTACCACCCCCCGAAGCACTCGGTCGGCGCCTCCGACATCCCGTACCTGTCGGACGGCGCGGTGAAGAGCACGCTCAAGCTCATCAGCCAGGCCTGGCTGGCCGGGCACGAGATCGGCACCCACTTCAACGGGCACTTCTGCTCCAGCCGTCCGGACAAGAACGGGGTCAACATGTGGACCCCCGAGGACTGGCAGAGCGAGATCGACCAGGCGATCGGCTTCGTCACCCAGTGGCGGACCAACACCGGCTTCACCGACGTCGACCCGCTCCCCTTCGACTACAAGAAGGAGCTCATCGGCGGCCGCACCCCGTGCCTGGAGGGCCAGAAGGCGCTGCTGCCGACCATCGCCAAGCTGGGCTGGAAGTACGACGCCAGTTCCTCGGGCGGCTTGCAGATATGGCCGCAGAAGGTGCAGGACGGCAAGGTCTGGGACTTCCCGCTGCAGTCCATCCCGTTCCCCGGGCACACCTTCCAGGTCCTGTCGATGGACTACAACATCCTGGCCAACCAGTCCAGCGGCAGCACCAAGGGCGACCCGGCCAAGTACGGCGACTGGCGCACCCAGGCCACCAACTCCTACCTGGCGGGCTTCGAGCGCGCCTACAACAGCAACCGCGCGCCGTTCTTCATCGGCAACCACTTCGAGCAGTGGAACGGCGGCATCTACATGGACGCCGTCGAGGAGACCCTCAAGACCGTCGCGGGCAAGCCCGACGTCCGACTGGTCTCCTTCAAGCAGTTGGTCGAGTGGCTGGAGGTGCAGGACCAGTCCACCCTGCGCAAGCTGCGCTCGCTCAACGTCGGCCAGGCGCCGGCGGGCGGCTGGGAGAGCTTCCTCGGCACGGCGGGCTGACGCGCCGAGGGGCGCGGGAGCGGGCCACCGGCACCGGCCGGCGGGGGTCGGAGCCCTCGCCGGCCGCTGTCGTCCCGGCCGGTTACCCGGCGGCGGGGGCGTCCGCGAGCAGGTTGCGGACGATGCGGTCCGCCCCGGCCGCGCCCCAGAGGATCGAGTAGTGGTTGGTGCCGGGCACCGGTGCGGCGGGCACCCGTTCCGTGTCCAGCCGGGCCAGTTCGAGCCGCGCGCGGTCGTAGAGGCCCTGCGGCTCGTCGAGCAGGCCGCGCTCGGCCCAGAGCAGGTCGGCCGGGCAGGGCAGCCGGTGCACGGCGCCGGCCGCGTCCTCGTCCAGCAGGACCTGGGCGCCGTCGATCTGTACGGCCTCCAGCACGCAGGAGGAGCGCAGTTCGGGCTCCGTGCCGACGAGGTCGCGCTGGGTGTAGGCGTCGATCCCCTCGGTCCACTCGCCGGCGAAGGCGGGATGCCCGCGCCAGAACTCCCGGTAGGCGTCCCGGTCCGGGAAGGTCGTGGACAGCCGGGCCAGCGCGGGGCCGAGCACCGCGGCCAGGGCGTCCTCCTCGCGGACGCCCTGCGGCAGCGGGAAGGTCACCGCTCCGTCGACCAGCAGGACGCGGCGGACCAGGCCGGGGTGCCGGACGGCGGCCAGGGCGGTGACCCAGGCCCCCATCGAATGGCCGACCACCGTGACGGGCCCCGGGCCGAGGGCGCCGATCAGCGCGGCCACGTCGTCGGCGTGCCGGGCCAGCCCGTACGGTCCGGCGACCGAGCGGCTGGCTCCGCGGCCCCGCAGGTCGGGCGCGAGCAGGGTGACCCGGCCGGCGAGCCGGCGGGCGACCTCGTACCAGGCGAGGCCGTTGGCGGTGATGCCGTGCACCGCCACGATCGTGGGGGCCTGCGGGTCGTCTGCGGGCCAGCGCAGGACGGCCAGGTCCCCACCGGGCACGGGGACGGTCAACTCCTCGGGCTTCAGCGGCGACTGGCTCACGCGGGGGTACCTCCGGTGGGGTGGGCGGTTCCGAGGCCGGCCGGCACCGAGGCGGAGCGGGCGGACCGGGCGGCGCGGATGCGGGCAGGCAGTCTAGCCAGGCCGCCTGGCAGCAGGTAGACCACGGCGACGAACAGGGCGCCCAGCAGGAACAGGGGCTGGGAGAGCGGCACCCGCAGCACCGCCGGCAGGTCGGCGACGGTCGAGGAGTTGGCGAGGTCGCCGAGCCGGTGGCTCGCCCAGGTGTACAGGACACCGCCGAGCAGCGGTCCCCAGCGGCTGCCGGAGCCGCCGAGGACGACCATCACCAGGAGCGCGAGCGTGGCGTCCGAGGTGGCGGCCTGCGGGGTGGCGCCACCGGTCAGCAGCAGGTAGACCACCCCGCCCAGCCCGGCGAGCCCGCCGGCCAGCACGAAGGCGACCAGCTTGTAGCCGTAGGGCCGCAGTCCGAGCACCTCGACCCGGCGCTCGTTCTCCTTGATGCCCTCCCAGACCCGGCCCATCGGCGACTTGACGGCCCAGTGGACCGCGGCGACGGTCAGCACCAGGTAGCCGACGGCGATCCAGTACAGGTTGGCGGTGTTCTCGATCCCGAGGAGGCCGGCGGGCAGCAGGTCGGCCGGAGCAGAGCGGCCCTCCTCCCCGCCGGTGACGCCGCCGGGGTTGCGCTGGACGAGGATCGAGCCGGCCTGGGCGAAGGCGAGGGTGACCATGGAGAACCCGATGCCCGTGACGCGCAGGCTGACCGAGCCGAGCAGCAGGGCCAGCAGCACGGAGCAGGCGACGCCGAACACCGCGGCGGCGGCGAACGGCAGCCGCAGCTCCAGCATGCCGAGATCGGTGGCGTACAGGCCGGTCGCGAAGTAGAGCGCGTGGCCGAAGGAGAGCAGTCCGGTCCGACCGAGCAGGAGGTCGTAACCGGTGGCGAGGGCCCCGTAGAGCAGGCACAGGGCGAGCAGCTGGAGGCTGCCGGGGCTGCCGAGCGGGCCGTCGAGCAGTCCCGGGACGGGAAGCGCACTGTATGGGGCGACAAGGAACGTGATCAGCAGGGCGATCGGCCACCAGCGTAGCGCTCTGTGCACGCCTGTCCAGCGGTTAGTGACTGAATCACCTGTTCGAGGGATGGCGCCGGGCCCGCTCCTGTGTTCACAATGGGTCTCGGCAAGGCCGGTGTCAGTCCCCCTTGCCACAGTGGCGGTGTCGGCGGAGCTGGTGTCAGTCCCCTCCTCCGGCACGGCGGTCACGGCAGGGCCGGTGTCAGTCCCCCCTGCCGGAGCGGCGGCGCTGCGGCTCGCCGCGGGGCCACCGGTGCTCGTGATCGGTGTTTCGGCGCTCACGCGAGCCTCCCGGTGAGTCCACGGGGTCGGACGAGAAGCAGGACGGCGAGCAGGACGACGACCGAGAGGTCGCCGAGACCGGCGCCGGTGTAGTAGTTGGCGAACTGCTGGACGAGGCCGACGCCCACCGAGGCGACGGCGGCTCCGGTCACGGAGCCCATGCCGCCCATGACCACGACGACGAAGGCGAAGATGAGCAGGCCGGTCCCCTGGCCGGGATTGACCGAACCGAAGTAGAGGCCGCCGAGGGCGCCGCCGAGCGCGGCGGCCGCCCCGCCGAGGGCGAAGACGAGGGTGAACGCCCTCCGGACGTCGATGCCGAGCGCCGTGACCATCGCCCGGTCCTCGACGCCGGCCCGGACGATCAGCCCGTAGCGGGTGCGGGCGAGGAACAACCGAAGAGCGAGCAGCAGCAGTGCGGCGGCGGCCACCAGCACGAAGCGGTTGACCGGGACGGTCGCCCCGAGCACGTGCCAGGTGCCGGACAGCAGTTCCGGCTGGGGGAAGGGACGGGAATCCGCGCCCCAGACCCCCATCAGCAGGGCGGGTACGGCGAGCCCGACCCCGACGGTGGCGAGGATCTGGTCGCGCGGGCGGCTGTAGAGCGGCCGGATCAGGAAGAGCTCCAACAGGACGGCGGCGGCCGTCCCGACCAGGGTGCCGAACGGCACCGCGAGCCAGAAGGAGAAGCCGGCCTCGGCGCCGGCCCACCAGGTGGCGTAGGCGCCGATGGAGAGCAGGGCGCCGTGCGCGAAGTTGAGCACGTCCATCAGACCGAAGATCAGCGACAGACCGGAGGCGACCAGGAAGTACAGCGCACCGAGACCGAGTCCGGTACAGGAAAGGAGGACGACGGTGTCCATCAGGGCTTCACCTCGGCGGTGACGACGGGGGCGGCCGGGGAGGCGGCGGGCCGGGGCCCGCCGGCGAGCGGGTGGCGGGAGCCGACGCCGAGCAGGCGGCGGGCGGCTTCCTCATCGGCCAACAGCTCGGCGGTGTCGCCGCGGTGGGCGGTCCGGCCGTCGGCCAGGACGGCGCAGGTGCCGGCCAGTCGGCGGACGAGGGCGAGGTTCTGCTCGACCAGCAGGACGGGCACGGCCTCGGCCGCGCGCGCCAGCACCTCGGCCACCTCGGCGACGATCTTCGGGGCCAGGCCCTTGGTGGGCTCGTCGGCAATGATCAGCCGGTTGCGGTTGAGCAGCGTCCGGCCGATCGCCACCATCTGCTGCTGGCCGCCGGAGAGCGTTCCGGCCAACTGCCCGGCCCGCTGCTTGAGTTCGGGGAAGAGCTCGTGGACGAGTGCGTAGTCCGGTTCACCGGCCGCGCCTCCGCCCCCGCTCCCGGCGGCGCGCTCGGCGAGGCGGAGGTTCTCGGCGACCGTCAGGCCGGCGAAGATCCCCCGGTCCTCGGGCGCGTAGCCGATGCCGTGACGAACGACCAGATGCGTGGGAAGGGAGGAGAGCTCGGATTCGGAGAGCTGGATGCTTCCGGTGCGCGGCACCAGGCCCATGACGGCCTTGACGGTGGTGGTCTTGCCGGCGCCGTTGCGGCCCAGGAGTGCGGTCACCCCGGCGGGGGCCACGTCGAAGTCGACCCCGTGCAGGATGTGCAGCCCGTCGATGACCACCCGCAGATCGCGGACGGAGAGGAGGGGGACGGTGTCGGAGGACGGTGAGGAGGCGGAGCGCCCCGAAGGAGTGGGGCGCTGGGCGGAGAACGGAGAGGAGGTCACAACGCCTCACCCAGGTAGGCCTGTTGCACGGTCGGGTCGGCCATCACGGCCTCGGGGGTGTCCAGGGCGAGCAGCGTGCCGTGGTGCATCACCGCGAGCCGGTCGGCCAGGCCGAGCAGGACGTCCATGTGATGCTCGACCATCAGGACGGTCCGGCCCAGGTCCCGGTGCACGGAACGGATCAGCTCGGTGAGGGCGGGCACCTCCTCCGCGCTGACACCGGCCATCGGCTCGTCCAGCAGGATCAGCCGGGGCTCGGAGACCAGCAGAACGGCCAGCTCCAGCTTGCGCTTCTCCCCGTGCGAGAGCGCACTGGCCAGGGTGTCGGCGCGGTGGGTGAGGTCGGTGCGTTCCAGGGTGTCGGCCAACTGCTGCTCGTAACGGTCGGCGCGGCGCCAGAGCCGGTACGAGGCGCGCGGCCCGGCCGCCGCCTGGGCGGCCAGGCGGACGTGGTCGGCGACCGTCATCCCCGGCCAGAGGGAGGAGGTCTGGAAGGTGCGGCCGAGACCGCGGCGGGCCCTGGCGTGCACCGCCTCGGTGGTGACGTCCGCGCCATCGAGGTGGAGGCTGCCGTGGGTCGCCGGGTAGATGCCCGAGATCAGGTTGAAGAGGGAGGTCTTGCCGGCGCCGTTGGGCCCGATGAAGGCGATGAACTCGCCTTCGCCGACCGAGAAGGAGACGTCCTCGACGATCGGCACGCCGCGGACGGCCCAGCCGAGCCCGTCCAGGCGCAGCACCGGGGAGGAGGACGCGGAGGAACGCACGGACGAGGAGCCCTGAGCGGAGGAGGAGGAAGGAGTGGAGGCGGTACGGGCGGGCATCGGGATCAGCCCGCCATCGGGGTGACCGGGGGCGCTGCCTCGTCCGCGGTCAGGGTCTTCTCCACCGAGGGCTTGGCGGCGGCGCCACTGCCGGTCAGCCGTACCTGGAACATCGGCTGGAGCAGGGCGTGGTCCTCGGCGCGGACCGTGGTCTTCCCCTTGACCCCGTCGAAGCTCCAGCCCTCCAGGGCCTTGACCAGGGCCGAAGTGTCGTCGGCGGAGCCGTGGTTGGACTCGACGGCGTGCACGATCATCTGGGCGGCGGTGAAGCCGTCCGGGGTGAAGATGTCCGTCTTCCCTCCGGCGGCGGAGACGGCTTCGGTCATGGCCTTCTCCACCGGGGTGCCGGCGGCGCCGTCGAAGTAGTGGTTCAGGAAGGAGATCTTCTCGCCGGCCGGGCCGAACAGCGGGTAGGAGGCGGCCAGGTCGAGGCCGGTGACGACCTTGGTGTCGGCGAACACGTCCTGCTGGTTGAGCGCCGTCCACAGGGCCGACGCGGTGTCGCCGGCCCAGGCGACGAACAGCAGGTCGGGCTTGGCGGTCTTGGCCTGGGTGGCGAAGGGGGTGAGGTCGGTGGCGCTCGGCGGGGCGAGCACCTGGTCGACGGTCGCGCCCTCACCGCCGAGCACCGCCTTCACCGCGGCCACGTTGGCCTGGCCGAAGGCGTTGTCCTGAGCGAGCACGGTGACCTTCTTGCCCTTGGCGTCACCGACGAACGAGGCCGCGGTCTTGATGTCCTGGTAGGACTGGCGGCCGGATCGGAAGGTGTACTTGTTCAGACCGGTGGCCTTGTCCGCGGCGGCCGGGCCGCTGATGAAGAGCACCTTGTTCTGCGCGGCGATGGGGCCGACCTGGAGGGCCACGCCGGAGGCGGTGGAGCCGGCCAGCACCTTGTAGCCCTTGCCGATGAGGTCCTTGGCGGCGGACACCGCCTTGGCCGGGTCGCCGGCGTCGTCCTGCTCCTCGAACTCGATCTTGTGCCCGTCGACCGCGCCGGTGCCCTTGGTCGCGTAACTCAGGCCGGCCTTGAAGCCCTCCAGGTACTGCTTGCCGTAGGCGGCCAGCGGCCCGGTCCTGGAGTACACCAGGCCGACCTTGATCGGGCCCTTCGCGCCACCGTCCGCCGCGCTCGTCCCGGCCGTTCCGGCCTTGGCGCAGCCCGAGGCCAGCAGGACGCAGGCCGCGAGGGCGGCGAGCTTCCGGGCCGGTCCGCCGGTCAGGGAGTCGCCCGGACGGGCGCCGGCGGCGGTCCGGGAGGGGGCTGTCGAGCTGCGCATGGTGACCGACTCCTGAGGTGCGGCGGGGTGATTGCGGGAACCGTAGGTGTGCGGTGGGAGTGGCGACATGTGCCCAGTTGACGCATCAGCCCGCCCGGATGTGGCTCCGGCCGACATACCGCCGGGCCTCCGCCGCCCTCCGGGCGCCCGGGTGTGGCCTTTCGACACGACTCCGCACCCGCCCATGGGGGTGGCCGCCATGGTTGCGGCGGCCCCCGCCCGGTGACGGTGGAGGGGCGCGGAGCCCGTCCGGCGGCAGCCACCCCAGCGGCGTGCCCGCCCGGTCCGGCCCAGGCAGGACCCCAGCCCGGCCTGGTACGGCCACGGGCTCCGCGCGGTTCCCGGGCCCGCCGGCCGTCCCGCCCCCGCTCCCCGCCCCTCCCCGCTCCCCGTCACCCCCTGGCCCGTTGCCCCCTGCCCCGCCGTTCCGCCCCTCCCCTCTCCTCCCACTCCTCTCCTCCCACTCCCTCATGAGGTGATCCCTTGGACAAGGTCCTGGACTCCCCCGCCGACGCGGTCGGGGACATCCCCGACGGCGCGGTGCTGGCCGTCGGCGGCTTCGGCCTCTGCGGCATCCCGAGCACGCTGATCGGCGCCCTGGCCGACTCCGGCACCACCGGACTGCGGGTGGTGTCGAACAACTGCGGGGTGGACGACTGGGGGCTGGGCCTGCTGCTGCGGGCCGGCCGGATCACCCGGATGACCTCCTCGTACGTCGGGGAGAACAAGGAGTTCGCCCGGCAGTACCTCTCCGGCGAGCTGGAGGTGGAGCTGACCCCTCAGGGCACGCTGGCCGAGCGGCTGCGGGCGGGTGGCGCCGGCATCCCCGCGTTCTTCACCCCGGCCGGGGTCGGCACCCAGGTCGAGGAGGGCGGGCTGCCCTGGCGCTACGCGGCCGACGGCTCGGTGGCCCTGGCCTCCCCGCCGAAGGAGGTCCGGGAGTTCGGCGGCCGCCGGTACCTGCTGGAGGAGGCGATCACGGCGGACTTCGCACTGGTCCGGGCCGAGGTGGCGGACCGGCACGGCAACTGCGTGTTCCACGCCGCCGCCCGGAACTTCAACCCGCTCTGCGCGGCGGCGGGCCGGATCACCCTGGTCGAGGCGGACCGGATCGTCGAGCCGGGCGAGCTCCCTCCGGACGCGGTGCACCTGCCCGGGGTGTACGTCGACCGGGTGGTGGCCGCCGACCCCGGGGACCGCCGCATCGAGCGCCGCACCGTCCGCCCCGCACTCCAGGAGGCCTGACCCGATGCCCACCGAGACCGCCGCCCCGGCACCCACCTCCGCCCGAACCTGCGCACCCGCGCCCGCCTCCGCGCCCGCGACCGCCCTCGACCCGCGCAACGCCCTGGCCGCCCGCGCCGCCCGCGAGTTGCGCGACGGCCAGTACGTGAACCTGGGCATCGGCCTGCCCACCCTGATCCCCAACCACCTCCCGCCGGGCGTCGAGGTGGTGCTGCACTCGGAGAACGGCATCCTCGGCGTCGGCCCGTACCCGGAGGAGGGCGCCGAGCACGCCGACCTGATCAACGCCGGGAAGGAGACGGTGACGGTCGCGCCCGGCGCCTCGTACTTCGACTCCGCCTTCTCCTTCGGCATGATCCGGGCCGGGCGGATCGACGTCTCGGTGCTCGGCGCGATGCAGGTGTCGGCCACCGGGGACCTCGCCAACTGGATGATCCCCGGCAAGATGGTCAAGGGCATGGGCGGCGCGATGGACCTGGTGCACGGGGCCCGCCGGCTGATCGTGGTGATGGAGCACACCGCCCGGGACGGCTCGCCGAAGATCGTCGACGAGCTGTCACTTCCGGCGACCGGTCGCGGAGTCGTGGACCGGATCGTCACCGACCTCGCGGTGATCGACGTGACCCCGGAGGGGCTGCGGGTGGTGGAGACGGCGCCGGGCGTGAACTTCGCGGAGGTCCGGGCCGCGACCGGCGCCGCCCTGCTGCCTCCGCGCTGACCGGCCCGGCCCCGGGCGCGCCGGCCGGATCGCCCGTGGGGCGGTCCGGCCGTTGCGCTGCCCCGCAGCCGCCCCGCCCCGCCCCCGCCCCGCCCCCGCGACCGCGACCGCGACCGCGACCGCGACCGCCCCCTCAACAGTCCTCCGCCGCACCCGAGTTCCACGGATCGCCGCCCGGGACCGGGCGAATTCACCGCAATAGCACCAACGCCCGCCGGACCGGCCGGGAACCGTGGCATCTTCATGCTTGGGCGGCGGCGATCTCCCGGATTGGTTGCGATCACCGGTGCACTCGGGGAGAGTTGATGAGGCCAAGGATCCCGGAGCGCCCGGAGGGGAAGCTGGAAAGTGCATCGGGATCCCGGATTCGAAGCCCCCGTACCGACGCGCGACAGAACCGGCGGAACCCGGCGAATGCGCTGGACGGCCCGGGAACTGCCTGAGAAGCGCAGTTCACCCGGTCCCGTTCCAGCCGATTCCGGCCGGTACCACCGAGTTCCACCCGGACGGCTCCGAGTCGAGGCAGGCCCACGCGAAGGCCGAGCGAGCCGAGCACGGAGCGAACTCCCGGGGGGAGCAGCCATGACCACGCCGTTCTCGCGGCGAAAGGGCGCCGGAACGGCCGGCGGGCGAGGTGCCGGGCAGCTGGACGAGGCCGCCCTCAGTGCCGTTCCCGCACCCGAAGCCCCGTACGACTACGGCCACTTCAGCCGTCTCGCGGGCCCGGCGTACGACCCGGACGAGGACGACGACCTCGGTGGCGGCGTCTACTGGCCCGAACCGGCCGCCCCGTACGACCCCGCTTCGGCGAGCGCCCCGCACGCCTCTCCCCCGTACGCCTCCGCCCCGTACGATCCACCGCCCGCGGCGCCCTACCGCGTCCGGTACCGCAGCCTGCTGCGCCGCGAGCCGCACCGGATCCGCGCCGCGCTGCTGATGGTCGCCGCCCCGGTGGTGGAGACGGTGCTGCTGGTCTGGCTGCTGCTGCCGGAGCACTGGCCCGAGCGGCTGGACGAGACGAACGCCCTGGTGCTGCTCGGCGACAAGGTGATGATCGGCATCATCGCCGTCGTCGAGGTGTTCCGGCTGGTCAACGTCGTCTCCAACACCCACGCCACGCTGGTCGCCCGTGACCCGGTCCCGGTGACGCCGGTGCCCGGCACCCGGGTCGCCTTCCTCACCACCTGCGTGCCGGGCAAGGAGCCGCCGGAGATGGTCCGGGCCACGCTGACCGCGGCCCGCGCCGTACGGCACAACGGACCGTACGACGTCTGGCTGTTGGACGAGGGAAACGATCCTGCAATGCGGGAGCTCTGCGCCGAGCTGGGCGTGCGGCACTTCAGCCGCGCCGGCCGGCCGCAGTGGAACCGGCCGAAGGGCAGGTTCCGCGCCGGCACCAAGCACGGCAACTACAACGCCTGGCTCCAGGCCCACGGCGACGACTACGAGTTCTGGGTGTCCGTGGACACCGACCACGTTCCGCTGCCGGACTTCTGCGAACGGATGCTCGGCTACTTCCGCGACCCCGACGTGGCATTCGTGGTCGGCCCCCAGGTGTACGGGAACTACCGCAGCTCGGGCTCGGCCGTCACCAAATTCTCCGAGAGCCAGCAGTACCTCTTCCACGCCCTCGTCCAACGCGCCGGAAACCGTTACGGCGCGCCCATGTTCGTGGGCACCAACAACGCCGTCAGAATCAGCGCGCTCCAGTCGATCGGCGGGTTGTACGACTCCATCACCGAGGACATGGCGACCGGTCTGGAGTTCCACCGCAGCCGAAACCCGGAGACCGGAGAGCGCTGGAAGTCCGTGTACACCCCGGACGTGCTCGCGGTCGGCGAAGGACCGTCCTCCTGGACCGACTTCTTCTCCCAGCAGTTGCGCTGGAGCCGCGGCACCTACGAGACCCTCTTCACCCAGTACTGGCGGGTGCTGTGGCAGCTGTCCCCCGGGCGGTTGCTCAACTACACGCTGATGGTGGGCTTCTACCCGATGGCGGCGCTCACCTGGCTGCTCGGCGGCCTGTCCAGCGTCCTCTACCTGGGCTTCGGCGCATCGGGCGTGCACGTCTCCTCGGAGATCTGGATGATGCTCTACAGCGACGCCGCCGCGCTCCAGCTCCTGCTCTACACCTGGAACCGCAAGCACAACGTGAGCCCGCACGAGCCGGCCGGCTCCTCCGGGGTCGCCGGGATGGTGATGTCGGCGCTCTGCGGCCCGGTCTACGCGGCCTCGCTGCTCCAGTCGCTGCTGCGGGTGCGCAGCCGCTTCGTGGTGACGCCCAAGGGCCGCTCGGCCAGCACCGACCGGCTCGGCACCTTCCGCTTCCACCTGTTCTGGACGCTGGTGTTCGGCGGCGCGATCACCGCCTCCTACGTCACCGGCTACGACCACGCCGCGATGCGCGCCTGGGCCTGGATCGCCCTGGTGCTCACCCTCCTGCCGGTCCTGATCACCGCCGGCGACGCCGTCCGGCGACGCCGGACCCGCCCCACCGCCAACCTCACCGTCACCGGCGGACCGACGGCCACCCCGACGGTCCTGCTGGAGAAGCGCCGCCCGCGCCACGCCCGCGACCCCCGCACCTCGCCGCCCGCACACACGGCACCGGACCCGTCGCCCACCCGGCCCGCACCCGACCGCCCCGCACCCGACCGCGCCGGCAGCGGCACATCCCCCCACTGACAGCACCCGCGGACAGCACCCCCACCGAACAGAGCCCACCCCGAGCAGCCCCAGCCCGGCACCCGACCGCCTCCCGAGGGGAGCACCCACCGTGAAGATCCACAAGGCCGGCCGCACCAAGCGCCTCGCCCTCGGCAGCACCGTCGCGCTGACCGTGGCCGGGATGAACGCGCCGGCCGTCCTCGGCTTCGCCTCCGAGCAGTACCACCACTACGTGATCAACCGCCCCGAGTACAAGGCGCAGTACGGCCACTGGCAGACCCTGTCGCTGCCCGCCGAGTTCCGGGTCAACGCCGTGCACGCGACCCTGCTGCGCACCGGCAAGGTCCTGATCGTGGCCGGCTCGGGCAACGACGAGAAGCAGTTCAACGCGGGCACCTTCAAGAGCCTGCTCTGGGACCCGGCCGCGAACACCTACAAGCTGGTCCCCACCCCGGCCGACATGTTCTGCGGCGGCCACACCTCGCTGCCGGACGGCCGCGTCCTGGTGGCCGGCGGCACCCAGCGCTACGAGAAGCTGGCCGCCGCCGTGAAGAAGGCAGCCGGCATCATGCGGGTGCGCAACGAGAGCCCGGAGCGCGACCGGACCTTCCCCAAGGGCACCGTCTTCGTCGCCCCGAACGGCCACGAGTACGCCAGCACCGCCCCGGTGACCGTCCCGGCCGCGACCAAGACCGGCTCCGGCCGCGAGACCGTGGTCATCGCCGGCGAGCAGCGGGTGTACGTGGAGGCGGTCGGCTCGGGCCCAGACTACGTCTCCGACTCCCCCGCCCAGTACCGGATCAAGGGCCTGAGCGGCACCGACGCCCACAACCTGTACGGGCAGAACGAGAAGCTCACCCTGGACAAGCAGGAGTACCAGGGCATCCGCTCCGCCTTCGAGTTCAACCCGGACACCGAGCTCTACGAGCCGGTCACCGACATGGCCCACGCCCGCTGGTACCCGACGCTGACCGGGCTGGGCGACGGCCGGGTGGTCACCGTCTCCGGCCTGGACGACACCGGGGAGATCCTCGACGGCAACGACAACGAGGTCTACGACCCGAGGACCAAGTCCTGGTCCAAGGGCCCCGACCACTACTTCCCGACCTACCCGGCGATCTTCCTGACCGCCTCCGGCAAGCTCTTCTACTCCGGCTCCAACGGCGGCTACGGCCCCGGCGACAAGGGCCGCGAGCCCGGCTTGTGGGACGTGTCGACCGGGGCCTTCCAGCCCGTCCCCGGCCTGCGCGACCCCAACCTCACCGAGACCTCCTCATCGGTGCTGCTGCCGCCCGCGCAGGCGCAGAAGGTGATGGTGCTCGGCGGCGGTGGCGTCGGCGAGTCCCCGCTGTCCACGGCCCGCACCGACATCGCGGACCTGTCCTCCGCCGCGCCCGCCTTCACCCCGGGCCCGGACCTGCCGGCCGGCGGCACCCGCTACCTCAACAGCGTGATCCTCCCGGACGACACCGTCTTCACCACCGGCGGCTCCAGCGGCTACCGCGGCCGGGGCGACAGCGATCTGCTCAAGGCGCAGGTGTACCACCCGGACACCAACAGCTTCAGCACCGCCGCCGAACCGGCCGTCGGCCGCGACTACCACTCCGAGGCGCTCCTGCTGCCGGACGGCCGGGTCGCCGTGCTGGGCTCCAACCCGCTCTTCGCCGACAAGGCCGAGACCCGGCCGGGCGGCTTCGAGCAGCGCATCGAGATCTACACCCCGCCGTACCTGTACCACGGCGAACGCCCGCAGGTCGGTGCCGTTCCGCAGGCGGCCGGGCTCGGCGGCACGCTGGCCGTCGGCACCGCACGGCCGGAGGCGGTCGCCGGCGCGAAGCTGATCCGGCCGAGTTCGGTCACCCACGTGACGGACGTCGAACAGCGCTCGGTGGCTCTGGACATCGCCGGACGGACGGCGGACGGCGTCTCGCTGACCCTGCCCCGCAACCCCGACCTGCTGCCGCCGGGCTGGTACATGCTGTTCCTGACGGACGCCGCCGGCACCCCGTCGGTCGCCCGCTGGATCCAGGTCACCGCGTAGCCGCAACGGCTCCGCGCCGCCGCGCGGTCACGCGCGGGTCGGCGCGGGCGGCCTCAGCGCGCCGCCTGCGCCAGCCCGAGCGCGTACGGCAGCCAGAACTCGCCCGCCCGGGGCTCGCCCCGTCCGCAGTCGCCGTCCGACTCCCCCGGGTTCTTGATCCACAGGTAGGCGTCCACCCCGGGCCGGCCGGTCTCGGTGGTCGGCCGCTCGCCGAGCGCCCGCCCGGGCGGGTTGCACCAGGAGTCGCCGCCCAGGGCCCCGTTGCCGCTGCGGCTGGTGTCGATGACGAAGTTCTTCCCGCCCAGGGCCGCGGAGAGCCTGGCACCGTACGCCGCGTTCCGCGCGGTGTCGTAGAAGTTGGCGACGTTCACGGCGAAGCCGTCCGCCGCCGCGATGCCCGACTTGCGCAGGGCGGTGGCCAGTTCCTCCGGGTCCTGCGCCCAGCCGGGGTTGCCCGCGTCCAGGTAGACCCGCGCGTTCGGGTTCTTCTTCAGCTCCTGGACGGCGAAGGCCAGCAGGCCGTACCGCTCGGCGGCCAGATCGCCCTTGATCCCGCAGGTGTCCAGGGTGTGCGCGACGGCGTCCGGCTCCAGCACCACCCAGGCCTTGCGGTCGCCGAGGGCCTGGGCGACGCCGGTGATCCAGGCCCGGTAGGCGGCCGCGTCGGGGGCGCCGCCGGCCGAGTACTGGCCGCAGTCGCGGTGCGGGATGTCGTAGGCGACGAAGACCGCCGTCCGGCCCGCCTCGGCGGCCCGTCGGCTCACCTGTTCGGCGATCTCCCCGGCGCCCTGCTCGCCGAGCCACTGCGAGGAGGGCTGGGCGGCGATCCGCAGCAGTTCGTCGGCCTCCGCCGTCCGGCCCTGCCCGCGCAGCGCGGACACCTGGTGGGCGGCGTTGGTCCGGTCGGAGACGTAGAAGGCCTGGCCGGGAAGCTGGGCGAAGCCCGAGCCCGCCGCCGCGCCGCCGGCCGCACCCGCGGCGGACGGCGCGGACCCGGTTCGCGGCTCGCCGCCGTCCGACCCGCTGCAGCCGGACACGGCCGCCAGTACCACCCCGGCCAGCAGCGCCCCCACGGCCCCGCGCAACGCCCCTGCCCGCCCCAGCCCGTGCACGTACCGCTCCTCCCCGGGACCGGTCCGGCGACCGGTCGGCACCAGCTAAGCACACCCGGCACCGGTCGACGCTCACCGTCGGTGAACGCCAAGTGGCCGTGGGCGGACGGGACATCGAACCCGTCCGGTCCACGGCCACCGGCACCCGGAAGTGCTCAGGAACGCGCGGCGGCGCTCCGGCGGGGGCTCACGCCTCCTTCAGGTTCGGCACCTGCCAGTCGATGGCCTCGGCACCGAAGGAGTCCAGCGCGGCGTTGATCTGCGAGAACGGGCGGCTGCCGAAGAACAGCTTCGCCGACAGCGGCGACGGGTGCGCCCCCTGCACCACCACGTGCTTGGCGGTGTCGATCAGCGGCAGCTTCTTCTTCGCGTAGTTGCCCCACAGCACGAAGACCACGGGCTCCTCGCGGTCGCTCACCGCCTTGATCACCGCGTCGGTGAACTTCTCCCAGCCCTTCGCCTTGTGCGAGTTGGCCTCGTGCGCGCGGACCGTGAGCACCGCGTTGAGCAGCAGCACACCCTGCTCGGCCCAGTGCATCAGGTAGCCGTTGTCCGGGGCGGGGATGCCCAGGTCGGCGTCCAGCTCCTTGAAGATGTTGCGCAGCGACGGCGGCGTCCTGGTGCCCGGTAGCACCGAGAAGCTCATGCCGTGGGCCTGCCCGTTGTCGTGGTACGGGTCCTGGCCGAGCACGAGCACCCGGACCTTGTCGTACGCGGTGGCGTCCAGCGCGGCGAACTCCTGGCCGCTCGGCGGGAACACCTCGTGCTCCGCGCGCTGGGCCGCCACGAAGGCCGCCAGCTCCGCGAAGTACGGCTTCTCCGTCTCGGCGCCCAGCACCCCGCGCCAGGACTCGGGCAGTTCCAGCCCGCCGCCCTCGCCGGCCTCGACCACGCCCGCCTCGACCGTGTCCGTCACGACATCTACCTCCAACACCGCGGCTGCTGCGCCGCACGCCCTCTTTCACCCCGAACGCTACACAGCACCACCGACAACTCACGCCCCCGGAGCGGGTTCCGGGCTACGGCCGGCGTCCGCCCGACCCCCTCCCCGGGTACGCAGCGGCTCTGCCCCGGGTACGCAGCGCCCCCTCCCCGGACACGCAGCGGCCCCGCCCCGGCGACCGGCCGGAACGGGGCCCACGACAGCACCGCGGAGGTCAGACCAGCTCGACCAGGTCCGCGATCGACTGGACCACGCGGGTCGGCCGGTACGGGAACCGCTCCACGTCGGACGCGGCGGTCAGGCCGGTGAGCACCAGGATCGTCTCCATGCCGGCCTCCATGCCCGCGACGATGTCGGTGTCCATCCGGTCGCCGATCATCACCGCCGTCTCGGAGTGCGCGCCGGCGGTGTTCAGCGCCTCGCGCATCATCAGCGGGTTGGGCTTGCCGACGAAGTACGGCTCGACGCCGGTCGCCTTGGTGATCAGCGCCGCGACCGAACCGGTGGCCGGCAGCACGCCCTCCGGGGAGGGGCCGGTCTCGTCCGGGTTGGTGCAGATGAACCGGGCGCCCTGGTTGATCAGGCGGATCGCCTTGGTGAGCGCCTCGAAGGAGTAGGTGCGGGTCTCGCCGAGCACCACGTAGTCGGGGTTGTTGTCGGTCAGCACGTAACCGGCCTGGTACAGGGCGGTGGTGAGCCCCGCCTCGCCGATCACGTACGCCGTGCCGTTCGGCCGCTGGCTCTTGAGGAACTTGGCCGTGGCCAGGGCGGAGGTCCAGATGCACTCCTCCGGCACCTCCAGCCCCATCCCGGCCAGCCGGGCGCTGAGGTCGCGCGGAGTGTAGATGGAGTTGTTGGTGAGGACCAGGAACGGCTTGCCGGACTCCCGCAGCTTGCGCAGGAACTCCTCCGCCCCGGGAATCGGCGTGCCCTCGTGGATGAGGACCCCGTCCATGTCGGTCAGCCAGGACTCGATGGGCTTGCGGTCTGCCACGTGCGTTTCTCCCGAAGTGTTGCAGCGTCTTGCGTCGTAACGAGGGCCCTGACCCGGCACAGCCTAATCCGCCCGGGTGTGCGGGAACAGGACGTCCCGCCCACCGGACCGGCGCCGACCCGGCCTCCCGCACCCGCGTCACCTGCCGCTTCCACCGGCCCGACGCCCACCCCGACGCCCCTCCCCGACACCCACCGCGAGGACCCTCCCCGACGCCCACCGCGAGGACCCTCCCGCCCGGGCGCCCTCCGTACTCCCCGGCGCCGTTCACCGAACCGGGAGCAATCGGGCACCTCGTGATTGAGTAGGCGCATGAACCCGAAGACGACCCCCGGCCCGTTCCGCGTCGGCCTGATCGGCTACGGCCTGGCCGGCTCCGCGTTCCACGCGCCGCTGATCGCCACCACCCCGGGGCTGCGGCTGGACGCCGTGGTCACCGCCAACCCCGACCGGCGCGCCCAGCTCGCGCGCGAGCACCCCGGCGCCCGCGCCGTGGACACGCCCGAACAGCTGCTCGCCGACCCGGACGCGCTCGACCTGGTCGTCATCGCCTCGCCCAACCGCACCCACGCGCCGCTCGCCCGCGCCGCGCTGCGGGCCGGCCTGGCCACCGTGGTGGACAAGCCGCTGGCCGGCACCGCCGCCGAGGCACGGGAGCTGTGCCGGCTCGCCGAGGAGCGGGGCGTCCTGCTCTCCGTCTTCCACAACCGGCGCTGGGACGGCGACTTCCTCACCGCGACCCGGCTGGTGCGCGGCGGCGCGCTCGGCCGGGTGCACCGCTTCGAGTCCCGTTTCGAGCGCTTCCGCCCCAAGCCCAAGCCGGGCTGGCGGGAGCTGGCCGACCCGGCCGAGGTCGGCGGCACGCTGTACGACCTGGGCAGCCACCTGGTCGACCAGGCACTCACCCTGTTCGGACCGGTCGAGACGGTGTACGCGGAGATCGACGTGCGGCGCGACGGCGCGGTGGTGGACGACGACGCCTTCCTCGCCCTCACCCACACCTGCGGCACCCGTTCGCACCTGTGGACCAGCGCCGTCACCCCGCTGATCGGGCCCCGGCTGAGGGTCCTCGGCGACACCGCCGGCTACGTCAAGCCGGGCATGGACCCGCAGGAGGCCGACCTGCGGGCCGGCCTGCGCCCCGACGGCACCCACCCCTGGGGCGCCGACCGGCCCGCGCAGTACGGCACCCTCGGCACCGACGAGTCCGCGATCTCGCTGCCCACCGACCCGGGCGACTACCCCGCCTTCTACACGGGCATCGCCGCCGCCCTGACCGACCCGGGCACCCCGCCCCCGGTCGACCCGCGCGACGCGGTGGCCGCCCTGGCCGTTCTGGAGGCCGCCCGCGCCTCCGCCGCGACCGGGACGGCGGTCCGCCCGGGCTGAGGAACCCCTCGCCGGAACCTGCCGCCCCCACGGACCCGCCTCCTACGATGAGCGGATGAGCAGTCAACGGGGGCGGCAGATCGGCGCCGACGAGCGTCGTGACCGCGAACGGGCGTGGTCCGCCGAACAGAAGAAGCGCGAGAGCGCGTGGACCGCGGAGTTCGAGGCGCGGCAGAAGGCGCAGCAGGCCGAGGCGCGCGAACACGAACTGGTCACCTCCATCGCCGCGAACCGGGCGGCCTGGGCGGAGGGCCGCCGGACCGGAGCCGACGCCCTCGGGTACATCGACGTCACCGGGCCCGACGCCGTGACCGTACGGATCGCGGTGGTGTGGCTCGGGCGGTTCAGGGCGACCCGGAAGCGGCTGAACGACTACAACCCGTTCCGGAACGTCGATCCGGGCAGCGGCGAAGGACTGATCGTCCTCGTTCCGTACGCCGTGCTCGTGGGCCTGGACTCCGGGCTCCGCTGGCTCGTCCTGCGACTGCTCGGCCGCCCGCTCTGGGCCGTCGCCGCCAAGGCGGGGAGCGACCGGGACAAGCGCGGGGGCAACACCGTCCTGCTGCGCACCCGGGACCGGGCGGTGGCACTGCGGCACGCGGCCGCCCTGGCCGACCGGGTCGAGCAGGAGGGGGCCGCCGCCCTCACACCCCGATGACCTCCACCGCCGAGCCCAGCCCCCGGAAGTCCGCGACGTTGCGGGTGTACAGCGGCAGCCCGTGGGCCGAGGCGACCGCGGCGATCATCAGGTCTATCCGGCGCGGGCGCGGCTGCCGCCCGGCGGCGATGGTGAGGGTGACCAGCGTCCCGTAGCGGGCGGCGGCCGCCGCGTCGAAGGGCAGCGGGTCGAAGTCCGCCATCGCCGCGCCCAGCACCTCCAGCCGGGCCGCCCGGCTGGCCGGGTCCCGGGCCATCGACACGCCCTGCTGCAGCTCGGCGAAGGTGATCGCGGTCAGCTCCGGCACCGCCGGCAGGTCGGACGCGTTGAGCAGCGCCAGGTCGATGTAGACGCAGGTGTCCAGCACCCCGGCCGGCCGCCTCCGGGACGCCCTGCGGCGCTCAGCCACGCCGCCGCTCGAACGGGTCGTCTCCCTCGTCCCCGACCAGTTCCTCGGGCCCGAAGTACTCCTCGGCCTCCTTGCGCATCTGCTGGTAGTCCACCCGCGGCAGCTTCACGTGCCGCGCCACCAGCTCCTCCGCCGTGAGCCGCCGACGCCCGGACACCGGCCGCAGCTCGGCGACCTCGACCCCGTTCCTGGTGATGTGGAAGGTCTCGCCCGCCTCCACCGCGTCCATCACCGCGGCGGAGTTGTTCCGGAACTCCCGCTGGGTAATCGTCTTCACCCTTCCAAGGTAGCCCCGCGTAGCCCCTCCGGCTACACCCCGAACAACCCCCGCCCCTTCCCCCGAAACCCGCCCCCGCCCGCGCCCGATCGGCTAGGTTCGACCACCGATCATTCGCACAGAGGGGGGCTTCTGTCGTGTCCGGAACCAGCGAGAAGGACCTGAATCCCTGGCTCTACGGCCAGGACGCGCCACCACCACAGGATCCGTTCAGCCCGCCCCGCACGGCCGGGCCCTGGACGGGCACCGCGGGCCCGTCCGTCCTGGTGCAGCCGGCCGTGCTCCAGCAGGCCGCCGGTGAATCGCGGCGGATGCGGGGTGAGCTGCAGTTCTCGGTCGGCCGCGTCGAACCCGACACCGCCGCGGCGGTCCAGGCCCTGGCCGGCGGATTCGCCACCGGACCCGCGCTGTCGCAGGCGCTCACCTGGTGGAAGGCCCGCTGGACCGGCCTCGACAACCGGCTCGGCCTGACCGCGGACCGCCTCGACGCCACCGCACGCGGCTACCGGGCGGCCGACGGCTCCGCCGCGGCCGGCTTCAAGGGGCCGTGAACCATGGTGACCTTCGCCCTGCTCCGCCACGCTTCCTTCGCCTCCCTCGACCATGCGGGCGGCACCTGGAACGGCGTCTCCGGCCACCTGGAGCACCTCGCCGGCCAGCTGCGGTCCGGTGTGCTCCATCCCCTCTCGGGAGGCGGCGGCCCGTACGCGCCCCCGGCCGCCGGAAGCCGGCCCTGGACCGGCGCGGCCGCCGACGAGGCCGTACGGGAGATCGGCTTCCTGGCCGACGAACTGCACGCCTTCCACTACGAGGCGCTGGCCGTCGCCGCCGCGTTGCACCGTGCCCGGAAGGCCTTCACCGAGGCCCAGCAGAAGCTGCTGCGAGCGATCGGCGATGCCGAGGGCCTGGGCGCCACCGTGGCCGACGACGGCACGGTCACCCTGCCCGACCTGCCGCCCGAGGAGCGAAACGACCCCGAGGCGATCGCCTACCGGAAGCGGAAGTGGGACGAACTGCAGCACCACGTCCAGGACATGACCGCGGCACTGACGGCGGCCACCGAGGCCGACAACGCCGTGGCCGCGGCCCTGCGCGCGCTCGACCCGGAGGAGGTCGACCCGGCGACGCATCCGGACGGGGCCGCCAACGCCCTGAGCGATCTGGAGACGGCCATGGGCATGCCCACCGATCCCGCGGCCCGGAAGGCCTGGTGGGCCGCGCTCGACCCCGCGCTACGGGCCGGGCTGCTCTCGGCCGATGCGGACAACCTGATCAAGGCCGGGGCCCTGGAGCCGACCGAGTACGAGTGGTCGTCGCCCGACAAGGGGGCCGGACCGTGGGGAACCCGGGAACCGGGCGTGGCCGAACAGATGGTGCGGGTCGAAGTCGCGAGCATGGTCGGCGGCGGTGCGCTCGCCGGCTACCCCGATGCCGCCCGCAACATGGCGCACTACCTTGACGGCAACGGAAAGCCCCTGATTCTGGCCGTCGAGCCCATGCTTCGCGACGACGCCGGCTTCCGGGCGAGCGCGGATGCCCAGCTGGCCGCCAACAGGGACACATGGCGTCAGGCCGCAGTGGAGGCGTTCGAGAAGTCGGGGGGAGTGCCGGTCGCGATCCCCGTCGAGAGTCCGGTCGGCACCCGGAGGTTCGACGATCTCAACTGGTACCGCGCGATCGGAGGCCACCAGTACCTCACGTCCGGAGTGGTGACGGCCGTCCCAGGGCCGGACGGCAAGCCCCAGGTGTCACTGCAGTACCAGGTCAATGTCTGGGACCGCTACAACTGGGACGAGGGCAAGAGCACGCCGATCGCCGGAACCACCATCACGGACCACGACATGGCGACCTTGCACCAAACGGGACTGGCCCAGGAGTTCGACATCGTCGGCAGGACCAAGCCGATCACCGTCCGACTCGACGAACCCACCGCACCCGGGGGAAGGACGCCATGACACGGAAGCAATGGTGGGTGCTGCTGCTGGCGATCGTGGTGCCGCTGGTGCTGGCGGGAGCCGTCGTGGGAGGGCTCCACCGGCTGCGGGAGTGGGACCGACATCCGGCGCCGGACAGCGGGCGGCCCGGGTCGTGGACGACGGTCACGTCGGAGTTCGTCGGGGAGTTCTCGCGCGTGCGGCCGCCCGCGTCGGCGGGCGAGGTCCGTTGGGCCTACCAGAAGGGGTTCCAGGACGACACCGCGTACCTCTCGTTCCGGCTGCCGCCGGGTGAGGAGGAGCGGTTCCTGGCCGGTCTCGGGGCGGCGGTGAAGCCGAGCGACGGGAACCCGGTCGACAGCGGTGCGCTGGAAGGGTTCCGGCACGCGGGTGCACCGGATCCGGGGGCGGCGGGCCCCTTGCGGGAGGGTTCCTTCCTCGCCGAGCCGCTGCCGGGGCACACCAAGCGGCTCGCGGCGAGGCTGTGGCTGGCGTCGGAGGCGGACGGAGGCGCTCGGGTGTGGGTGTACTCGATGGACGCGCCGTAGGGGATGTCCCCGATGGAGCGGGAACCCGGTGCGCCGTAGGATCGTCCTGCTGGTACGTCAGGGAGCCGATGGGGCACCGGGAGGGGGAGCGCGCCGTGACCGTCGTCGCGATGCTGCTGGGCCTGCTCCGGGTGCTGACCGGGGAGTTGGTGGCCGACAGCGGGACGCTGGCGTCGGTGGCCGCCGTCGCGGCCGTGGCGCTGGTGGCCGGGGCGGTCGCCGGGGCGCTGGCCGGGGCTCGGCTGCTGGGGGCGCGGGCGCCGGCGGCGGTGCGCAGCGGGGTGCTGCGGCGTCGGGCGTTCGGTACGGCGTTCCTTCCGCAGCGTGATCCGGACGCCCGGGGCAGGCGACGCCCGAGGGCGCCGGGGGCGGCCCTGGCGGCCGCGTGAACCCCCTTCTTCCGTAGGCAGTTCTTCGCAGCCGTCCTCCGCCGTTCACTCATTCCTGAGACCCCGGAGGGCTCGCTTCGCCATGTCCGTACTCGCCGTTCTCGACCCGGCCGTCGCCCTGGCGCACGCCGTCGTCGCCGCTGTCGCCCATCTGGTGCCGACCGCGCTCGCCATCGTCCTGTTCACCGTCGCCGTCCGGCTGGCGCTGCACCCGCTGGCGCGGGCGGCGGCGCGCGGGGAGAAGGCCCGGGCGCGGCTGGCGCCGAAGGTCGCCGCGCTGCAGAGGAAGCACAAGGACCGGCCGGAGCGGCTGCGGGAGGCGCTGGCCGAGATGTACCGCAAGGAGCAGGTGTCGCCGTTCGCGGGGTGTCTGCCGCTGCTGGTGCAGGTGCCGTTCTTCTCGGTGATGTACCGCCTGTTCACCACGCCGAACGATCTGCTGGACCACACTCTGTTCGGTGTGCCGCTGGGCCTGCACGTCACGGGTGCGCACGGCGCCGGGCAGTGGGCGGTGTTCGGGGTGCTGTTCGCCGGGCTGGCGGCGGTCGGCTTCGTCAACTTCCGCCGGGCCCGACGCGCGGCCGCGGCCGCGAAGGCGACGGCGCAGCCCGCCCCGCAGCCGGGGGCGGGACTGCTGCCGTACCTGTCGTTCGGGTCGGTGCTGTTCGCGGCGCTGGTGCCGGTGGCCGCCGTGCTGTACCTGCTGACGGCCGGTGTCTGGTCGGCCGCCGAGCGGGCCTGGCTGTACCGGGACGGCGCGCCGGTGCCGGCGGCCGCACTGCTGGCCTGACGGGCGATCGCCCGACGACCCGACGGGTGATGGCCCGACAGGCAATGACCCGACGGCCCGGTCGTCAGAAGTGGCGCAGCAGTTCGGGGAAGGTCCCGAGCTGCAGCGTCGCCTCGTCCGGGCCGAGTTCCGCGTGCTCCAGCACCCAGGTGTGCTCGTGCGGGATGAAGACGGTGCGCAGGCCGGCCCGGCGGGCAGGGGCGATGTCGGACTTGGGCGAGTTGCCGATCATCCAGGTCCGGCCGGGGTCGAGGCCGAGGTCGGCGGTGAGCTGCCGGTAGGTGTCGACCGACTTCTCGGCGACGATGTGGATGCCGCGGAAGTGGTGGTCGATGGTGGACTCGGTCACCTTGCGCTGCTGTTCGCCCTGGTCGCCCTTGGTGAGCAGCAGCAGGTGGTGGCGGTCGGCGAGGGCGGCCAGGGTGTCGGCGACACCGGGGATCAGTTCGACGTCGCGGCTGGTCAGCGGGGTGAGCAGGTCGTCGATCCGGGTCTGCTCGGCGGCCGTGGGGGTGCGGCTGTTGAGCTGCTCCAGGCAGTCGGCGAGGCTCTGCCGGAAGACGGTGGCGCCGTAGCCGAGGGTGGCGGAGTTGGCGGCCTCGATCCGGTTCAGCAGGGCCCTGGTGCGCTCCTGCTCGGCCGGGGTGGTGGTGACCCAGCCCAGGAAGCCGTCGATGACCCGCTCGAAGAGGACGTTGTTCTCCCAGAGCGTGTCGTCGGCGTCGAAGATCAGGGTCTGGTCGGTGTGCATCATCCGATGGTCTCCAGGGGAAGTCGGTCGGGCGGCAGGGAACGGCGGCGGGGAACGGCGGTGGGAAAGGACGGCAGGGAAGGGCCGCGGGAAAGGAGCGGCGGTGGAGCCCGGTCAGGCGGGCGGCAGCAGGCGGGCGGCGC
Source organism: Kitasatospora sp. NPDC058048 (assembly GCF_042885555.1). Classification (NCBI taxonomy): domain Bacteria; kingdom Bacillati; phylum Actinomycetota; class Actinomycetes; order Kitasatosporales; family Streptomycetaceae; genus Kitasatospora; species Kitasatospora sp. NPDC058048. The sequence continues at coordinate 35,613 of NZ_JBHVRT010000020.1, read as the reverse complement.
GGTGGAGGGTCTCGCGGAGGTTCTCCTCGGTGGTCCGCCGCCCGGCCTCCTCGACGGTGAGCCACTCCAGCGGGGACGCCGGGTTCTCCGGCCGGGCCTGCTCCGGGGTGTCGGTGGCCAGCAGGAAGCGCAGGTCGGCGTGCTCGTGCGCGGGTTCGGCGGGCGAGGCGGGGACGGGCACCACGGCGAGGTGGACGAGGGCGGGGCCGGGCCAGGGGGTGAGGTCGGTCAGGCCGGTCTCCTCCAGGCCTTCGCGCAGGGCGATGTCCAGCGGCCGGGTCTCCCCCGGGTCGCCGTGGCCGCCGACGTGCAGCCAGGCCTGCTGGCGGACGTGCCAGCGCAGCAGGACGCGGCGGGTCGGCGGGTGGACGATCAGGGCGGAGGCGGTGAAGTGCAGCGGGAAGGTGCTTCTGTTCCAGGCGTCGGCGACGCCGAGGAGGCGGCGGGCCCGCTCGTGGTCGGCGGTCTCCACCGGGCCCTGCGGGCGGTGGCCGTCCAGCAGTCGGGCCTGGTCGGGGCTCTGTGACGGGCTGCCCGTGGTCACCATGGGTCTGCGCTCCTCGTTCCGTTCCGGGAGACCGTGCGGGCCGCGCGGACCGCGTCAACCGGCGTGCGGGAGCGGGAGGTCGGGGCGGGCGTTCGGCCCCGGGGCTTCGGGTTCCGGCGAACCCGCGCAGCCTAGCCCGGGGGCGCTCGGGCGGCCCACCGGTTTTCCCCGCCGCCCGCACGGGACCACCGACGCCGGCACGGGCCGCCCGCACGGGACCACCGACGCCCGCGCGGGCCCGTACCCGGCCGGTCCGCACCCGGTCCGCACCCGGCCCGCGGACGTCCGCGGCAGACGTTCCCCCGGAGGACACCTCCCGTACCGCCGGCGGCATACCGGCTGGTCCGGGCGTTTCCCCGGAGGCCGTAGCCTGTGGTGATCGTTTCGGGACAGGTGGAGGGATGTCGTCATGGTGGCTGCTCCGGCGCTCGCCGAGCTGCGCGAGGTGTGCCAGCCGCAGGCCAAGCTTCAGAGCCGCAACGGCGAGCACTGGGCGGGCCGGCTGTACATGCGGGCCGTCTCACTGCGGACCACCCGGCAGCTGGTGCGCACCTCGGTGTCGCCGAACACCCTCACCTGGGTGATGGTGGTGTGCGGGGTCGGCGGCGGCGCGGCCCTGCTGATCCCGGGCGTGACCGGCGCGGCGCTGGCCGTCGTGCTGTTCCAGCTGTTCCTGCTGTTCGACTGCGTGGACGGCGAAGTGGCGCGCTGGAAGCGCCAGTTCAGCATGGCCGGGGTGTACGTGGACCGGCTCGGCGCCTACCTGGCGGACGCCGCACTGATGATCGGCGCGGGCGTACGGGCGGCGCGCGGCGGCTCGGAGCTGTGGGTGTCGGCGGGGCTGGCGGCCGCGCTGGGCGTGGTGCTGCTCAAGGCGTCGACGGACCTGGTGGACGTGGCCCGGGCTCGCAGCGGGCAGCTTCCGGCCACCGAGGAGTCGACGCAGCCGCGCTCCCAGGGCATCGCGACGGCCCGCAAGGTCGCCTCGCTGTTCAAGATCCACCGGGTGACGAACGGCATCGAGGCCTCGCTGGTACTGCTGGCGGCGGCCGTGGTGGACGCCGGGCTCGGCAATCTGGACGCCACCCGGTGGACGCTCGCGGGCATCGCGGTGATCACCTGGGGCATGGTGGTCGCGCACCTGGCGTCGATCCTGTCCTCCTCGCGGCTGCGCTGAGCGGCCGGGGCGCACTCACGGCGGGTTGACGCGTCCCTCCCCCGCCCGGGGAGGGACCGGCGCCGAGCCCGTCGCCGGGCGGACGCGGCGGGCCCGCCACTACCGCCGCCGCGTCGCCTCGCCGCCGCGCGAGGTCGTGCCGGACTTCGCGGCGACCGGTCGGCCCGGACGGATCCCGGGAACCTCCCCCTCTTCGGAACCAGTCGGACTACATATGCAGTCCATCGACATATGCAGTCGTCCGACAGTCCGACAGAAGGGGGCACTCCCATGCCACCCCGCACGACGACCCGGCCGCACCCTCCCCGGCCCACCCAGGACCGGCCCACCCAGGACCGGCCCGCCCCGGCCCTGCTCGCCACCGCCCGCGCCGCCGCCGTCCGGACGGCCGCCACCCGGCCCGCCGCCGTGCTGCTCGCCGGCTACCTCGCCGAGCTGCTGTTCCGGCTCGTCCTCGTCCGGTCCATGAGCTTCCCGTCGGTCCACCCCGACGAGGACTCCTATCTCGCCCTGGCCCGGGTGCTGGCCGGCGGCTCGGCCACCGAGATCCCGGTCGGCGTGGTCGTCCCCGGCGGCTACCCCCTGCTGATATCCCCCGCCCTGCGCCTGGCCGACGACCCGGCGACCGCCTACCACCTGGTCATGGGCGTCAACGCCGCCGTCAACGCGCTGGTCTTCCCGCTCGCCTACGTCGCACTGCGCCGCCTCGGCCTGAACCGCCGCCGCTCCTACGCCTTCGGCGCCGCGACCGCGCTGCTGCCGCCGGTGGTCTTCTACTCGCAGTTCGTGATGACCGACGCCGTGCTGCCCGTCCTGGTGCTCGCCTGGCTGCTCTGCCTGCACGGCTGGCTGGCCGACGGCCCGCTGCGGCGGCGCACCTGGCACGCCGTCGGGGCGGGGGCGTCGGCCGGTGGTGCGATGGCGGTGCACGACCGCGGCGGCGTGGTGGTCGCGCTCACCGCCGCCGTCCTCCTCGGCATCCTGCTGCTGCGCCGGGCGCCCTGGCGCGCCACGGCGGCCGGGCTCGCGGCACTCGGCCTCGGCGTGCTCGGCGCCGAGTTGCTGTCGGCCTGGCTGCACGCGTAGTTCACCGTCCCGGACAGCGATGTCGGCGGCTCCCTCTGGAAGGGCCTGACCGATCCGGCGATCGCCGCACAGACTCTCGCGCGGGCCGCCGGCCAGGTCTGGTACTTCATCGCCTCCACCTGGGGGATCGGCGGACTCGCCGTCGTCGCCTGCCTGGGCGCGGTGTTCGACCGCCGCCCACCGCGGGCGCTGCGGATCACCGGCGGCGTGCTGGTGGCGCTGCTGTTCGGCACGGCCCTGGCCGCCTCCGCCGCCCTGCCGCTGGACGGCCGGGTCGACGACTGGGTGTACGCCCGTTACACCTCCTACCTCGTCCCGGCGGCCTTCGTGGCGGGCGTCGCGGTGCTCGCCGGGTACGGGCGCCGGGCACTGGTCCGGACGGCGGCGGTGGCGGCCGGGCTCGTCCTGCTGCTCGCCGGGGTCGTGGCGCTGGCGGCCGGCGAGCGGCTGCACACGTCGATGTTCATCCCCTGGACCCTGCCCGACGTCTCGTTCCTGGCCGCGGACTGGGGCCGGATCGACCTGCCCCGCACCTGCGCCGCCGTGGTGTTCGCGCTCGGCACGGTGGTGCTGGTCCGCAACAGCGGGGGGCGCCGGGTGCTCGGGGCGCTCGGCGTCTCGCTGGCGCTGTTCGCCGCCTTCGCGACCTCGACGATCACCGCGCAGGTCGCCCGGCCGCACGCGGTGGGGCGGGAGGGTCTGGCGACCGGCTTCACCCGCGCCTCCGGGATCACCGCGGACGACAACGTGGTGTTCGCCTGGGATGTCGACTGGTCGCTGCGCGCCACCCAGACCTTCGAGATCTACCGCGGTCGGGTCTGGTTCCGCGACCCCCGCTGGCAGCCCGTCCCGGCGGAGGCGAACGTCATGGTCCTCCCGCTGCCCGAGGCGGGGAGGCCGCCGGAGGCCTACTGGCCCGGGCACCCCGCCGACTGGTACGTCGAGCGGTTCGACGCCGGGCAGAACTGGGCTGTCTGGCACCGGCGTTGAGCGGGCGCCGGACGCCCGGCGCCGAGCACGCCCCGGCCGCTAGCCCGCCGTACGGGCGTGCGCGGCGAGCACGGTGTCGAGCAGGCCGGGGAAGCGCCGCTCCAGGTCGACGGCGCGCAGGGCGGAGAAGCGCCGGTTGGCCTCCTCGCGCTGGGCGATCAGGCCGGACTCGCGCAGCACCTTGAAGTGGTGGCTCAGGGTGGAGGGCGCGACGTCCACCGGGAAGGTGCCGCAGGCCCGCTCGGGCTCGGTGCGCAGAATGCGGACGATGGTCATCCGGGTGGGGTCGGAGAGCGCGTGCAGGACGTCGAAGAGGTCGATCTCCTCGGTCGCGGGGTGCGCGAGCGCCGGTCGGCGGCGGGTGCTGCGGGGCATGGGTCGACCTCTCCGATCTGCGATGTTCGACATCCATGGAAACGGCGTGGTACCACTGACCCGCACCAACTTCGTCGTTCGTCGAACATCGTAGTCGAGGGGGACCGACATGCGCGCACTGGTGATGACCGCACCCGGTGGAGCCGAGAACTCGCGGGTCCGGGAGATCGCGGCGCCGCACCCCGGACCGGGGCAGGTGGCGATCGACGTCGCCTACGCCGGACTGAACTTCGTGGACGTGATGACCCGCCGCGGGGACGCCGCGTACGCCGCCGACTGGCCGTACCGGCCCGGCAAGGAGGTCTCCGGCACGGTCCGCGCGCTCGGCGCCGGCGTCACCGGACTCGCGGTGGGCGACCGCGTGGTCGCCGCGCCGGTCGGCGCCGGCCTGGCCGAGGTGGTGGTCGCGGAGGCCGCGCTCACCGTGCCGCTCCCGGACGGGGTGGCGCTGCGCGAGGCCGCCGCCGTCCCGCTGGGCCTGGCCACCTCGGTGCTGCTGCTGACCGACGCGGGCCGCTTCACCGCCGGGGACACCGTCCTCGTCCACTCGGCGGGCGGCGGGATCGGCAACGCCGTCGCCCGGCTCGTCCCACTGCTCGGCGGCGGCCGGCTGATCGGCACGGTCGGCCGGCCGGAGAAGGCCGCGGCGGCGATCGCCTCCGGCTACGACCACGCCTTCGCCCGTACCGACGAGGCGGCCGGGGCGATTCGCGCCACCACCGGCGGCCGGGGCGTCGACCTGGTGCTCGACCCGCTGGGCACCGCGGCGCTCGACCTCGACCTCGCCGTGGCGGCGCCCGGCGCGCGGATCGTGCTGTTCGGCAACGCGGGCGGCGGAACCGTCGCCGACCTGCCCCCGCTCGGCCGCCTGATGGCGGGCAACCTGACCGTCACCGGCTTCAGCCACCGCGGCCTGGCCGCCACCGCCCCCGAGCGGCTGGCCCGCGCCATCCGTCGGGCCCTCGACCTGCTCGCCGACGGGGGCCTCGAACTGCCGGTCACCGAACTGCCCGACCTCGACGCCGTCCCGGCCGCCCACGACGCCATGCAGGACGGGCTGGCGACCGGCAAGTACGTGGTGCGCGTCGGCGGCTGAGCCCGGCCGCCCGGAGAATCCGCATGACGCTCCGTGCCCGGTCTGTTTGACTCACCGCCATGAGTACCTCGCACGTCCTTCCGGTCCTGCGCACCACCAACCGGTGGGTCGCCTACGACGCCGCCCAACGGCTGCTGGGCATCACCGTGCACCGGCACTCGACGGAGGCGAACGCGTACGCGGACGAGCTCACGGCGGCGGAGGCCCGGCGGCTGTTCGAGGCCTTTCCCGACCACGTGCACCCGGGCGGCCAGGAGCGGACCGTCGGGACCGACGAGCTCCGACGGCTGTTGGCGGCGGGCGATCCCCGGGTGGACGCACTGGCCCCGTTCGGGTTCCAACTGGACGAGCGGCCCGCCGGGTCGATCGAGGACAGGTTCCTCGCCCTCCTCGGCTCCTCGCCCGCTTCGCTGTCCTGGGACGGCTTCGCCTGGCCGGCCGCCCCCGAACTCGGCCTGGACGTCCGCGCCAAGGACGCCGGTGTCCAGATCGCCCTCAGCAGCGACAACGTCGACTTCGACCGGCCCGCGGACGACCACACCCTGTTCATCCACTTCCGCCAGGGCGACGTCGAGCGTGCCGAGTGGCTGGCCCGGCAGGTCGGGCTGGCACCCGTCGGGCCGGTGGAGCACGGCTGGTAGTCCCCGGGCACAGCCCCCGCCCGGGCGGCGCTGGGCCGGGCCTGACCGGGATTCCGGTGATCGGCGCAACCGGCAGTGCGGGCAGGCACGTTGTGGCCTCACTGGTCGAAGGCGGCCACCCGGTACGGGCGTTGGTGCGCGGTGTTGCGAAGACCGTACTGCCCGCGGGGGTCGAGGCCGTCCAGGGCAACCTGGCGGAGCCCGAGAGCCTGGGGGAACGCGGCGTTCGTGGACGCCCGGCTGCGCGCCTGGGAGTCGTTCGCGCGGGAACCGGAGCGGGTGACCGGCACCGTGCGGGAGGTGCCCGGGCGTCCGCCGCGCGACATCCGCGACCGGGCGCGGGATCACGCGGCGGACTTCCGGTAGCCCGGCGGCCGCGTGCCGGGCCGTCGGACCGTCGGACCGTCGGGCCGTCGGGCCACCGGGCCGCACCGTGGAACGTCAGTAGCGGACGGCCTTGACCACCACGGGCGTCAGCGGCTGGTCGGCCGGCTGCCTGCTGAAGGCGACGGGCTGGGCCTTGCCGTTCGCCGGGACGTTCTCGGCGCCGACGATCGAGCTGTCCACGGCCTTGCCGCTGGAGTCGGTGAAGTCGACCTGGACCGCGTAGGAGGCCGCGTTGGGCCCCGGGTTCTGGATCGTGACGACCACGGCGTGCAGGCCGCCGGTGCTCTGCCGGGGAAGGCCGGTGATGGTGACGTCGTTCAGCGCGTTGCCGCCGTCCGTCACCCCGCTGAGCACCGAGGCGGCCTTCTCCCGGGTCGCCGCCTGCTGCGCCGACACGGACGCCTGGAAGGAGGACGCCGCCGCGGAGAGGGAGGCGGCGGCCTCGGAGGCGGCCGCCGACGCCGAGACCGCCGCGGCCGACGCCGAGGCCAGCAGCGACTGCGCGGCGGAGGCGATGGCGGAGGGGGGCTCGCCGGAGAAGGCGCTGGCGTTGGGCAGGGTGGCGGACGGCGAGCCGGCCGACGTGCCCGACGAGCTGCTGCTGCAGGCCACGAGCACGACGGCGCCGGACGCCGCCGCGATCAGCGCGATCGTGCGCTGCGGGGTCCAGCTGCGGCCAGGTCGCCGGTCGCCGCCCTGGGAGCGGCCGAGCGGCGGGCGCCCCGGCAGCGGACGGTGGCCGGGGCCGTGGCTGGGGGGACTGTGGAGTTCACGCACCGAGGATCCCTCTCCTGGTCGGTGTTCGGCGGCCGAGGGGCCCGTACGTCCCCATGCTTGGCAACATCGCGCTCCACAGCGACAGCTCCTGACCCGTCCGAGTGGGCGGGCCGCGCACGGGCGGTGCGTCGCGGCCCCGGACAGGTCGGGTGGGGCGGCCCCGGACGGGTCGGGTGCGGCGGACCCGGCACGAGGCACGGACCGGCCGGGCCGGTGCCGAGCGGCCCTGCCCGGGCCTACACGGCCCGCAGGGAGTCGAGCCAGCGCAGCAGGCGGTCCCCTTCGCGCGTCATGACCTCCGGGTCGCGCAGCGCGTTGGCGAGCAGGGACATGCCCTGGTAGCCGGCGACCAGGGTGAGGGCGAGGCCGTCCGGGTCGGGCAGCCCCAGCTCGCGGAACTGGCCCGCGACCCAGTCGAGCAGCCGCCGGATCACCGCGCCGGCCTCCGCGTCGAGGTCCCCGTCGGCGCGCTTGTCGAGCTCGACGGCCAGGGTGCCGGTCGGGCAGCCGTGCCGGGCGGCGTCGTCGCGCCGGCCGACCCAGGCCTCGACCAGCGCCTTGAGGCGGTCCAGCGGGTCGGGCGACCGCTCCAGCCTCTCGGTGAGTTCGTCCAGGTGTGCGCTGTGCTCGGAGAGCGCGGCGCGGACCAGCTCGTCCTTGGTCTTGAAGTAGTAGTAGACGTTCCCGACCGGGACGTCGGCCTCGCGCGCGATGTCGGCGAGGGTGGTCCGCTCGACGCCCTGCTCGTGCAGGACCTTGGCCGCGGCCGCGGTGAGCCGTCGGCGCTTCTGCGACGCCGCCGTGCGCCGGTTCACTGAGTCAGTCACCCGACTGACTATAGACAGCCGCCCGGGAAGGCGACTACGGTCATTCTCAGTCAGCCAACTAACTCACTGGCTCGACCGCACATCTCAACTCCTGACATCTCACTCCTGGGGGCGGAAATGATCACAGTGACGGGCGCGACCGGCAACATCGGCCGGACGCTGGTGGAGCTGCTGGCCGAGGCGGGCGAGCAGGTGGTCGCCGTGTCCCGGCAGCCCCAGCCCGCCCACCCGGCGGCCGGGGTCCGCTGGGCCCGGGGCGGCCTCGGCGACGCCGCCGGCCTGCGCCCGGCCCTCGAAGGGTCCCGCGCGCTGTTCGTCCTGCTGGGCGGCGAGCTCAACAGCCACGGCGAGCGCCCGGAAACCCTGCTGAGGACGGTCGCGGCCGCCGGGGTGGAGCGGATCGTCCTGGTCTCCTCGCAGGTGGGCGCCACCCGGCCGGACGCACCCTCGCACGCCCGGCTGCGGGAGTTCGAGGCCGCCGTGCGCGCCTCCGGACGGGACTTCACCGTCCTGCGCCCCGGCGGCTTCGCCTCCAACGCCTTCGCCTGGGCCGGGACGGTCCGGGCGGAGCGGACGGTCTTCGCGCCGTTCGGCGAGGTGGCGCTGCCCGTGGTCGACCCGGCGGACATCGCGGCGGTCGCCGCCGCCGTGCTGCGCGAGGACGGGCACGGCGGCCGCACCTACGAACTGACCGGACCGGAGCCGATCGGACCGCGCCGGCAGGCCGAGGTCATCGCCGAGGCCCTGGGCGAGGAGGTGGCCTTCGTGGAGCTGTCCCGGGAGCAGGCCCACGCCCACCTGGCGCGGTTCATGCCGGAGCAGGTGATCGCCGGGACGCTGGACGTCCTCGGCCTCCCGCTCCCCGCCGAGCAGGCGGTCAGCCCCGACGTGGCGGCCGTGCTGCACCGCCCGGCCGCGCCCTTCCGGGCCTGGGTCGAGCGCAACCTGCCGGCCTTCCGGTAGCGCCCGCGCGGCCCGCCCCGGGCGCGCGAGCACAGCGCGCCCGGGGCGGCCCGCAGGCAGGCGGGCCCAGGCAGGCGGGCCCGCCCGTGCGGGCAACGGGCGTGCCCCACCCGGCCGGGCCTCAGGCCGTGGCCGGCTTGGCCGCCTCGGCGTCCCCCGCCTCCGGGGCGGGAACGGCGCGCAGCTGGGGAGCGGGCGGCGCGGGGATGACGGCGGCGACGGCGGCCGCGATCAGCGCGACGCCGCAGCCGATCACCAGGCCGACCCGGAAGCCGCCCTCCGAGGGCAGGGCGTGCCCACCCAGGTCGACGGTCATCTGCGACAGCACCACACCCATCACGGCGGCGGACACCGAGGTGCCCAGCGAGCGCATCAGGGTGTTGAAGCTGTTCGCCGAGGCCGTCGCGGACAGCGGCACCGCGCTCATGATCAGTGCGGGCATCGCACCGTAGGCCAGGCCGACACCGCTGTTGCAGACGATCGTCACGATCAGCACGCCCCAGGTGGAGCCCATCAGCGGCAGCGCCAGCCCGTAGCCGACGGCGATCGTCAGCGCCCCGGCGGCCAGGGTGAACTTCGGTCCGCGCGCGGCGGACAGCTTGCCGCCGAACGGGGAGACGACCATCATCATCAGCCCGCCGGGCGCCATCCACAGGCCCATCGCCAGCATCGACTGCCCCAGCCCGTAGCCGGTGAGCTTCGGCAGCATGAGCAGCTGCGGCACGATCAGCGCCTGGGCGTACATGCCGAAGCCGACCAGGACGGAGGCGGCGTTGGTCAGCAGCACCCGCGGCCGTGCGGTGACCCGCAGGTCCACCAGCGGCTCGGGGACGCGCAGCTCCCAGCGGGCCCAGAGCATCAGGATCGCGGCGGAGGCGGTGAACAGGCCGAGGGTGCGGGTGCTGCCCCAGCCCCAGTCCCCGCCCTTGGAGACGGGCAGCAGCAGGCAGACCAGGCCGACGCTGAGGCCGATCGCGCCGACGAAGTCGAAGCGTCCGCCGGCGGGGCGGCCGTCCGCGGCGGGGGCCGGGATGACGGTCCAGAGCATGCCGATGATGCCGACGGTCAGCACGGCGGTGCCCCAGAACAGCACGCGCCAGCTGGCGTAGTCGGCGACGCCGGCCGCGATCGGCAGGCCGAGGCCGCCGCCGATGCCCATGGAGGCGCTGACCAGGGCGATCGCCGAGCCGAGCCGCTCGGGCGGCAGGACGTCGCGCAGCAGGCTGATGCCGATCGGCACCAGGCCCATGCCCATGCCCTGCAGCGCCCGGCCGGCGATCATCGGCACCACGGAGTCGGCCACCGCGCACAGGACCGAGCCGAGCAGCAGCGGGACGCAGGAGGCGATGAGCATCGTCCGCTTGCCGAGCAGGTCACCGAGGCGGCCGCTGATCGGGACGAAGACGGCGGCGGAGAGCAGGGTCGCGGTGATGACCCAGGAGGCGTTGGACGCGCTGGTGTGCAGGAGTTGCGGGAGCTCGCTGATCAGTGGGGTGACCAGGGTCTGCATGATCGCGGCGACGGTGCCGGTGAAGGCGAGCACCGCCACGATCGGACCGGTGCGGGGGGTGGGGGCGGGGCCGTTGATGACGGGCCTCCTCGGGCAGTCGAAGAGCAGGAGTGTGCAGAAAACACACAATGTGCATGGAACACAGAATGGTCAGCTTACACATGATGTGCATCATGCACATCATGTGGGCCACGCATACCTCTGGCATACTGAAAGGTGATCCACGGAGAACCCGCAGGTCGAAGCGGTGATGAAGGGACTTCGACATGACCAGCCCCACGCACGAGGTCGCCCTCGAATTCCTGGTGTTCGCCCGGCACCGCGACCTGAGCCAGGTCAACGCCCGCCCCGAGGGCAGCCAGCTCGAACGCAGTTCCTACATCCTGCTCAGCCGGGTCGACGCCGAGGGGCCCATGTCCATCGGGCAGTTGAGCGACGCCTTCGCCCTGGACGTCTCCACCCTCAACCGGCAGACCGCGGCCCTGAAGAGCGCGGGACTGCTCGAACGCATCCCGGACCCGGACGGCGGCATCGCCCGCAAGTTCCGCCTCACCGAGGAGGGCCGGAACCGGCTGGAAGCGGAACGCGAGGCCCACGTACGGGCGCTGAACCTCGTGATGACGGACTGGCCGGAGGAGGACATAGCCTCCTTCGCCGGCTTCCTGCGCCGCTTCAACACCGGCATCGAGCGGCTCGACGGGCGCCCCTGGCCCCGGAGTTGAGACGCCGGGGCCGCCCCTCCCGTGTCAGTGGAAGGTCGTAGCCTGCGACCGGTTCCACGCGTCACGGGGAGAGGATGGCAACACTCGACGAACTGACGGCACTACTGGGCAAGCCGTTGCTTCAACTGGTCCGACCCCTGGCCCAGAACGCCGAAGGGCCGCGGGGGGCATAGGCCCGGCCCGCCTCACGCGCGGGGGGGGCGGCGGCCCGCGCGCGGGCGGGGTGGTGTCGG
>NZ_JBHVRT010000020.1:0-24272 GCF_042885555.1 Kitasatospora sp. NPDC058048 | reverse complement strand
CCACTCGGGGCCACGCCGTGGCTAAAACTGGCCCCACCCCGGGCCACGACCGCCGAGGGGCCGCGCGGGACGTCGGCCCGGCCGACTTCCCGCGCGGGGGCTGAGCGACCCGTCAGTGGGCCGGGGTGAGTTCGGCGAGGAGGGCGGGGCCGGTCCAGCCGGGGGCGGTTCCGGGGGCGGCCACCTCGGCCTCGTGGACGAGGGTGATCAGTCGGGCGTTGGCGGGTGCCGTGAGGCCGTGGCGTTCGGCGAGGGCGACGATCTCGCCCTGCAGCGAGTCGATCTCGGTGGGGCGGCCCCGCTGGAGGTCCTCCCACATCGAGGAGCGGGCCGTCGCGTCGATCTGCAGGCTGGCCCCGGCCAGCTCCTGGAACTGCGCGTCCGGCAGTTCGAGCACCTGCGGCATCACCTCCGGCGGCACCGGGCCGAGCTGGGCCGGCGCCATCCCGGCAGCCCGGAACACCGCCAGCGCCTCCAGCTGGCAGCGCGCCACGCACTGCCGGTACGCCAGCTGCCCGACCTGCTCGCGCAGCGGAAGCCCGGAGAGCGCGTTGACCGCGTTGTTGAGGTTCATCAGCAGCTTCGCCGCCTGGACGGCCGGCATGTCCGGCCGCAGCTCCAGCAGCAGACCGCCCGCCCGGGCGGCGTCGGCGAGGGCGTCCGCCCCCTCCTCGGCGGCCAGCATCAGCGAGCCGCCGCTGCCCTGGTGGAACGCCGCGGTCCCGGTCCGCACCACGTTGTACGGGACCATGCCGGCCAGCACCCGGTGGGACGGCAGCGCGGCCGCGAGCACGTCCACGTTGCGCAGGCCGTTCTGGAAGCTCACCACCACCGTGTTCGGGCCGAGGTGCGGGGCGAGTTCCCGGGCGGCGGTCGCGGTGTCGGCGGACTTCACCGTGACCAGCACGTAGTCGGCGCCGGCCGCGGCCTCCGGGTCGGCGGCGGCGGTCAGGTCCCGCACCTCGCGGCGGGCCTCGCCCGGGCCGGTGAGGGTCAGCCCGGCCGCGTCGATCGCCGCCATCGCCGCCGGCCGGCCGATCAGGGTGATGTCGGCGGTCGGGGCGAGCATGCCGCCGAGGTGGCAGCCGATGGAACCGGCGCCGAACACGGCGATCCGGAGCCTGCGCTGGGCGGGGGTGGTGGGCACGGGGCTGCTCCAGGGGGAAGGCGGACGGCGGCGGGGATCGTCAGTCGAAGAGGTCGGGGTCCGAGAGGGTGATCTGGTCCCACAGCGGGCGGGCCTGGAACCAGCCGGCCAGCGAGGTCCCGATCTGGTTCCGGGCGATCAGCGCGGTCTCCCGGTCGATCGGCTTCGGGGTGCCGGCGGCCATCGCGAGCAGCTGCGCCTGGCAGGAGCGCTCCATGGTGATGAACCACCAGACCGCCTCGGCCACCGACTGGCCGACCGTCAGCAGGCCGTGGTTCTGCAGGATCACGGCCTTGTGCCCGCCCAGGGCGGCGGCCACCCGCTTGCCCTCCTCGGTGTCGGTCACGACGCCCCGGTAGTCGCTGTACAGCCCGTGGTCCTCGAAGAAGACGCAGGCGTCCTGGGTGATCGGGTCGAGCGGGATGCCGAGGCTGGAGAAGGCCTTGCCGTAGAGGGAGTGCGAGTGCGCGGCCGCGACCGCGTCCGGGCGGGCGGCGTGCACCTGGGAGTGGATCGCGAAGGCGGCCCGGTTCACCGGCCGCCCGCCGTGCAGCAGGGTGCCTTCGTGGTCGACCAGGATCAGGTCGGAGGCCTTGATCTGGTTGAAGCTCATGCCGAACGGGTTCACCCAGAACCAGCCCGGGTTCTCCGGGTCGCGGACGGTGATGTGCCCGGCGACGCCCTCTGAGAAGCCGAACCGGCCGAACAGGCGGAACCCGGCCGCCAGTTGTTCCTTCCGGTACTGGCGCTCCTCCTCCACCGAGTCGAACACCGGCGGCAGCGGCAGGGTCACCCCCTCCGGGGCCGGCCCCACGACCCCGGTCGCCGCGTACGGGTCTTCGGGCTGCTGCGGTGCGGACATGGCGACTCCCGGGGCTGCTGCGGTGGGGCGAGGGGACTGGGGGCCGAGCAGAGGGCAACCAAAGATGTGTTCGAAAGATACATACCTTTGGCATCACTGCTGTGGCTATGATCAATCTGATCATCGATCAGGGGGAGGGGCAATGATGCGCAGGGTATTGGCCACCTGGGCAGTTGGAATCGCCGCAGGTGCGGCACTGCTCGTCGGCACCTCGGCGACCCTGGCGGCAGCACCCGCGCCCAGCACCGTCGCCAAGCAGCTGAACGAGCCCAACCAGTCGGTCGTCGGGCAGCTCAACGAGCCCAACCAGTCGGTCATCGGGCAAATGAACGAACCCAACCAGTCGGGCCAGTGACCATCCCGCTGCTTCGCGACACCACCCCCGCCCTCGCCCCCTTCCGGGACCCGGACAAGACCTTCGGGCAGTTCCTGGAGGAGAAGTGGACCGCCGTCTGCCGGGGCCTGGGGATCGGCGGGCCGGAGACGGCCCGCGTCCTGCGGGACCTGCGGGACGTGCTCAGCCCGTGGGGCGCGCGACCCATCGGGACCCGGTGCAACCCGCCGTCGTTCGTCTCGACCGACGGCTTCCCCGCCGAGCTTTCCGTCAGCTGGAAGGCAGGGAAGCCGGAAGTACGCATCCTGTTCGAGTCACTGAGCTTCGACCGCACTCCGCTCGGATCCCAGGACGCCGGAAGGGAGTTGACGCTTCGGCTCGCCGAACGGCCGGGGGTGAGCATCGAGCGGTACCTCGACGTCGAGGACCTGTTCGTCACGACCGACCCCGGCCTCAACCGGCCCACCGTCTGGCACTCCTTGGCCTGGCAGCCCGGCGAGCGGCCGCACTACAAGGTCTACCTCAACCCGCAGGCGCACGGCCCGGACCGCACCCACGAGGTCATGGCCGAGGCCATGCACCGGCTGGGGCTGGCCGCGGCCTGGGAGCCGGTGGGACGGCGGTACGGGGAACTCGCCCGGCGCGGGCACGAGGTGGAGTTCTTCGCCCTCGACCTGGACGGCGGAAACGCCTCCCGAGTGAAGGTCTACTTCCGCCACCTCCCGATGCCGATGGATGAGTTGGACACCGTGGCCGCACTGTCGCACCGCCACGATTCGGCGCGGGCGGCCCGAGCCCGTGCCGTGATCTACGGGCGGGACGGCGGCACGGTGGACAACGAGCCGATGACCTGCCTGGCGTTCCGGGAGGGTGCGACGGGGCCCGAGGAGGCCAACGTCTACCTGCGGCTTCCCGGCAACACCCACAGCGACGCCGAGGCCGCCGGGCGGATCGCGGAGCTGATGCGGATCGAAGGCGTCGACCCGCGCCCGCACGCCGAGGTGCTGAGACAGCTGACGGCGGGGCTGCCCGGGGGCGAGAGCGGGGTGCAGGAGCTGTGCAGCTACCGCACCATCGCGCCAGGGGCGCCGGCGCACATCGGGCTGTACCTGCGGTTCAACACGTACGGGGCTGCTCCTACGGCCTGAGGTCGCGGTTGCGCCTGAACTCGCGGATGAGCGCGAGGAGGTTGACCAGCGTGCTGGCTGGAACATTGCCGATGTCGATCAGGCGCCGGCCGTGGAGGTTGACGTCGCCGGGGGTGGCGGAGGGCCAGAGCAGGCCGAACTCTCGGCCTTCCGTGCGGAGTTCGACGATGAGCTGGGTGACCTGGCGCGAGGTGAGGTGGAGCAGGGCCGGGTCGGCGGGGTGGATGGGGTGGTGGGCGCTCACGCGACACCGTCCTGCTGCAGCTCGAACCAGACGGTCTTGCCCAGGTGTTGGGGGTCGACGCCCCAGCGGTGGGTGAGGCCCGCGACCAGCTGGAGGCCCCGGCCGGCCTCGGAGAGGAGGGCGAGGGGGCCCTGTTCCGGGAGGAGGGGGCTGCGGTCGGAGACCGCGACGCGCAGGGTGTTGGCGCGGTGGTGGATCAGGATGACCGGGGAGGTCGTCTCACCGTGGCGCCAGGCGTTGACGATCAGTTCGACCATCGCGAGTTCGGCGTCCGCGATGAGGGAGGGCGGCCAGCCGGCGCTGGTCATCCCGTCGCGGAGGGCGTCGCGGGAGAGGGTGAGGGAGGGGGAGTTGAGGTTACGCACAGCGTCTCCCGGAGGGGGAAGGGTGAGACCGGCGGATGCGTCGCCGTGAACGAACCCACTGGACATGGGTGTTCTTCGGTGCCCGAGCAGCGTTACTGACGATCCGTTCGGTGATCGGTGCATCACAGACTGTAGGGCATGCGATAGCAAATTTGCTAGCAGCCTCTAGAAGATGTGCCTATCTGTTCGCTGGACTCGTCACGCACACGCGGTGGATGCTGGGGAGATGCCACCTACCCCAACCGCACGCCGGAAGCGCGTCGGCATCGAGCTGCGAAAGATGCGAGAGACCGCCGGACGCACGGCCGGAGACGCTGCCGCCGTTCTTGGGCTGGACCGCAGCAAGGTCACGCTGATCGAGCAGGGCTCCTATCCGATCAGCGCCGAGCGAGTCCTTGCGCTCGCCGCCGAGTACGAGGAGGCCGACTCCGCGTACGTCGACGCCGTTGCCGAGATGGCCGCCGACCGGACGAAGGGGTGGTGGGAGGAGCACAGAGGCCTCGTCCCCGCCGGAATTCTTGAGATTTCCGAGGTCGAGCACTATGCCGGCGCGCTGGTGACGTACCAGATCTGCCATGTTCCCGGGCTCATGCAGACCGAGGAGACAGCTCGGGCGATCTTTCGAGAGGTCTATCCGCCTCTACGGCCGCTGAACATCGAAGCACGGGTCGAGAACCGGATGCGACGAGCTGAGCTCCTGACGCGAAGCGATCCACTCGACTACGAAGCGATCGTGCACGAGGCCGCGCTTCGCATGGAGTTCGGAGGAGCAACAGTCGCCAGGGAACAGCTGAAGCACTTGCTCGCACTCTCGGAAGCCCCCAACGTGACGTTGCGCGTGCTGGAGTTCAAGGCTGGCGGTTTCAAGGGGGCAGGCCAAGCCGTGCTGCACGCCAGCGGACCCGTGCCCCGCCTCGATACGGTGCAGTTGGACTCCGTAGGATCGCCAGCGTTCCTGACCGAGATGAATCAGCTGGAGAACTACCGGAGCATCCTCGGGGCGATGCGTGATCGCGCGCTCGATCCATCGGCCTCCCGTGACGCGATCTCCAGCATCATGAATAGCCTGTGAGGCCTCCATGGAAGAACTCGCGTGGCGAAAGCCCACTGCCTGCGGTGATGGCAACAATTGCCCTGAGGTAGCCATGGGCCCCGATGCCGTCTACGTCCGCAGCAGCCTCCGGCCCGACGCCATCGCCCAGCTCACCCCCGACGAATGGCGCGACCTCGTGTCCGCCATCCGCGCCGGCGAGTTCGACGCCTGACTCCCCCGCCGCACCGGCCGGGGCCGCGATTCGTCGCACGGGTGTTGAGCTGCTAATATTCCTGACGTCGCGAGGGAGATGATCTCTCGTCAGGCGTCAGTGGTGCTACAAGAGCACGTCCTACTTTCAGTAGGAAGAGTCCGTGCAACCCGGGCCTGGCGCTCCACAGTCGGAAGGGTCCGGCATCCACACGGGTGCCGGACCCTTCCGCGTTTTGCGCGACCACGCCGAGTCGGCTCATGCAGCTCTGGCTGCCCATTTGGCCGCCAGCCACCCGCCACCCAGGACAAGGGCCACTGCGGCAGCGAGGTACATCGCGGTCCGCACCGTCTCGTGAGCCTGCGAGGAATCCGGCGCCGAGACACTCACCCGGAACGCCTTCACGGCCACCTCGAACGAGACCTGTCCGGCCGGGCTCGCCGCTCCCCGCGCCCTGCTCTTCCGCTCTTCCATCCGCCCTCCGTCCGCGTCGGCACGAGCGAGTGTGGCAGTTCGACTGTGACACCACCGCGCGATTCGTCGCACGGGCGTTGAGCTGCTAATATTCTCGACATCGCGAGGGAGATGATCTCTCGTCAGGCGTCAGTGGTGCTACAAGAGCACGTCCTACTTTCAGTAGGAAGAGTCCGTGCAACCCGGGCCTGGCGCTCCACAGTCGGAAGGGCCCGGCATCCACACGGATGCCGGGCCCTTCCGCGTTTCCCGACCCGGGACAGGAGCAACAGTGCAGATCGCGACCGATGACCTCTCCGGCCCCGAGATCGCCCGCTTCCTCGACGAGCACGTCCAGCAGATGCGGGCCATCTCCCCGCCGGAGAGCACCCATGCCCTCGACCTCGACGCCCTCCGTCGGCCCGGGATCACGTTCTGGTCGGTGCGGGACGACGGCGTCCTGGTCGGCTGCGGCGCTCTCAAGCAACTGGACGCAGACCACGCCGAACTGAAGTCGATGCGCACGGCACCCCTGCGCAAGCGGAGCGGCGTCGCGTCCCTGCTGCTGGAGCACATCATCACCGAGGCCAGGCGCATGGGCTTCACGAGGCTGAGCCTGGAGACCGGCACGCCCGACTTCTTCCTGCCGGCCAGGAAGCTGTACGAGAAGTTCGGGTTCGTCCCCTGCGAACCGTTCGCCGACTACCGGCCCGACCCGAACAGCGCGTTCATGACGAGAGAGCTCTGACCGGCGGCGCCCGTCCGACGGACCGCGATTCGTCGCGCCGGTGTTGAGCTGCTAATATTCTCGACATCGCGAGGGAGATGATTCCTCGTCAGGCGTCAGCGGTGCTACCAGAGCACGTCCTACTTTCAGTAGGAAGAGTCCGTGCAACCCGGGCCTGGCGCTCCACAGTCGGAAGGGTCCGGCATCCACACGGATGCCGGACCCTTCCGCGTTGCGGCCCCACTTTTCCACTGCGCTGATCCCATGAACGCATAATCAGGCAAAGGCCTGATCTCATCGTCGGCGAACTTCCTGAGCGGAAGCCGGTTTTCCGCCGCCAGAGGCCGGGGTAGGGCGGAGGCGTTCGCACCCTGACCGTTCCGGTGCTCATGAGGGAGCGAATCCGTGACGCTTTTCTTGTCGGAAGGACACCCTCATGCACAGGTCCCTTCGGAACGCCTTCGCGACCGTCCTCGTGACGGGCGCGCTCACCACCGCTGCCGCTCCGGCCGCCGTCGCCGCCGAACAGGCGCCGTCGGCGGCCGGGGTGCAGGCGGAAATCCGCAACCCGAAGACCGTCAAGGTCGCCGACTACAACCAGGCCCGCAACGCCCTGATCAACGCGGGCAGCAGGACGGCCGCCAAGTCCCACCCGGCGCACGGCACCAAGGACGTCCCGATCTCCCACGGCACCAGCCTGCTCGCGGAGGCCCGCGACGAGTTCCGCACCGCCGACAGGAGCCTGCCGGCCGGCCAGAAGAAGTCCGACATGTCGATCCCGCACTACAACGCCGTCCACAGCGCGGCCAGGACCATGGGCATCGACCGCTGGTGACGCCTGCCCGTCGAGGCGGACGGTCGGGCCCTCCTCCGCCCCCCCGGCGGAGGGCCGGACCGTTTCACTGCTTCGGGGGCAGGGGCTCCTCCCGCGGAGCGCTCAGGCTGCCGTCCGGAAGGACGTCGAAGACCGTGACCGTCGAACTCCCGGTCACCGTGATCCGATCCGGGCCGGCCCAGACGGCGCGGGTGCTCTTCCATCGGACGCCCAGGCTCCAGTGGCGGGCCGACCAGCCCGAACCGGACACCAGCTCCATCCGGTAGACCGGATCGACCGCAAAACCTCCGGCCACGTCGGTGACCGTGAGCACCCGGTCCGGGCGGCCCGGAGCCGCCTCCTGGTGGAACGACCTCTCGCTCTCGCCGAACACGTACGACAGGAAGGCGAGCGGCGCTCCGAATCCCAGGGCCACCAGGCCGATGCCCCAGACGATCTGCCCCGCGCCGGCGTAGAGCCCCAACTCGACGAAGACCGAAGCCACGATCAGCGTGAGCACCGCCCCGAGCAGCAGCACCGGACGGTTGAACCACCGCTCGACCTCCACCAGCCCGCCCGAGCGGGACGCGTGCCGACCCGCCGCGTACGCCAGCAGCGGCGCGAGCGCCACCCCTCTGAGCCCCCACGCGATCCACCTACGGCGTGCCGCTGTCATCCCTTGCCCCCTGATGGTTCTTGACCGGTCTTTGGCGCGGACCCTGCTACAGGGGCTGCCGGGACCGAGGGGTCACCGAGGGGCCGCCCAGCGTCCCGTCCTCGTCCACGGTGAAGACCTCGATCTCCTCCCGCAAGGTCACCGTGATCCGGCCCGGGGCGGACCATTCGGCCCTGACGAAGCCGTCGCCCTCCTCCCAGGTGCCGAGGCCCCAGTGGCGGGCCGACCAGCCGCTGCCCGTCAACAGCTCCACCCGGTAGACCGGATCGATCGAGAAGGCGATGTCGGTGACGCGCAGCACGTGGTCGGAGCGGTTCGGGTCGGGCTTGCGGTCGACCAGCCGGCCGTCGCCGCCGAAGATGTACGCCACGGTCCCGACCCCCGCCCCGATGACGAGGAGCGGTGACAGGACGGCCGCGCAGCCGATCTGCGCCCATCTGGTGCGGAACTCGAACTGGGCCACCGCCGAGGCCACGGCCAGCGCGATCGCCGTGCCGAGCAGCAGCACCGGGTGGTTCAGCCAGCGTTCGACCTCGACCAGCCCGCCCTGGCGGGAGGAGAAGTAGCCCGGCAGGTACACCAGGAGGGCCGCGAGCGCCGCGCCCCGGAGCCACCACACGACCTGACTGCGGCGCGTCACCGTCATTTGCTCCCCCCGGAGTTGTCCTTTGCCGGGACTTTACTACGGGGATGCCGGGCGGCCCGGACGACGGGTGCCCCGTCGTCCGGGCCGCCGGGTCTACCGGCCGTACCCCCGTCACCGCCGGTAGAAGACGCTCCGCGACCAGAAGTAGCCGACCAGCGTCAGCCCGGTGCACCAGGCCAGGGCGCTCCAGGCACTGGTGCCGATCCCGGTCCCCATCAACAGCCCACGCAGGGTCTCGATCATGGGGGTGAAGGGCTGGTACTCGGCGAACCAGCGCAGTGCCGTCGGCATGGAGTCGGTCGGCACGATGGCGCTGCCGATGAAGGGCAGGAACTGCAGCGGCATCGGCATGTTGCTGGCGCTCTCGACCGTCTTGGCCACCAGACCGATGCCGGCCGATATCCAGGTCAGGGCGATCGTGAGGAAGAGCAGCAGGCCCATCGCGGCCAGCCACTCCACCGGTCCGGCGTTCGGCCGGAAACCCATCGCGAGGGCCGCGCCGATCACCAGCACCAGGCCGATCATGGTCTGGACGACACTGCCGACCACGTGCCCCGCCAGGAAGGCGGAGCGCGATATGGCCATCGTGCGGAAGCGGTTGACGATGCCCTCGGTCATGTCGGTGCAGATGCCGATCGCGGTGACCAGCGACCCGGAGGTGGCCGCCATCAGCACGATGCCGGGCGTCACGTAGTCGATGTAGTGGCCGCCTCCTATGCCGGCACCCAGGGTGCTGCCGTAGGCGTAGTTGAAGAGCAGCAGCATCATGACCGGCATCACCACGACCGCGAAGGTCAGGGACGGGTACCGCAGCGCGTGCTTGAGGTTGCGGCGCAGCATGGTCAGCGAGTCGTTGAGCGCGTGGGCTGCCGTGCCCGTGGCCATGCTCATCGCACGCCCTCCCCGGTCAGTTGAAGGAACGCGTCGTCCAGGTCGGCCGTCTCCACGACCAACGACTCGGCCTGCACGGACGCGTTGTCGAGCACGTCCAGCACGGCCCTCACGGTGAGGACGGAGTTGTCCCCCGGGATCTCCAGCCGCAGCGCCTCGGTGTCGGCCGTGGCGTATTCGAACAGCGTGGCGGCGGTGGCCAGCGAGCCGGCGTCCGCGAACCGGAGCCGGATCCGCCCGCCGGGGGCGAACCGCTTCAGCTCCTCGGCCGTGCCCTCGGCGACGATCCGGCCGCCGTCCAGGACGGCGATCCGGTCGGCGAGCTGGTCGGCCTCCTCCAGGTACTGGGTGGTGAGGAAGACCGTCACCCCGTGGTCGGCGACCAGGCTCCGGATGATCTCCCACATGGTGCGCCGGCTGCGCGGGTCCAGCCCGGTGGTCGGCTCGTCCAGGAAGATCACCTTCGGGTCCCCGACCAGGGTCATCGCGAGGTCGAGTTTGCGCCGCATGCCGCCGGAGAAGGTGGTGACGGCCTTGCGCGAGGCCTCGGTGAGATCGAAGCGCCGCAGCAGTTCCTCCGCCCGCCTCCGCCCCTCCCGACGGCGGAGGTGGTTGAGGTCGGCCATCAGCATCAGGTTCTCCTCGGCGGTGAGCAGATTGTCCACCGCCGAGAACTGGCCCGTCACCCCGATCGCCTTCCGCACCGCGTCGGCCTCGCGTGCCACGTCGTGCCCGACCACCCGGGCCGAGCCGCCGTCCGCGGGGATCAGGGTGGAGAGGATCTGCACGATGGTGGTCTTGCCGGCGCCGTTGGGCCCGAGCAGGGCGAACACGCTGCCCGCCGGGATCTCCAGGTCGACGCCCCTCAGGACCGCCTTGTCCCCGTAGGACTTGGTGAGTCCGGTCGCCGAGATCGCCGGGACCGTGGAGTCGGCCGCCATCAGGCCCTCCGGACGACGACGTTGCCGACCTGGGTGCGGCCGCGGACCTCGACCGTCTCCACCGCGTCGCCCGGGCCCTGGGTCGGGCCGAGGTCGTTGCGGACGCCGCCGACCTTGCTGTGCACGTCGAGCCAGGCCGCGGTGCCCTCGGCGATGCCGACCTCGACGTCCCCCACGCTGGTCTGGAGGGTGACCTTGCCGCGGACCACCCGGCCGACCCGGATGTGGCCGTGCGCCGACTTGGCGTCCACGTTCCCCTCAGCGAGGCCGACGTGGATCCGGCCGTTGGAGGCGTTGGCGTGGAGTTCGCCGTACACCTCGTCGACCTCGGTGTCGCCGTTGCTGTTCTTCACCGTGAGCCGGCCCCCGACGGATCCGATCTCGATCCGGCCGGCCCCCGTCACCTCGGCGTCCCCGGTCGTCGCGCCGAGCCGGACGTCCCCGAAGCCGCTGTCGAGCCGGGCGCTCTCGGCGCTCTCGACCTGGATCCGGCCGAGCGAGGTCTTCAGCCGGCAGGCGCCGAGCGGGCCCTCGGTGACGAACTCGGCCATCGGGGACTCGCTGTGGACCTCGGAGCCGGCCGGCAGCTCGACCAGGACCTCGATCGCGCCCTTCTTGCCGCTGAAGACGCTGCGCTGCTTGGGGGCCTTGATGCCGAGCCGGCGGCCGGAGAAGTCGACCTGGGTCTGCTCGGCGGCCTTGACGTCCGCCTCCTTGGCCGGATTGGCGGGCCGGACCTCGACCACCGCGTCGGTGCGCTTGCCCGCCTTGATCCAGACCGAGCCGATGTCGAACTCGAGGATGGCGGAGATCGGTCCGTCGGTCTCGTACGTAGGCATGGCTGTCCCGTCCTTTTGACTCGTGTGGGTGTTCCCGCTGGTCGGAGCGGGGGTGACGTCGAAGGTGCAGAAGGTGGTGCGGGAGGTGGTGCGGAAGGTCGTACGGATGCTCGGGGTACTGCGGAGGCCTCAGTGGACCCAGCCGGTGAAGCCCTGGCCGCCGACGCTGCGCGCGACCCGGCTGCCCGGATCGGCCACCGGCCGGCGGGCCGGCTCGCCCTCCAGTGCGCCGGCCAGGGCCCGGACCAGCCAGGCGTTGAGCGAGAGGCCGGCCTCGGCTGCGGCCTCCTCCGCCCTGGCCTTGAGGTGGGCGGGCAGGCGGAAGTTGATCCGGGCGGTGCCGGTCTCGTCCGGCTCCGGCGTCGCCGCAGGTGCCGCCATCGGTGCCACCGGTGGCACGAGTGGCGCCATCGGTGCCGGCTGTGGCGCCGCATCGCCGTGGAAGGCGTCCGAGCCGGGCGGTGCCGTCACCACGAACTCGGGGTCGAGTCCGCGCAGGCGCACGTCCACCGAGCCGGGGGCGAGGTCACGGGTGACTTCGCCCATGGCGGCCGAGAGCGCGTTGAGCAGGGTGAGCCGCACGGCCGACTCCAGCGGGAGCGTCAGCCGCTCGGCCAGCGCACGCGCTTCGTCCCCGCCGGTGGCGGCGGCCACCGCGAGCTCGTTCCGGAGGTTTTCCACGTACGGCGTGAGGTCCATGGCCGTAAGCATGGCACGGCAGTGGTGCCATGTCGAGCCATTTGTGGCACCACTTTGGCGCCATCTCCCGAACAAGGATGGCGCCGCTCGGCGCCCGAACGCGGAACCGCCCCGCCGACCGAGGTCGACGGGGCGGTTCACCAGGGGAAACGCGACAGGGGAAACGCGACTGCGGGAAGGTCAGGCCTGCTGCCAGCCCGCCAGGTAGGCGTCGATCTCCCCGGCCAGCCGGGTCTTGCCCGCCCGGTCCAGGAAGGAGGCCTCGACGGCGTTGCGGGCCAGCCCCGCCACCCCGGCCTCGTCCAGGCCCAGCAGCCGCGCCGCCACCGCGTACTCGGTGTTGAGGTCGGTGCCGAACATCGGCGGGTCGTCGCTGTTGACCGTCACCAGCAGCCCGGCGTCGACCATCCGCTTGATCGGGTGGTCCTCGATCCGCTCCACGACCCGGGTGGCGACGTTGGAGGTCGGGCAGACCTCCAGCGGGATGCGGTGCTCGCCCAGGTAGTCGACCAGCGCCGGGTCCTTCACCGCCTGGGTGCCGTGCCCGATGCGCTCGGCGCCGAGCGCCCGGATCGCGTCCCAGACCGTCTCCGGCCCGGTGGCCTCGCCCGCGTGCGGGACGCTGCGCAGGCCGGCCGCCCGGGCCCGGTCGAAGTACGGCTTGAACTGCGGGCGCGGCACGCCGACCTCCGGGCCGCCCAGGCCGAAGCTGACCAGGCCCTCGGGGCCCAGCTCGGTGGCCAGCCGGGCGGTCACCTCGGCCGACTCCAGCCCGGCCTCGCCCGGGATGTCGAAGCACCAGCGCAGCACCACTCCGAGCTCCTTCTCGGCGCGCAGCCGGGCGTCCTCGATCGCCTCCATGAAGGCGACCTCGGGGATGCCCCGGCGGACCGAGGAGTACGGGGTGATGGTCAGCTCGGCGTACCGGATGTTCTGCCGGGCCATGTCCTCGGCCACCCCGTAGGTGAGCGAGCGGACGTCCTCGGCGTCCCGGACCAGGTCCACCACGCTCAGGTAGACCTCGATGAAGTGCGCGAAGTCGGTGAAGGTGAAGTACTCGGCGAGCGCCGCCGGGTCGGTCGGCACCTTGGAGTTCCCGGCGTGCCGGGCGGCCAGTTCCGCGACGACGCGCGGCGAGGCCGAGCCGACATGGTGGACGTGCAGTTCCGCCTTGGGCATCCCGGCGATGAACGCCTCGATGCTCCGCTCCACGGGCTCGATCCGACTGACGCTGGGGCCGATCCGACTTCCGTCCGGCTGGACCACGGTGGTTCCCTTCTTCCTTCTACGCGCGTACCGAAGACAGCTGCTGGCAAGGATAGGCCGTGCCCGGGGTCACCCTCCGAGCGCCACCGCCAGGGTGTGGATCAGCAGCCCGGCCAGGGCGCCGACCACGGTGCCGTTGATCCGGATGAACTGGAGGTCGCGGCCGACGTTGGCCTCGATCTTGCGGGAGGCGTCGTCGGCGTCCCAGCCCGCCACCGTCTCGGAGATCAGCGAGGTGATCTCGGTGCGGTAGGTGTCGACCAGGTACTGGGCGGCGTCCTGGAGCCAGCCGTCCACCTTGGCCTGGAGCTTGGGGTCGGTGGCCAGGCGCTCGCCGAAGCGGCGCACGCCGTCGCGGATGCGCCGGCGCAGTTCGCTGTCCTCGTCCTCGGCCGCGCCCATCACCAGGGTGCGCACGGCCGCCCAGGTGGAGTTGATCAGGTCCTGCACCTCGGCGCGGGCCAGCAGCTCGCCCTTGGCCCGCTCGACCCGGGCGATGGTCTCCGGGTCGGTCTGCAGCTCGGTCGCGAAGTCGGCGAGGAAGTTGTCGATCGCGCCGCGGGCCGGGTGGTCCGGATCGTCCCGGATGTCGGTGACGAAGCGCAGCAGCTCCTTGTAGACCCGCTCGCCGACCTGGTGGTCGATGAACCGGGGCGTCCAGCCCGGGGTCTTCTGGGTGACCTTCTGGACCACCTCCTCGTGGTTGGTGGTCAGCCAGCCGTGCGCCCGGACGGCGACCAGGTCCACCACCCCGTGGTGCCCGCCGTCCGCGACCACCTTGCCGAGCATCCGGCCCATCGGCTCGGCCACCGAGGTGGCCGCGGCCCGCCTGGTCACCGCCTCGGCGACCACCGCCCGCACGTCGTCGTCGCGGAGCACCGCGAGCAGGCCGCGCAGCGCCGCCGAGGCCTCCTTGGTGACCCGCTCGGCACTGCCCGGCGCGGCCAGCCACTCCCCCAGCCGGCGGCCGATGCCGAGTGCCGCAAGTCGGCCGCGGACCACGTGCCCGGAGAGGAAGTTCTCGCCGACGAAGTCGCCGAGCGAGCGGCCGAAGGCGTCCTTCTTGGTCGGGATGATCGCGGTGTGCGGGATCGGCAGGCCGAACGGCCGACGGAACAGCGCGGTCACCGCGAACCAGTCGGCCAGCGCGCCGACCATGCCCGCCTCGGCGGCGGCCGCCACGTACCCCGCCCAGGGGCCGGCGCCGGCCGCCCCGGCCCAGGTGGACAGGGCGAAGACCAGGGTCGCGAAGGCCAGCAGGCCGGTCGCGATGGTCTTCATCCGGCGGACGCCGCGTCTCTTCTGCTCGTCGGCCGCGGTGAACCGGACTCCGGGGCCGGTCCCGCTGAAGGCATCGTCACTCACCCCGCCAGTCTGCCCGTTGCCCGGCGCGGGCGGGGGCGCGCCTCGCGATCACGCGCCCCCGCCAGGCGTGACGCACCGAACAACCCGGGCATGACGCCCCGAACCGACCGGACCTCAAACGCCGAACCGACCGGGCCTCACGCTCCGATCCGACCAGGCCTCACACGCCGAACAACCCGGGCCTCACACGCCGAACAACCCGGGCCTCACGCCCCGCCCAGCACCATCCGCCGCACCTCCGCGCCCGCCCAGCGCTTCGGGTCCGTGCACCGCCGCCCGTCCAGCAGCACCCGCACCCCCGGCAGGTCCGCCGGCGTCAGGTCCCGGTACTCCGGGTGGTCGGCCTGCAGCACCGCCGCCACCACCGGCTCCCCGCCGTACGGCGGCAGCCCGAGCGCCGCCAACTCCTCCGCCTCGTACAGCGGGTCGCTGACGTACGGCCGCGCACCGGCCGACCGCACCGCCTCGACCAGCGGGAACACCCCCGAGTACGCCGTCTCCTTGACCCCGCCCCGGTACGAGGCGCCGAGCACCAGCACGCCCTGCCCGGCGATCCCGCCCGGCACCGCCCCCGCCAGCACGCCCACCGCGTACCCCGGAACCGCCAGGTTGGCCTCGCGCGCCGCCCGGACCACGGTCGCGCCCGGGTCGTTCCACAGGTAGAGCCGCGGGTACACCGGGATGCAGTGCCCGCCGACCGCGATGCCCGGCCGGTGCAGGTGGCTGTACGGCTGCGAGTTGCAGGCGTCGGCGATCTCCGCGAAGTCGACCCCGACCTCGTCCGCGTACCGGGCGAACTGGTTGGCCAGCGCGATGTTGACGTCCCGGTACGTGGTCTCGGCGAGCTTGCTGAACTCGGCCGCCTCCG
This sequence comes from Kitasatospora sp. NPDC058048, assembly GCF_042885555.1. NCBI lineage: Bacteria > Bacillati > Actinomycetota > Actinomycetes > Kitasatosporales > Streptomycetaceae > Kitasatospora > Kitasatospora sp. NPDC058048. Next base: position 8,743 of record NZ_JBHVRT010000020.1, on the reverse strand, counting down.
CCGAGGCCAGTTCCCAGACGCCGTTGGGCCGGGGCAGGTCCGGGCGCGGGTCGAAGTCCAGCACCGCCCGGTAGAACTCGGCGCCGCGCCGGGTGGAGGACGCGTCCAGGCCGCCGACCAGCTTGGGGTAGCGCCGCAGGTCGGCGAAGACCCGTCCGGTGCGCACCCGCTCCGGGCTGAACACCAGCGCGAAGTCCCTGCCGGCCGCGAGCCCCGACCGGGACGCCAGCCGGGGCGCCCAGCGCTCCCGGGTGGTGCCGACCGGCAGGGTGGTCTCGTAGCTGACCAGGGTGCCCCGGCGCAGCCCGGCCGCGACGGCGTCGGTGGCCGCGTCGAGCAGGGCGAAGTCCGGGCTGCCGTCGGCGGCGGTGACCAGCGGGACGACCAGGACGACGGCCTCGGCCCGGGCCACCGCGGCCGTGGTGTCGGCGGTGGCCCGCAGCAGGCCCTCGGCGACGACCCGCTTGAGCGCCTGGTCCAGACCCGCCTCCCGGGGGAACGGCGGCACGCCCCGGTTGACGCTCTCCACCACGCCGGGGGCGGTGTCCGCGCCGGTCACCCGGTGGCCCTTCAGCGCGAACTGCACCGCCAGCGGCAGGCCCAGCTTGCCCAGGCCGACCACGCAGACGTCCAGGCTCATCCCCGTCCTCCGTTCACCGAGTCGGCCAGCCGGCGCCACGCCGGGTGGCGCCGCAGCCGGCGCCGCAGCTGTTCCGGGACGAGCCCGCGCCACAGCTGCCGGGCGAGGTCGAGCCGCGGGGCGGCCTTCCCGACCGCCTCCGAGGCCGCCTCCCCGGCGGCCGCCCCGACCGCATCCTCCGGCAGCAGGAACAGCCCGTCCGGCAGGCCGATCCGGGCGTCCCGGAACGCCGGGAGGCCCGCGTACCGCCGCCCGCCGTCCACCACCACGGGTGGATCGCCGTGCGCCGCCTCGTAGCGGATCTGGTCGCGCAGCGCCTCCGGCCGCACCGCGCAGGCGAGTTCGAGCCGCACCCGCTCGGCGGGCGGCAGCCGGTGGTACACCTCGCGGGCGCCGAACCGCTCGACCAGCCGCGCGACCTCGACGCACACCCGCTCCTGCACGTCCTCGGCCAGCAGCAGGAAGCCCTCCCGCAGCAGGCGCGGCACGTCCCAGCCGAAGCTGCGGGCCCGGATGGCGTCCAACTCCTCCCCGGGCTCGGCCAGTTCCGCCGCCACCTGCTGCAGCGCGGCGATCCCGCGCAACCGGTCCAGCACCCCGGCCCGCTCGGTGACGTTGCCCCGGTCCTCGCGCAGCACCAGGAAGTAGCAGTCGTAGGAGGCGAGGACGGACACCCGGGCCGCCCGCAGGCAGGCCTCCAGGGTGAACGGCTGGTCCGAGAAGACCTTCAACCGCTCGTCGCGGCGCAGCCCGTGGCGCCGGAGGAGGTCGAGCCGGAACAGCTTGGTGTCGGCCAGCGCCCAGGCCAGCGCGGAGTCGGTGAAGTCCACGGACTCGGCGTCGGCGTGGAAGATCCCCTGCGGGACCAGCCGCCCGTTCACCCCGATCTGCTTGGGCACCACCACGTCCGAGCCCCAGGCGTCGGCGGCCGTGACCAGCCGCTCCAGCGCCTCCTCGCCGAGCCGGTCGTCCGCGCCGAGGAACAGCACGTAGCGGCCGCGGGCCAGCTCCAGGGCGCGGTTGGTCGGGCCCGCCGGGCCGCCCGAGTTGGGCTGGTGCAGCACCGTGAACAGCCCTGGGTGGCGGGCGGCGTACTCGTCCAGCAGCTCCCCGCCGCCGTCCGTGGAGCCGTCGTCCACGGCCACCACCTCCAGCCGCCCCGGCGCCAGGGACTGCCCGACCAGCGAGTCCAGGCAGGCGGTGAGGTACGGCATGGTGTTGTAGACCGCGACCACCACGGTCACGTCGGGTACGGCCATCGGGGGGCGGGCCTCCGGTTCCGGCATCGGCGAGTGATGCCGGGTCAACTCACGGTGGAGGCCCGGGGTCACGATGATCACCCGCACCGGCGACGGGGAACCGAACGTGCTCACGGCCGTGGCACTGGCGTACGACGGCCGGGCGGCGGCCGGAGACCCCCCGGCCGCCGCGCGTCCGTTCCGTCAGCCCGTCAGCCCGCCGCCCGCCGCCCGCCTGCCGCCGGCCCGTCAGCCGATCGCGACCTCCGCGTACATCCGGGCGATCACGTCCTCGATGGCCGGTTCGCGCACCGAGAGGTCCACCAAGGGGTAGCGCGCGGCGACCGCCGCCACGATCGGCGCGGCGCTCTCCTGGGCCGGGAAGGCCAGCCACTGGCGCGACCCCTCGACCCTGGTGACCCGGGCCCCGGGCACCTCGACCGGGTGCGCGAGTTCCTGCGCGAGGTCCACCACCAGCGTCCGCTCGCTGCGGCCGGTGGCGTGCAGGCCCTCCAGTCCGCCGTCGTAGACCACCCGGCCGTGGTCGATCACCATCACCCGGCCGCAGAGCTGCTCGATGTCGGTCAGGTCGTGGGTGGTGAGCAGCACGGTGGTGCCCCGGTCCCGGTTGACCTCGCGCAGGAACTCCCGCACCCGGCCCTTGCTGACCACGTCCAGGCCGATGGTCGGCTCGTCCAGGTAGAGCACCTGGGGGTCGTGCAGCAGTGCCGCGGCGAGGTCGCCGCGCATCCGCTGGCCGAGCGAGAGCTGGCGCACCGGGGTGTCCAGCAGTCCGCCGAGGTCGAGCAGTTCGACGCAGCGGCCGAGGTTCTCGCGGTACCGGGCGTCGGGGATGCGGTAGATCCGGCGGGCGAGTTCGAAGGAGTCGCGCAGGGGCAGGTCCCACCAGAGGGTGGTGCGCTGGCCGAAGACGACGCCGATCCGGCGGGCCAGTGCGACGCGTTCGCGCGCCGGGTCGACGCCGGCCACCCGCAGCCGTCCGGAGCTGGGGACGAGGATGCCGGTGAGCATCTTGATGGTGGTGGACTTGCCGGCGCCGTTGGGCCCGATGTAGCCGACGCACTCGCCGGCCTCGACGGTGAAGCCGAGCCCGTCCACCGCCCGGACCTCGCGTTTGGCCCGGCTGAACCGGCCCGTGCGGGTGCGTACGGTGAAGGTGCGGTGGACGTCCTGGAGTTCGATCAGTGCCATGGGAGCTCCTTCGGGATGGGAGGGGTTCGGTGGGAGGGTTCCGGTGGGAGGGGTTCGGTGGGAGGGGTTCGGTGGGAGGGGTTCAGCTGCCGGTGCCGCGGTAGGCGCGCAGCCCGGCCCGCCAGGCGAGCCCGGCGGCGAGGACGCAGAGCGCGGCGACGACCGGCGAGGCGAACTGGAAGGCGGTGGGCAGGCCGAGCGGGTCGGGGCGGTCGAGGATGCGCAGCGCGGGAAGCCAGTTGACGAAGGCCAGCGGAACGCCGAAGACCGCCCCGGCGACCAGCTCCTTGGCGAAGACCGTCGGCGGGTAGTGCAGCAGCGTCGCGCCGCCGTAGGTGAAGGAGTTCTGGATCTCCTTGGACTCGCCCCACCAGAACTGGACGGTGGCGCCGCCGATGTAGATCGCGCCGAAGATGACGGTGCCGCAGAGCAGCAGGACGGGCACCAGCAGCACCCGGTCCCAGGTCCAGTGGACGTCCAGGGCGGCCAGCGACCAGACCAGCACCGCGACGGCCTGGAGCGGGCGGCCGAGCCGGCGCAGCGTGAAGCGTTCGGCGCACAGCTGGGACAGCGCGGGCGCGGGCCGGATCAGCATGGTGTCCAGCGAGCCGCTGCGGATCCGCGCGCCGAGCCCCTCGGCCGAGCCGACCAGCAGGTTGGCGACGCCGAGCGAGAAGGTGGCGGTGGCGTACAGGAAGGCGATCTCCGGCAGGCTCCAGCCGCCGAGCCGGTCGGTGTGCAGGAACATGATCACCAGCACCGCGAAGTCGAGGGAGTGGGTGACCAGGCTCGCCGCCAGGTTGAGCTCGAAGGAGGCCCGGTAGGCCATCATCGAGCGCATCCACATCCGGGCGCAGAGCCACCAGGAGCGCAGCGCCCAGGCGGTGCGGGCGGTGAGGGGCTCCCGGCGGAGCCCGACGAGCTGCTCAGCCACCCTGCACCACCACCTTGCGGGTGGCCAGCCACTGGGCGCCCCGCCCGGCGGCGAGCAGCACCACCGCCCAGCCGAGCTGGAAGCCGAGCGCCCCGAACAGGGCGGTGCCGGCGGTCCGTTCCAGGAAGACGTCGGTGGGGACGTTCACCAGCGCCGACCAGGGCAGCGCCCGGCCGAGGTCGCCGAGCAGGCCGGGGAACAGCGCGACCGGCAGCAGCATCCCGGAGAAGAACATCGAGACCACCAGCATCACCGAGCGCACCCCCTCCGAGTCGTGCAGCCAGAAGCCGGTGATCGAGACCAGGAAGCGCAGCCCGAAGCTGACCACGACCGCCAGCAGTGCCGAGAGCAGGAAGAACGCCCAGGTCAGTGGGTGTTCGGGCAGTCGGATGCGGAACACCAGCGCGCCGATCAGTATCGGCACGGTGCCGCGCACCAGCGCCTGGAAGCCGGCCCGGCCGAGGTCGGAGGCCAGCCACCAGGCCTGGAAGTCGACCGGGCGGTAGAGGTCGACGGCGATGTCGCCGCTGCGGAAGCGGTCCTGGAGGTCGTCCTGGAAGCCGCCGCCCCAGACCGCGACGGTGACCAGCAGGCTCTGGCTGACCCAGATGTAGGTGACGGCCTGGCTCTGGTCGTAGCCGCCGAGGCCGGGGCGGGCCTGCCAGAGGGCGAGGAAGGTGGAGGCCAGGATGATGCCGAAGACGGTGTTGGTGAAGGTGCCGGCCACGGTGGCGGCCCGGTAGGTGGAGTAGCGGCGGAAGGCGCCGCGGGCAACGGCGGCGTAGAGCATATTGTCTCCTTGTCGACAAATACGGGCAGAGGGAGATACCCCTCGACGTCCGCGCACGCCCCAGTGGCCCCGACCGGCCGTACCCGGGGGTGCCGGGCCTGGCGGGCGGAGCTGCGGAAGTGGGTGCGCTATGTGGTTTGCACCTTTCACCGTACCTCCGGCCCGCACCACCCGCACCCGGTTTTCCCCGCCTGATCCGACGTCAAATAGCAGATAATCTCGGCATGACCTTGAGCACCCGCCGCCAGGCCAAACGGGCCGCCCGCCGCGAGGCCCGCCGCGCCCTCCCGCTCTGGCGCCGGCTCCTGCCCACCTGGCGGGTCACCTTCGGCACCCTCACCCTGCTGCTCCTGCTCGCCGCCGGCGGCTTCGCCGTGCTCTACGTCATCGTCCCGGTGCCCGACCCCAACGCCCACGCCGTCGCCCAGAACAACATCTACCTCTACGCCGACGGCAGCACCGAGATCGCCCGCACCGGCGCCGTCAACCGCACCGACGTCACCATCGACCAGATCCCGCTGCCGACCCAGCAGGCCGTCGTCTCCGCCGAGGACCGCACCTTCTACCAGAACCGCGGGATCGACCTGAAGGGCATGCTCCGGGCCGGCTGGAACACCCTGCTCGGCAAGGGCATGCAGGGCGGCTCCACCATCACCCAGCAGTACGTCAAGAACTACTACCTCACCCAGGACCGCACCATCGAGCGCAAGGGCCGCGAACTGCTCATCGCCCTCAAGGTCGACCAGCAGCGCGACAAGCGCGAGATCCTCGCCGGCTACCTCAACAGCAGCTACTTCGGCCGCGGCGCCTACGGCATCCAGAGCGCCGCCCACGCCTACTACGGCGTCGACGTCTCCGGACTCACCCCCGCCCAGGGCGCCTACCTCGCCTCCCTGCTCCAGGCCCCCAGCCTCTACGACGTCAAGACCGCCACCCCCGCCAACCGCGAGAAGGCCGTCGCCCGCTGGAACTACACCCTCGACGGCATGGTCCAGCTCGGCTTCCTCACCCCCGCCGACCGCGCCGCCACCACCTTCCCCGACCCGATCGACCCCCAGCCCGCCACCGGCCTCGCCGGCCAGGCCGGCTACCTGGTCGGCGTCGCCGACGACTACCTCGTCTCCTCCGGCACCCTCGACGCCGCCACCCTCAAGGCCGGCGGCTGGCGCATCACCACCACCTTCGACAAGCCCCGGCAGGACGCCTTCGTCAAGGCCGTCCAGGACCGGCTCACCGGCGAACTCGACCCCCGGACCCGCCCCGCCACCGACACCGACGTCCGGGTCGCCGGCGCCTCCGTCGAACCCGCCACCGGCCGGGTCGTCGCCGTCTACGGCGGCCCCGACTACGCCAAGCAGCCCTACAACGACGCGCTGCGCCAGGACAACCAGATCGGCTCCACCTTCAAACCGATCGACCTCGCCGCCGGCCTGCTCGCCCAGCACACCCTCGACGGCGTCCCGATCACCACCGAATCCCGCTACGACGGCAGCAGCGAACGCCCCGTCACCGGCGGCCCCACCCCCTACGCGCCGCCCAACGAGGACGACGTCGACTACGGCAGCATCACCCTGCGCTACGCCATGGTGAAGTCCGTCAACTCCGTGTACGCGCAGGAGGGAGTCGACGCCGGACTCGCCCGCGTCCGGGAGACCGCCGTCAAACTCGGCATCCCCGACAGCGTCCGCGGCATGGACCCGGCCAACACCTCGATGACGCTCGGCACCGCCACCCCCAGTGCCCTCGACCTGGCCGGCGTCTACGCCACCCTCGCCGACCACGGCCAGGCCCGCACCCCCTGGTCCGTCGTCAAACTCGAACGCGTCAACCCCGGCGGCGCCATCGACGTCCCCAAGATGCCCGAACACGACCCCACCGAGGCCCTCGACCGGGAGACCGCCGACTCCGTCACCGACGTGCTGCGCGACGTCGTCAGCCCGCGCGGCACCGGCGCCGCCGCCCTCGACCTGAACCGCCCCGCCGCCGGCAAGACCGGCACCACCGACTCCAACCTCTCCGCCTGGTTCGCCGGCTACACCCCCGAACTCGCCACCACCGTCGGCCTGTTCCGGGAGAACCCGAAGACCCACGCCAAGGAGCCACTGGCCGGCACCGCCGGACTCACCCGGATCAACGGCGGCACCTTCCCCACCCGGATCTGGACCGCCTACATGGCCGCCGCCCTCGACGGCGCCCCCACCCAGGACTTCGACCTCAGGACCGGACACGGCACCCCCGCCGCCACCCCCTGGCCCACCGCCCCCGCCGGCACCACCCCCAGCGCCACCACCCCGACCACCGCCCCCGCCGCCGGCGGCGAACCCGCCCACGCCGACCCGGCCCCCGGCACACCGCCCGGCCACGAACCCGGCACCCCCACCGCCACCGGCCGACCCGCTCCCGGCCCGGTCACCCCCAGCCCGCAGGCGCCCAGGCCCACGACGGAGCCGGAACAGCCCAGCCCCACCCCCAGGCCCAGCCAGGTCCAGCCGACCCGCCCCACCGCCCCGCCCAGCGCCACCGGCGGCCCCGCCAGCCGCCCGGCGGCCCCGCCCACGCCCTGAAGCCCGTCCCCGGCCTGAAGCCCGTCCCCGGCCTCCCGGAAACAAGCTTCAGGACGCGCCCCGGGCCACCAGTTCGCGCTCCAGCGGGGTGCGGAACCGCGGCGTCACCCGCACCTCCCCCAACCAGTCCGCCAGCCGCTCGGCCCGCTCCGCGACCGCCCGCTCCGCCGCCGCCCCGACGTCCCGGAACAGCCGCCACACCACCGCGCCGTCGGGGCGCTGCGCCCAGCCGCCCACCACCTCGCCGCACCACCACACCGTCGGCCCGGCGTTGCCCGCCCGGTCGAACAGCGCCGGCACGTCCTCCGGCCGCAGGTACCAGTCCCGCCCGCGCCAGCCCATCACCGCCGGGTCCAGCGCGGGCAGCAGCGCCGCCCACGGCTCCGGCTCCGCCACCGGCGCCTCGTCCCCCGGCAGCACCAGCGCCGGCGCCCCGCCGGCCAACGCCACGTCCAGCGCCCCGAGATCGGCCAGCGCCCGGCGGACGTCCCCCAGCGTCCAGCCCGTCCACCACTTCACGTCCTCGACCGTCGCCGGTCCGTACGCCGCCAGCCAGCGCCGCACCACCTCGGCCTTCGCCTCCCGCACCGGCACCTCCGGCCACTGCGGCACCGGCGCCCACGGGTAGCTGCTGCTCAGCCACGAACCGCGCGGACGGGAGCGGCGCACGTGCCCGTCGGAGGCCAGCAGCCGCAGCAGGCGGCTGCCCACGCTCTGCTTCGCCTCGTACGCCTTGCCCGCCGACATCAGCATCGTCTCGCGCAACTGCGGTACGTCCTCGGAGAGTTCCCTGGTCGTCGCCTCGCCGCGGACGGCCAGCGCGGCCAGCACCTCGCGCTCCGTCTCCGCCAGCCGGGCCTCGTCCCAGCCCTCGGCGAAGTCCCGCAGGTGCTTCAGCAGCGTCGCCCGCTCCTTCGCGGCGATCGCCCGCGCCGCTGCCGAACTCACGTACGGGGCGAGGCCCTCCGTCACCGCGAAGATCGTCCGCCGCATCGACAGCAGCTTCACCAGCGAGACGTCCTGGTACAGCGCCCGGTCCACCTCCGCCGCCGACGGCTCCGCCAGCCGCGCGCAGGCCGACAGGTACACCGTGGCCGCGTCCGTCGCGTGCAGCCCGACCACCGCGTCGGCCACGTCCTCCACCCGCGCCGCCCGCAGCGACGGCACCAGCAACTGCCGCCGCCCCAGCCTGGTCCGACGCTCCGCATCCCCGATCACCGGCACACCCATGCCGGGACCCTAGCGCGTGTCCGCCGCGCGGCACCGACGACGCCGACCGGGACGCGCTCGCCGCGGTGCTGGCCGGGCTCACCCGCCCGCTGACCGGGGTGTTCCACCTGGCCGGCGTGGTGGACGACGCCGTGG
>NZ_JBHVRT010000019.1:9996-160919 GCF_042885555.1 Kitasatospora sp. NPDC058048 | reverse complement strand
TGCGCCTGGCGGGCGACCTCGTCGATCTCGCCGGTGACGGTGGAGGCGATCGTGGTGGTGGTGCCGTGTTCCAGGTGGGTCCGGGCGGCCAGCAGCGCCTCCTCGGCGATGCCGGAGGCGTAGGAGGCGCCGCCGCCGCCGTGGACGTGCAGGTCGACGAAGCCGGGGACGACGGTGTACCCGGTCAGGTCGAGGTCGCCGGGCGCGGTGTCGCCGCCGAGGCCGGCGATGCGCTCGCCCTCGACGGCGAGGCGGTCGCCCTCGACGACGCCGCCGGGCAGGACCAGGCGGGCGCCGGCCAGGGCAGTACGGTCACGGTCCGCGGTGGTCACGCGGTCACCTCCATGGTGAGCAGATCCCAGGCGAGCAGGCCCGCGCCCAGGGACGCGGCGGTGTCTTTGAGCATGGCGGGTACGACCTTCGGGGGCATCTGGAAGGTCAGTCGCTCGGTGACGGCCGCGCGCAGCGGAGTGAAGAGCGTGTCGCCGGCCTCGGCCAGCCCGCCGCCGACGATCACCGTGGACGGGTCGAGCAGGCTCTGGGCCAGCACGATGCCGTCCGCGAGGGCGTCGACGGCCTGCTGCCAGACCGCGAGGGCGCGGTCGTCCCCGGCGTCCACCGCGGCGGCGCAGGATGCCGCGTCGGCGTCGGGGTCGCCACTGGCCTCGGCCCAGGCGCGGGAGACGGCGGAGGCGGAGGCCAGTGTCTCCAGGCAGCCGCGGGCGCCGCAGCCGCACGGCGGTCCGCCCGGGCGGACCACGACGTGGCCGATCTCGCCGCCGTAGCCGTGCGCGCCCGCCTCGATCCGGTCGCCGATGCCGATCGCGCCGGCGATGCCGGTGCCGAGGGCGATGAACAGGAAGCGGTCGACGCCGCGGCCGGCTCCGAGCCGGCCCTCGGCCAGGCCGCCGGAGCGCACGTCGTGGCCGAGGGCCACCGGCATCGGGCCGCCGTCCGGTCCGGCCAGGCGCTCGCCGAGGAGCTTGCGCAGCGGGAGGTCGCGCCAGCCGAGGTTGGCGGAGAAGACCGCGATGCCGTTCTTCTCGTCGATCGTGCCCGGGACGGCGACGCCGGCCGCGAGCGGGGCGACGCCGAAGCGGCTGCGGCCCTCGTCCGCCAGGTCGGCGGCGAAGTCGAGGATGGCGGCGACGACGGCGTCCGTGCCGTGCTCCCGCCCGGTCGGTCGGCGTGCTTCGAACAGCACGGAGCCGTCCTGGGCGAGCAGCGCGGCTTTCATGCCGGTGCCGCCTACATCGAGTGCGATGACGTGCTTCACGGAGGACAGTTTCCCTTGGGCGGGTAGAAGAGGTCTAGTCCAGTTGTCGGATTGGTCTGGTCCATACTGGGTGAGCTTTGTCGCAGCTGCGGGGGTGTGCGGGGCTTTGCGCCCGGGGGCGGGGCCGGGTGCCGAACGGGATGTGCGGGGTGGGGGCGGGGGTTTTGTTGCGCATTGTGCAATGACTCCGCGCACTTCGATAACTACCGGGGCGGCCTCGGCCGGTGGTGTGGACCGGTGGTCGGCGGGTTTGGCAGTGTTGCGCCTCCCCCCGCCGGATTTCCCCCGATCCGGTCGACGTACATCCACGTTCATCCCCCCCGAAGGCGGTACCCGCGTTGAACAGGCGCGCCCACGTTCCCACCCGTGTGCTCGGCGGTGCGCTGGCCGGGGCACTGGCCCTCACCGCGGTCAGTGCCTGCGGCGGGCAGGACGACGGACCGGTCACCCTCAGGCTGGTCGCCGCCGACTACGGGGAGAGCCCCGAGACGAGCTCCCAGCACTACTGGGACACCGTCGCCAGGGACTTCGAGGCCGCGAACCCCGGGATCAAGGTCAGCGTCGAGGTGGACAGCTGGACCGAGATTGGCAAGAAGGTCGAGGACATGATCGCGGCCGGCAAGTCGCCGGACCTGCTCCAGACCGGCGGCTTCGCGGACCAGGTCGCGGCGGACCGGCTCTACCCGGCCTCCGACGTGCTCTCGGTGGACACCCAGGCCAGGTTCCTGGACACCTTCGCCCACGCCGGGCAGGTGCTCGGGACGCAGTACGGGATCCCGTTCGTCTCCTCGTCGCGGGTGCTCTTCTACAACAAGGCGATGTTCCGGCAGGCCGGGATCACCCAGCCGCCCGCCACCTGGAACGAACTGCGGCAGGACGCGGAGAAGATCAAGGCCAAGGTGCCGGGGGTGACCCCGTACGGGCTGCCGCTGGGGCCGGAGGAGGCGCCGGCCGAATCGATGCTGTGGACGCTGAGCGGCGGTGGCAGCATCTCCGACGACGTCGGCAACTACACCATCGACAGCGCCCAGAACCAGGCGACCTTCGGCTGGCTGAAGAGCAACCTGGTGAGCACCGGGCTGACCTACCCGGACCCGGGCAGGATGAACCGCACCCCGGTGTTCCAGGACTTCGCCGCCGGGAAGGTCGCGATGCTGAACGGGCACCCGACGCTGCTGCGGATGGCGACCGCCGGGAAGATCGACTTCGGGACGGCGCCGATCCCCAAGAAGGACGGCATCGGGCGGACCGGGAGCCTCGGGGTCGCCGACTGGATGATGGCGTTCAAGGCGAACGGGCACAAGAACGAGATCAAGAGGTTCCTGTCCTTCGTCTACGGCAAGGACAACCAGCTGAAGTTCGACGAGCAGTACAACCTCCTGCCGGTCACCCAGGACGCCTTCGCCCAGATGTCGTCGGACCCCAAGCACGAGGACCTCAAGCAGTTCGCGGTCGGGCTGACCAACGCGAGCTTCTACCCGTTCGGCGACCCGGCCTGGGGCGAGGTCAGCAACGGGATCAAGGCGGGGATCGGGCAGGCCGTCACCGGGGATCCCAAGCAGGTGCTCGGGGGACTGCAGGACGCGGCGGTGAAGGAGGCGGCCAAGGTCCGCAAGTAGGACCGGGGGCCGGGGCCGGGCGTGGGGATCCGCCCCGGCCCCGGTGGGGGCGCCGGTTCAGGGAAGCGTGATGGCGTAGGCCTTGCGGAGGGTCTCGTGGACCGTCCAGGTGGTGCGGTCGCCCTCGCGCAGGACCGCGCAGTCGCCGGGGCCGACCTCCAAGGTCGGGCCGTCCTCGATCTCGATGGTGGCCCGGCCGCTGAGCACCACGAACATCTCGTCCGCCTCCACGTCGGTGACCACACCGGGGGTGATCTGCCAGAGACCGCGCAGGTGGCGGCCGTCGGCGGACTCGGACAGCACCTTGCCGGTGACCTCGGGGGAACCGGAGACGACCTGGGACGGGTCCAGCGGGTCGGGGTCGAGGTCGGCGGCGGGAACGTGCAGGGCGAAGCTGGGCGTGGTCATGGGGGTGACGCTAGCCGGGCGCGGGGAGCGGTGGGGCGAGCAGGGTGTGTCGGGGTTGCGCGCGAGAATGACACTCCGTAGCGGTGGACGGAGGTGGTTCCGGTGGGCGAACCGGGCGGGCTGAGTGAGCGGGAGCGGGCGGTGCTGGCGCTGGAAGGGCGGCAGTGGCGTACGGCGGGGGCCAAGGAGCGGGCGATCCGGGAGGAGCTGGGGCTCTCCTCGACGCGGTACTACCAGGTGCTGAACGCCCTGCTGGACCGGGAGGCGGCGTTGGCGCACGCGCCGGTGCTGGTGAACCGGTTGCGGCGGGTCCGGGAGGCCCGGCGGGGGGCCCGGTGACGGGGCGGCTCCCGGGAGGGCGGCTGGGTGCTGGGGAAAGTAGCGGGCGCCGCGCGGGTGGGTGCGGAGGCGGCGGTCCGGGGTAGGGGCTTCGGTATGGGCTTTGAAGAGATGTTCGTGCCGGGGACCGAGGCTGGGCGGGACGGGCTGCGGGCCGTCCTGGCGGCGCCCGGGGACGCCGTGATCGGGTTGGACTTCGACGGCACCCTGGCGCCGATCGTGGCGGATCCGGGGCGGGCGCGGGCGCACCCCGGGGTGGTGGGGGCGCTGCGGCGCTTGGGCTCGGTGGTGGGGGCCGTGGTGGTGGTGACGGGCCGGCCGGCCGCGGTGGCGGTGGAGTACGGGGGGTTCGCGGGGCTGCCGGGGGTGGTGGTGCTGGGGCACTACGGGGCCGAGCGGTGGGAGGACGGGAAGCTCTCGGCGCCGGAGGCGCATCCGGGGGTGGCGCGGGTGCGGGACGTGCTGCCGGGGGTGCTGGAGCGGGTCGGGGCGCCCGAGGGGACGTGGGTGGAGGACAAGGGGCGGTCGGTGGCCGTGCACACCCGGCGGACGGCGGCGCCGGAGGAGGCGCTGCGGCTGCTGCGGGCGCCGGTGGGGGACCTGGCGGCCGAGCACGGGCTGGTGGTGGAGCCCGGGCGGCTGGTGCTGGAGCTGCGGCCGCCGGGGGTGGACAAGGGGGCGGCGCTGACCGGGTTCCTGCGGGAGCGGGGGGCCCGTGCGGTGCTCTACGCGGGGGACGACCTGGGGGACGTGGCGGCCTTCGCCGCGGTGGAGAAGCTGCGGGGCGAGGGCCTGGCCGGGGTGCTGGTGTGCGCCGGTGCGGTGGGGGACGAGCCGGTGCGGGAGCTGGCCGACCGGGCGGATCTGGTGGTCGCCGGGCCGGAGGGGGTGGTGGAGCTGCTGGGGGCTCTCGGGGAGGCGCTCACAGGGCGTTGAGCTGGTCCAGGAACCACTGCTGCGGGGGGAGCGCGGTGGCCGCCGCGGCCAGGCGCCCGGTGCGGTCGGCGCGCTCCTTCGGGTCCATGGTGAGAGCGGCGTGGAGGGCGTCGGCGGTGGCGATGACGTCGTAGGGGTTGATGGTGAGGGCGTCGTCCTTGAGTTCGGCGTGGGCTCCGGCCTCGCGGGAGAGGACGAGGGCGCAGCCGTTGTCGGAGACCACCGGGACCTCCTTGGCGACCAGGTTCATGCCGTCGCGGATGGGGTTGACCAGGGCGACGTCGGCCAGGCGGTAGGCGGCGAGCGAGCGCGGGAAGTCGTCGTCGACGTGGAGGAGCAGCGGCTGCCAGGCGGGGGTGGCGAATTCGGTGTTGATCTCGTCGGCGAGGCGCTGGACGGTGGCCGTGTAATCGCGGTACTCGGCCAGGTCGGTGCGGGACGGGTAGGCGAAGGCGATGTGCACCACCCGGTCGTGCCACTCGGGGCGGGTGCGGAGCAGGTGCCGGTAGGCCTGGAGGCCGCGGACGATGTTCTTGCTCAGCTCGGTGCGGTCGACCCGGACGACGGTGCGGCGGTCGCCGACGGTCCGGCGGAGGGCGGCGAGGCGTTCGTCGACGTCGGGGCGGTGGGCGCGTTCGCGCAGGAAGTCGGCGTCGGCGCCGAGGGCGTGGACGCCGAGGCCCGTGGTGCGGCCGTCGAGGGTGACGGTGAGCGCGTCGTGGTCGACGGTCGCGTCCAGGAGGTCCTCGCAGCAGGCGGCGAAGGCGCGGGCCCAGCGTTCGGTCAGGAAGCCGGCCCGGTCGGCGCCCAGGATGCCGGTGAGGACGGCCCGGGCGACGTCGTCGGGCAGCATCCGGTAGTACTCGGGCGGGGCCCAGGGGGTGTGCGAGAAGTGGCCGATCCGCAGGTCGGGGCGGGCCGCCCGGAGCAGGGCCGGGACCAGGGAGAGGTGGTAGTCCTGGACGAGGACCGCGGCGTTCGGGGCGGCCTCGGCGGCCAGGGCCTCGGCGAAGGCCTCGTTGTACGCCCGGTAGGCGGCCCACTCGGTGCGGAAGCCGGCGTCGAAGGCGGGTGCCGTGGGGGTCGCGTAGAGCAGGTGGTGGACGAACCACAGCGTGGAGTTGGCGACGCCGTTGTAGGCGCGGGCGAAGGTCTGCGGGTCGATGTCCAGCATCCGTACGGCCTGGCCGCCGACCTCGTGGCCGGCCAGGTCGAGGCGGCCCCGCGGCGCCTCGGCGGCGGCTCTGCGGTCGGCGTCGTTGAGGGCGGCGCAGACCCAGACGGCGTTCGGGTCCGCGATGGCGGAGAGGCCGGAGACCAGTCCGCCGCCGCCGCGGCGCAGGGTCAGCGTGCCGTCGTCGGCGGTGCTGAAGGACACCGGTCCCCGGTTGGAGGCAACCAGGACGGGGGCGGTGCCGGTCGCGCTCGAACGGTTGGTCGTGAGATCGCCCATGGTTGGGATGTTGCCGGGGGTTCGGGGCGGCAAACCCCTCAATGACGGGTCGCGTATTCGGGGACGGTGTGCATCGGGGGGCGTTCCAGGGCGGTCACCGGGTGGGTGTGGGCGGTGAAGGCGCGGGTTTCCGGGTCGCGGGTGAACTGGGTGAGCTGGGGATGGACGAGGTCGGCGGAGGCCTTGAGGCGATGGGTGCGGTCGAGGCGTTCCAGGGCGGTCCGGTAGATGGTGGCGGCCATCCGGCCGAGGGCCTGGCCGTCCTGGTGGCGGTGGTGCCGGACGCCGACGTCCACCTGGGCCAGGGCGTCCAGGCCGGCCAGTTCCAGGGCGTCGACCAGCAGGCCGAGTTCGACGCCGTAGCCGGTGGGGAAGGGCAGCCGTTCGAGCAGTGATCGGCGGGCCGCGTACTCGCCGCCGAGGGGCTGGACGAAACCGGCGAGTTCCGGCCAGTGGAGGTTGAGCAGGGGCCGGGCGACGAGTTCGGTGACCCGGCCGCCGCCGGCGGGCAGGACGGCGCCCTCGGATTCCAGCGGGCGGTCGTACATGGCCTTGACCAGCTGGATGGACTCGTCGGTCAGCAGCGGGCCGAGGATGCCGGAGACGAGGGCCGGGTCGAATTCGCGCAGGTCGGCGTCGACGAAGCAGACGATGTCGCCGCGGGTGACCAGCAGCGAGCGCCAGAGCACCTCGCCCTTGCCGGGGACGGCGGGCAGCCGGGGCAGGACGGCGTCGCGGTGCTCGACCCGGGCGCCGGCCTCGGCGGCGACGGCGGCGGTGGCGTCGGTGGAGCCCGAGTCGACGACGACGAGTTCGTCGACGAGCGGGAGGCGTTCCATCAGCTCGCGGCGGATGGTGCGGACGATGTCGCCGACGGTGGCCTCCTCGTCCAGGGCGGGGAGGACCACGCTGACGGTGCGGCCGGTGCGTTCCTTGGCGGCGAGGAGGGTGCGGACCGGCCGGTCGGCCGCGCTCCAGGAGCGGCGGCGCAGCCAGGACGCCGCCTGCGGGAGGAGCTCGGGAATCGGTTCGGCGGGCACGGAGGTCTCCTCGGCGGGGTCGGTGGGACGGGTCATCTCGCGTGGCGGACGCACCCGTTCAGGATTGACGCCTTCGGATACAGTCTTCGTACAGCGGTCGGACCTTTGCACGCCGGGGTCGCCGTTGAGCACCACCACAATTTCACAAGCTCATCCAGAGGGACTGAGGGAACGGCCCGTTGACGTCCCGGCAACCTTCCCGCGCGGCTGTCTGTCGACAGGCCCCGGCGGGACAGGTGCCAATTCCGGCCTGTGGCGCGACCGTGCCACGGGGAAGATGAGGAGAGAGGCCTCGCCATCATGGCTATCGACACCGCCGCACCCTCCCCCAGCCTTCGGCCGGGGGGACCCCCACCCGTCGACCTCGGCCCCGCCGCCGCGCTGTCCTGTCGCGAGTGCGGCACCCGCTTCCCGCTCGGCCCCAGCTTCGCCTGCCTGGAGTGCTTCGGCCCGCTGGAGATCGCCTACGAGTTCGGCAGCGAGGGCGCCGAGGAGCTGCGCAAGCGGATCGAGGCCGGTCCGGCGTCCATCTGGCGGTACGCGCCGCTGCTGCCGGTTCCGGCCGACGTGGCGTCGAAGCCCAATCTGAACCCGGGGTGGACCCCGCTGGTGAAGGCGGACAACCTGGGCCGGGAGCTCGGTTTCACCGCCCAGCTGCACGTCAAGGACGACTCCGGGAACCCGACGCACTCGTTCAAGGACCGGGTGGTCGCCTGCGCGATCGAGGCGGCCCGGGCGTTCGGGTACACCACGCTGTCCTGCTCCTCCACCGGCAACCTGGCCGGCGCGGTGGGGGCGGCGGCGGCCCGGGCCGGGTTCCGGTCCTGCGTGTTCATCCCGCACGACCTGGAGCAGGGCAAGGTCGTCATGGCCGGGGTGTACGGCGGCGAGCTGGTCGGCATCGAGGGCAACTACGACGACGTGAACCGCTTCTGCTCGGAGCTGATCGGCGATTCGGCCGGCGAGGGCTGGGGCTTCGTCAACGTGAACCTGCGGCCGTACTACGGCGAGGGTTCCAAGACGCTGGCGTACGAGATCTGCGAGCAGCTCGGCTGGCGGCTGCCGGAGCAGATCGTGATCCCGATCGCCTCGGGCTCGCAGCTGACGAAGATCGACAAGGGCCTCCAGGAGCTGATCAGGCTCGGCCTGGTCGAGGACCGGCCGTACCGGATCTTCGGCGCCCAGGCCGAGGGCTGCTCGCCGGTGTCGGCCGCGTTCAAGGCCGGCCGGGACGTGATCAAGCCGGTCAAGCCGGACACCATCGCCAAGTCGCTGGCGATCGGCAACCCGGCCGACGGCCCGTACGTGCTGGACATCGCCCGCCGCACCGGTGGCGCGGTGGAGGACGTCACGGACGCCGAGGTCGTGGCGGCGATCCGGCTGCTGGCACGGACCGAGGGCATCTTCGCCGAGACCGCGGGCGGGGTGACCGTCGGCGTGCTGAAGAAGCTGGTCGAGACCGGGCAGCTGGATCCGGCCAAGGAGACCGTCGCGATCAACACCGGCGACGGCCTGAAGACCCTGGACGCCGTCTCCGACTCCGGGATGACCGCCGTCATCCGCCCGACGCTGGACTCGTTCCGCGCCGCCGGCCTCGCGTCCGCCTGAATCACTCGATCGGCCCCGCCCCCGCTAGGAGAGTCATGAGCGCCAACGTCCGCATTCCCACCATCCTCCGCACCTACACCGACGGTGCCGCCGTGGTGACCGCCGAGGGGGTCACCCTGGCCGAGGTCGTCGCCGACCTGGAGAAGAACCACCCGGGCATCTCGGCCCGCATCCTGGACGACACCGGCAAGCTGCGCCGCTTCGTGAACGTCTACGTGAACGACGACGACGTGCGTTTCGCCGAGGGCCTGGCGACGGAGATCAAGGACGGCGCCGGCATCTCGATCATCCCGGCGGTGGCCGGCGGCTGCTGAACCTTCGCGACCAACCCGCGGTCGCCCGCGCGTACGGAATTCCGTTTCCCGTATGCGCGGGCGACCGCTGGCATTCCGGCCGGAATATTTCCCGGTCGAGTCGGAGTAGAGTGTGGCTCGGTTGGGAACAGGGTTTCCCTTTCGGCCCCCGCAGTGCTCGGCCCGGGGGCGTCCGGCCGGCGGGACCGGCCCGTGAAACATGTCAGGCGGATGTCAGAATTCCCGCGGACATTTGAGTAATTCGTCCGCTATGTCCGGCGTGAAATGCCGAGATTATTCCGATTCGGCCCGTCCTGTCCCTTGACATCGAGGCGGAATTACCGGTGGCTGGCCCTGTTGCAGAGGGCGTCGATCCGGATACATTCAGCGGCGGTCGACGCAATCACCCGCTCGCCGGAAGCCGCCTGGCGTCCTGCACGGAGGGTTGCGGCGTGCACGGCTGCGCCCAGGGGGGGTTCCCCGGGCCGGCCTTCAACCAACCCGGGCCCGCGACCTGCGGGCGCGTGAAGGGCCAGCACAGCACTAGGGGAGTTCGGAATGGCTCAGGGCACCGTCAAGTGGTTCAACGCGGAGAAGGGCTACGGCTTCATCGCGGTCGACGGTGGTGCGGACGTCTTCGTCCACTACAGCGCGATCCAGATGGACGGCTACCGCACCCTCGAGGAGGGCCAGCGGGTCGAGTTCGAGATCTCTCAGGGACAGAAGGGCCCGCAGGCGGACATGGTCCGCGCCGCGGTCTGACCCCTTCCGACCCCAGGAGCTCGGCGCGGCCCTGCGGCTGGTGACCTCTCGCTTCTCGACGGGCCCGTGCGACTCGTGTCGCACGGGCCCGTCGGCGTTCCCGGGCGGCCCCGGCGGCGGCTCGCGGATTGTCGATTGGGCTTGCACTCGCCCACCCGGAGTGCTAATCATTGGCGTTAGCACTCACAGTGTGAGAGTGACAGCGGACCGGGTCGGTGAGGCCCCCGGGAGCGGAGGGAATGGACCTCCGCGCACCAGGGCCGTCCGTCGCGGGCACCCCTTGGTCCGAGCAGTCGACCGTGTCCCGGAGGACCACTTCTGATGGCCAAGATCATCGCCTTTGATGAGGAAGCTCGCCGCGGCCTTGAGCGTGGCATGAACCAGCTCGCCGACGCGGTGAAGGTCACGCTCGGCCCCAAGGGCCGCAACGTCGTGCTGGAGAAGAAGTGGGGCGCCCCCACGATCACCAACGACGGTGTCTCCATCGCCAAGGAGATCGAGCTCGAGGACCCGTACGAGAAGATCGGTGCGGAGCTCGTCAAGGAGGTCGCCAAGAAGACGGACGACGTCGCGGGTGACGGCACCACCACCGCCACCGTGCTCGCCCAGGCCCTGGTTCGCGAGGGTCTGCGCAACGTCGCCGCCGGCGCCAACCCGATGGCCCTGAAGCGCGGCATCGAGAAGGCCGTCGCCGCCGTCTCGGACCAGCTGCTGGCCCAGGCCAAGGACGTGGAGACCAAGGAGCAGATCGCCTCCACCGCCTCCATCTCGGCCGCCGACACCCAGATCGGCGAGCTCATCGCCGAGGCCATGGACAAGGTCGGCAAGGAAGGCGTCATCACCGTCGAGGAGAGCAACACCTTCGGTCTGGAGCTCGAGCTCACCGAGGGCATGCGCTTCGACAAGGGCTACATCTCCGCCTACTTCGCCACCGACCTGGAGCGCATGGAGGCGACGTTCGAGGACCCGTACATCCTCATCGCCAACTCCAAGATCGGCTCGGTCAAGGACCTGCTCCCGCTGCTGGAGAAGGTCATGCAGAGCGGCAAGCCGCTGGTCATCATCGCCGAGGACGTCGAGGGCGAGGCCCTGTCGACCCTGGTCGTGAACAAGATCCGTGGCACCTTCAAGTCCGTCGCCGTCAAGGCCCCGGGCTTCGGTGACCGCCGCAAGGCCATGCTCGGCGACATCGCCATCCTCACCGGTGGCACCGTCATCTCCGAGGAGGTCGGCCTCAAGCTGGAGAACGCCGGCATCGACCTGCTGGGCACCGCCCGCAAGGTGGTCATCACCAAGGACGAGACCACCATCGTCGACGGTGGCGGCGACAGCGAGCAGGTCGCGGGCCGCGTCAACCAGATCCGTGCCGAGATCGAGAACAGCGACTCGGACTACGACCGCGAGAAGCTCCAGGAGCGCCTCGCCAAGCTGGCCGGCGGCGTGGCCGTCATCAAGGCCGGCGCGGCCACCGAGGTGGAGCTCAAGGAGCGCAAGCACCGCATCGAGGACGCCGTCCGCAACGCCAAGGCCGCCGTCGAGGAGGGCATCGTCGCCGGTGGTGGCGTCGCTCTGCTGCAGGCCGGTGTCGCCTTCGACAAGCTGGAGCTGGACGGCGACGAGGCCACCGGTGCCAACATCGTCAAGGTCGCGCTGGAGGCCCCGATCAAGCAGATCGCGACCAACGCCGGCCTGGAGGGTGGCGTCGTGGTGGAGAAGGTGCGCAACCTCCCCGCCGGTCACGGCCTGAACGCGGCCACCAACACCTACGTCGACCTGATCGCCGAGGGCATCATCGACCCGGCCAAGGTCACCCGCTCCGCGCTGCAGAACGCCGCCTCCATCGCGGCGCTGTTCCTCACCACCGAGGCCGTCATCGCCGACAAGCCGGAGAAGGCCGCCGCGGCCGCCGGCGGCGGCATGCCGGGCGGTGACATGGACTTCTGATCCTGATCGCTTTCGATCGGATTGGTTGGACCTCGTCCGTGTGGGCGGTTCCCTTCGGGGGGCCGCCCACACGGCGTTTCGGCGTTCGGACGTGTCGGCGCTCCGGGCGCTCCGGGCGCTCCGGGCGTTTCGGCGTTCCGGACGTGTCGACGGAGAATGGACGGATGGCTGCTGACGACATCGAGACCGCCCTGCACAACGCGCGGGCACTGATCCTGGCCGACCTCACCGCGCGGGACGTGGCGGACGCCGCCGTCGTCTCGCTGGTGGAGCAGGCCGTGACGCACCGCCGCTGGTGGCTGGAGCAGTGGCCGGACGGCACCGAGTACGTGCTCGGGCTGGTCGCCCAGGACGTCCAGGACGCGCTGCTGGAGGCGTACGGGCGCTGGCCGCTGTGCGCCGACTGCGCGGCCGACGGGGACCCGCACGCCCTGGGCGTGGAGCCCGAGCTGGGGCCGGACCCGCACTGGGTGTGCGGCAAGCAGGGCGCGGTGGTGGCACCCGTGGGGAAGCTCGCGTAGACCCGTGCGTACCGTGGCGGTATGAAGCGCTGGGTGTGGGGTGCGGCGGGCGGGTGCTGCGGGCTCGGGCTGTGGTGGGCCGCGGTCGAGCTATTGGGGGCCGACCAGGACGCCTGGTGGGCCGTGCTGGGGCGCGTCCCCTCCGTGATGGCGGGGATGGCCGCCGCGGACCGGGTGCTCGCGCGCCGGGGCTGACGGCCGTCAGAGGGAGCCGAGTTCGGCCGTCAGGTTGGTCCGCGCTGCGGCCGTGAAGCGCTCGCGGGCGGCGGGAGTGCGGTAGAGCGCGGGCAGGGCGAGCAGGTGACGCAGGACGGCGGCCCGGCCAGCCGAGAAGTCCGGCGCGGGGACGAAGCCGTACTCCTCGCGGACGGCGGCCGCGTACGCCGCGTACGCCTCGGGGCTGCCGCCGAGGACGGCGAGGTCCGCGTCGCAGAGCACCTCGCCGTTGCGGTCGCCGGGCGCCGGGTTGTGGCCGACGGTGAGCAGCACCAGGCGCTCGACCTCGGCGACCCGCTCGGCGGGCAGTCCGGCGGCGGTCAGCGCGCGGACGGCCAGGGCGGCGCTGCGCTCCTCGTTCTCGGTGCGGTCGGGGCGGTGGACGGCGTCGTGGAACCAGGCCGCGAGCCGGACGGCCTCCGGGTCGTCGGCGTGCCCGGCCAGCTCGTCGACGTGTTCCAGCACGGCGTGCAGGTGGGTGACGGTGTGGTAGCGGCGCTGCGGCTCCGACCAGCGGCGCAGCAGCTCCCGGCCGTACGGTTCGGGCTCGGCGGCGGCCCCGCAGCGGTGCAGCAGGGCGGTCCAGGCGGCGAGCAGGCCCTCGGTGAGCGGGCCTTCGGTGAGCGGGTCTTCGCCGTGCGGCCGGTGCCCGGGAGTGGGCGGCCGGTGCCCGGCGGCGGACGGGTCGTGCTCGGTGGTCGGCATGGCGACCATTGTGGCGGCCCGGCCGGGCGCTGGACCTATAGGTAGGTTGACGATATATGTAGTCGTATGACTGAACGCTCCATGCAGGAGCCCACGCTGCTGCTGCTCACCGCGCTGGCCGACGCCCCGCGGCACGGCTACGCGCTCATCCAGGAGATCGCCGCGATCTCCGACGGCCGGGTCAGGATGCGCACCGGCACGCTCTACGGGGCGCTCGACCGGCTGCTGGGCCAGGGCCTGATCGAGGTCGCCGCCGAGGAGGTGGTGGACGGCCGGGCCCGGCGCAGCTACGCGCTGACCGGGGCCGGCCGGGACGCGCTGGCCGCCGAGGCGGAGCGGCTGCGGGCGGTGGCCACCGAGGCCGAGCGCCGGCTGAGCAGGATCCGGTCGATGCTGCCGGGCAAGGCCGGGTCGCAGGGGCGGCCCGCGGCGGGGGGAGGCCTCTCATGAGCACGCCGACGATCGGCGCGGCGCCCTCGGCGGTGCTGCGGGCCGCGCTCCAGCTCTACCCGGAGCGGTACCGCCGCGAGCGCGGCGAGGAACTGGCCGAGGTGTTCGCCGACACGACCGCGGCCGGCGGCCGGCTGGCGGTCGCCCGGGAGGTCCTCGGCCTGGCGGTGTACGGGCTGCGGGTGCGGCTCGGACTGACCGGGGCCTCGCCGGCCGGGCGGCTGCTGGCGCTGCTCGCGCCGATGCTCGCCGGGGCGGTGGCCGGGGCGGCGTTGGCGGCCTGGCTGACCACGGCGGACCGGGTCGCCACCCGGTTCTCCTGGGACGACTCGTTCGGGACCCGGTTCGCGATGTTCTGCCCGCCGGTGGCCGCCGCGCTGCTGGTGGTGGCGGCCCTCCTGGGACGGTGGGCGGCGGTGCGGGGCAGCGCGCTGATCCTGGGCGCGTCGGCGCTGTACGAGCTGGTGGGTGCCGTGTGGAACGACCTGGCGGACGCCGCGGTGTCCCCCTACTTCAGCCTGTGGTGGAGCGGCTACATCGGGATGGCCACGCTGCCGTTCGTCGCGGCCGCGCTGCTGCTGGTCGCGGCGCCGACCGACCTGCTGCCCCGGCCGACCTGGCGCACGGGCGGCCTGGTGCTGGCCTCGGTGGCGGTGGGCGCACTGCTGGAGACGGCCCAGAGCTGGGACGACACCAACTTCCCGCTGGACCGGGAGTGGGTCGTGGTGATGCTGATCGTGCCGCTGCTGCTGACCCTCGCCGGGCTGCGCGGGCGGATGGCGCCGGCGGCGGTGGGGGCGGCGGTGCTGGTGCTGACCGGCCCCGGCTGCCTGTTCAACATCTGGCGCGAGTCCGGCGGGGTCTCGCACCTGCTGCCGCTGGTGGCGCCGACGGTGGCCGTGCTGCTGCTGGTGGCGGTGGCGGTGCACCGGTTCGGGCGGCGGGAGGCGGTCGGGGCGGTCCGGGGGCCGGCCTGACCGGGAGGAGCGGGGAGGCCGTCGCCGGGTGACCGGAACGGCCTCCTCGGAGTTTCCGGGGGCGGACGGATGTGGCAGGCTGTCGAATATGTCTAGACCAATTTTCGAAGTCATCGCGCTGACGCCCCAGGACGCCCAGGCCGCCGAGTCGGGCGGCGCCGACCGGCTCGAACTGGTCACCGACATGGCCGCCGACGGGCTCACCCCGTCCGTCGAGGACTTCGGCCGGATCCGGGCCGCCGTCGGCATCCCACTGAGGGTCATGCTGCGGATCCGGGACGGCTTCGCCCCCGGCGACGTGGACGAGCTGTGCGCCCGGGCCGCCGCGCTGCGGGCCGAGGGGGCCGAGGAGTTCGTCCTCGGCTTCCTCGACGCCGACGGCGCCGTCGACCTGGCCGCCACCACGGCCGTCGCCGGGGCGATCGCCGGCTGCCGCTGGACCTTCCACCGGGCCATCGACCACAGCGCCGACCGGGCCGCCCTGCGGGCCGCCGTCGGCGGGCTGCCCGGCCTGGACACCTTCCTCACCTCCGGCGCGGCCGCCGGGGTGGACGCCGGGCGCGAGGTGCTGTCGGCCGAGCTGGCCCGGGCCGGCGAGCCCGGGTACCGGCAGCGGATCCTGATCGGCGGCGGCCTGCGGGCCGAACACCTGAAGGAGCTGCGGGCGGAGGGCTTCGACGCCTTCCACGTCGGCGGCGCGGTGCGGGTCGACGGCTGGCGGACACCGGTGGACGCGGCCAAGGTCGCCGAGTGGCGGGCGCTGATCGACGCCTGAGAGCCCGCGGCGGGCGTCGTACCGCGCGCCCGTGCCGAGCACCGCGCCGAGAGTCCGCACTGAGAGCCCGTGCCGCGCGCCCGAGGTGGCCGGCCGCGGCCGGCCACCGGGCGAGAGGGCCGGTCCGCGGACCGGCCCTCTCGCGCGCTACCGCAGCTGCTCCGGCAGCGGCTCGCCGTGCAGCACCGTCAGCCCGGAGACGGCACGGGTCAGCGCCACGTACAGCCGCCGCAGGCCGGTCCGCTCGTCCGGCTCCCCGGCGATCACCGCGGCCGGCTCGTCCAGCACCACGTAGTCGTACTCCAGGCCCTTGGCCAGCGAGGCCGGGACGAGGGTGAGCCGGGCCTCCGCGCTGGTCTCGGCGCCGGGGGAGAGGTGCGGCAGGCCCGCGGCGGTCAGCGCCTCGGCGAGCTGCGGGATGCGGGCGTCGGCGGCGATCAGGCCGGTCGAGCCCTCGTGCCCCAGCGCCTCCCGGCAGGCCGCCAGGACCGCCTCCGTGGTGTCCCCGTCGGCGACCCGGCGGATCGTCAGCGAGCCCGGGGCCTCACGGACCGAGGAGGCCGGGGCCAGGCCGGGGGCGATCGCCGGGAGCAGCCGGGAGGCGTACGCGATGACCTCCTCCGGAACCCGGAAGCCCTTGGTCAGCTCCTCGATGTGCGCCTCCGGCTTGCCCAGGTGGTGCAGCGCCTCCGGCCAACTCGCCGTCGCCCACGGCGTGGTGCCCTGGGCGAGGTCGCCGAGGACGGTCGCCGAGCCGGTGGTGCAGCGCCGGCCCACCGCGCGGTACTGCATCGGGGAGAGGTCCTGGGCCTCGTCCAGCACCACGTGCCCGAGCGAGGGGGTGCGCTGCACCAGGTCGGTCGCCTCGTCCACCAGGACGGCGTCGGCCGCCGTCCAGCGGGCGGTCCGCACCGAGCGGTCGCGCTTGGGCCGGAGCACCGCCTGCTGCTCCTCCGGCGTCAGCACGCCCTCGGCGCACGCGGCCAGGAACTCCGGCTCGGAGAGCAGCCGCAGGACGACCTTCGCCGGATCCACGGCCGGCCAGCACTCCTTGACCACCGCCTTGACGGCGCTGTTGCGGGCCACCGCGTCCTGCACCCGGTCGTCCGGGGCCTCGCCGCCCTGCTCCATCTTCAGCAGCACGGCGTGCGCGATGCGCTGCGGCAGGGCGTCCCGCGCCGCGCCGTAGCGGACCTCACGGCCCTTCAACTCCTCGATGATCTCGGCCAGTTCGTACACCGGTACGCGCCAGCGGCGGGAACCGCGGACCACCACGCAGGGCTCAGTGGGCAGGGTGATGCCCGAGCGCACCGCCCGGCGCAGCACCTCGGCCATCCGGGCGTCGCCCTTCAGCCGGGCCGCTTGCGGGTCGTCCTCGCCCCTCACCTCGACGTGCCCGACCAGCTGCTGCACGGTGGCCTGGGCGACGTCCAGCTCGCCGAGGGCCGGGAGCACCTGCTCGATGTAGGACAGGAAGGCGTTGTTCGGCCCGATCACCAGGGTGCCGGTACGGGCGAGACGCTCGCGGTGCGCGTACAGCAGGTAGGCGACGCGGTGCAGGCCGACGGCGGTCTTCCCGGTGCCGGGCGCCCCCTGGACGCAGATGGTGCCCGTGATGTCGGAGCGGACGATCTCGTCCTGCTCCGGCTGGATGGTGGCGACGATGTCGCGCATCGGGCCGACGCGGGGCTTCTCGATCTCGGCGGCCAGCAGGGCGGAGGCGGTGTCGTCCTCGGCCGGATCGCTGAGGTGCTCGTCCTCGTAGGCCGTGAGCTCGCCGCCGGTGTAGCCGAAGCGGCGGCGGCGCTCGACGTCCATCGGCGCGGTGCGGCTGGCCCGGTAGAACGGCTGGGAGACCGGCGCGCGCCAGTCGATCACCATCGGGTCGCCGTCGGCGTCGTGGACGTGCCGGCGGCCGATGTAGAAGTTCTCCCCGCCGCTGCCCTCGCTCAGTTCCTCGCTGATCGCGTGCAGGTAGTCGAGGCGGCCGAAGAACAGCGGGGTGTGCGAGAGGTCGGCCAGTGCGGCGATCCTGGCCTCGATCTGGTTCTGGAGCACGAGGGCGGTGACCCAGGTGCCGGTCACGTCGCGGATGTCGAGCGACTCGACGTCCTCGCGCATGGCGCGCAGCGCGGCCCGGGACGCGGCCAGGTGGTCGCGTTCGCGCTGGAGGGGGTCGGTGATGGGGGTGGCGGGCACAGCGAACCTTCCCGGCTGCCCCGGTGGCGGGCGCAGCGGATCGTAGGAGCTCACGGTGGGCACGCCGACCGGTTGCCGTGCGGTCGGCACCTCCCCCGGCTGCCTGCGGGACTTCAGCAGGTACCACGGTTCGGGAGGGGGCAGACGGACGATCCTAGACCCGTCCGCCCGGCGGTTCCAGCCCGGCGGCTCCCGGGGTGGGCCCCCGCGGGGTCTCGGGGTTCCTCCCCACGGGGTCTCGGGGTTCCTCCCTGCGGGGCGTCGGGGGCCGCCGTACACCGGCAGGACGACCCGTGCACCTGCGGATACGGCCTTTGGAGTGATGCCGTCGGCCGCCCGGGTGCCTACCGTTGAAGACATGAGCACCACGAACCGCATCCCCCGATCCGGCCCGGCCGGCGCCACCGCCGTCTCCGGGCGTCACCGCAATCCGCTCAGCACCGTCGTGCGCAACGTCGGCATCGCCCTGGACACCGCCGCGCGCGTGATCTTCCTCGGGCGCGACGGTGTCCGGTACTGAACGCGACGGTGTCCGGTACGGAACCGGTGCCGGACAGCCGTCCTACAGCACGTCGTCCGCGTCGATGATCCGGTACGCGTAGCCCTGCTCGGCCAGGAAGCGCTGCCGGTGGGCGGCGAAGTCCTGGTCCACGGTGTCGCGGGCGACCACCGAGTAGAAGTGCGCCGCGTGGCCGTCCGCCTTGGGACGCAGCACCCGGCCGAGGCGCTGGGCCTCCTCCTGGCGGGAGCCGAAGGTCCCGGAGACCTGAATGGCCACGGTGGCCTCGGGCAGGTCGATCGAGAAGTTCGCGACCTTGGAGACCACCAGGACGCCGATCTCCTTGTTCCGGAAGGCGTCGAAGAGCTTCTCGCGCTGGGCGTTGCTGGTCTCGCCCTTGATCACCGGGGCGTCCAGGGCCTCGCCGAGCTCGTCCAGCTGGTCGATGTACTGGCCGATGATCAGCGTCTGGTCCTTCTCGTGCTTCCTGACCAGCGCCTCTACCACCCGCCGCTTGGTCGCCGTGGTGGCGCAGAAGCGGTAGCGCTCCTCCGGCTCGGCGGTCGCGTAGGCGAGCCGCTCGGAGTCGGTCAGGGTGACCCGCACCTCGCAGCAGTTGGCGGGCGCGATGTAGCCCTGGGCCTCGATCTCCTTCCACGGCGCGTCGAAGCGCTTGGGGCCGATCAGGCTGAACACGTCGCCCTCGCGGCCGTCCTCGCGCACCAGCGTGGCGGTCAGGCCGAGCCGGCGGCGGGCCTGGAGGTCGGCGGTGAACTTGAACACCGGCGCGGGCAGCAGGTGCACCTCGTCGTAGACGACCAGGCCCCAGTTGCGGGCGTCGAACAGCTCCAGGTGGGCGTAGACGCCCTTCCGCTTGGTCGTCATCACCTGGTAGGTGGCGATGGTGACCGGGCGGATCTCCTTCTTCGTCCCGCTGTACTCGCCGATCTCGTCCTCGGTGAGCGAGGTGCGCTTGACCAGCTCGTGCTTCCACTGGCGGGCCGAGACGGTGTTGGTGACCAGGATCAGCGTGGTCGACTTGGCGTGCGCCATCGCGGCCGCGCCGACCAGCGTCTTGCCGGCGCCGCAGGGCAGCACGACCACGCCCGAGCCGCCGTGCCAGAAGCCCTCGACGGCCTGCGCCTGGTACGGGCGCAGCTGCCAGCCGTCCTCGTCCAGGTCGATCGGGTGCGCCTCGCCGTCCACGTAGCCGGCGAAGTCCTCGGCGGGCCAGCCGAGTTTGAGCAGCACCTGCTTGATCTGCCCGCGCTCGGAGGGGTGCACCACCACGGTGTCGGGGTCGACCCGGGCGCCGACCAGCGGGACGATCTTCTTCGAGCGCAGCACCTCCTCCAGCACCGGCCGGTCGGTGGTCGTGAGCACCAGCCCGTGGGTCGGGTGCTTGAGCAGCTGGAGGCGGCCGTACCGGCCCATGGTGTCCGCCACGTCCACCAGCAGCGCGTGCGGCACCGGGTAGCGCGAGTACGTCACCAGGGCGTCCACCACCTGCTCGGCGTCGTGCCCGGCCGCCCGCGCGTTCCACAGGCCGAGCGGCGTCACCCGGTACGTGTGCACGTGCTCGGGCGCCCGCTCCAGCTCGGCGAACGGCGCGATGGCGCGACGGCAGTCGCCGGCCTTGGGGTGATCGATCTCCAGGAGAAGAGTTTTGTCGCTCTGGACGATGAGCGGTCCGTCGTTCACGCGGGGAAGCCCTCCACTGGCTGACAGGGTGGATTGACGCAGACCCTCCAGTGTCGCGCATTCCGCCGGGAGCGTGGGCGGGCCGGTTCCCGGGCGGCTACTTCCACTCGTAGAACTTGCCGGTGATCTTGCCTCCGGCGTCCGTCTCGAACTCGAAGACGCCGACGACGCCGTTGAGGCGTTCGAGGGCGGGCGAGGCGGTGGAGAAGAAGATCGCGCCGCGGAAGCTGGTGCCTCCGCCGTCGGTGAAGTGGCCGATGCCGCTGCCGTGCCAGCCGACGCCCTGGCCGTCGGCGGTCATGTCGACGCCCTGGCCCTCACCGAACAGGGAGCCGTCGGAGCGCAGTTCGGATTCGTAGGTGGCGATGGTGCTGACGGCGGTGCCGTAGTAGCTGCCGGTGCCCTTGATGGACACCTCGACGACCGGGTGCCCGTCTCCGGCGGCGAGGACGCGTCGGCCGGTCTCCTCGCCCTGGATCTCACCGATCAATTCGCCGAGCATGGTGGGTGCCTCCTTGTCGGAATCCCCTGCTTCCGGACTACGCCGATGGGACCGGCCCGTCAATTACTTCGAGTGACCACGGTGCGTACTCGCTCGTTGAGCTGGCCATGAAGAAGTCGAAGCGTGTTCTCACCGCCCTCGCCCTGATGGGCTCGGCCTTCGCGGCCACCGCCTCCTCGGCCGGTTCGGCCCACGCCCTCGCGGGCATCGGCGAGGGGCCCGGCGGCCTGCTCGCGGCGCCCGGGTTCCTGCTGGCGGACACCGTCACCGGCGGCTCGATGCCGGTCGGGCAGGGGCAGATCGGCAGCCTGGCGGACAAGGCCGTCCAGGACAAGATGAAGGAGGCGCAGCAGGGGCACTGAGGCCCCGGACTCACTCGTCGAGTTCCGCGACGCCGGTGATGCGGTGCAGGGCGAAGGTACGGAGTTCGTCGGCGTGGTGGTCGAAGGCGGTGACGAAGCCGCCTTCGACCTTGACCGGGTCGATGATGCGCTGGCTGGCGATGCCCTCGGCGTTGAGGTAGCCGATCCACATGCGCTCGCCGAGCAGGACGGCCGTCTGCAGGGCGGCCAGGGTCTCCGCGGCGGCGGTGCGGGGGAGCCGGCGCGGGTCGGAGGCGGGATCGCGGCGGGTGGCGGTGGCCGCGCGGTCGCCGGCCCGGATGGCCTTGATGGCGGCCGCGAGCAGGGTGTCGTCGGGCGCGGGCGGGCCGTCGGGGACGGGCACGGGGGCCGTCCGGGGCGGGGTGCGGTGGCTGTCCGGGCGGGTGATCAGTACGTCGCCCTCGGCGGATTCGGCGGCCGGGGCGTAGCCCATGGTGCGCAGGGTCGTGAGCAGCACGTCCGGGGCGGCCTGGGAGGCGAGGACGGTGGGGGCGAGCAGCCGCAGCCGCAGGTCGGCGGAGCGGCGGTCGGCGAGCACCTCGCCGAGCAGGGACGGGTCGTCGCAGCGCAGGTAGGAGGAGGCGGCGCCGACCCGCAGGACGCCGTGCCGGCGGGCGACGTCGTCGATCAGGTAGGCGAGCGGCTGCGGGACGGGCGTGCGGCTGTGCTGCTCCAGGAAGGACCGCAGGTCGGTGGCGGTGCGGCCGGCGTCGAGGGCGCGGCGCACCGAGGCCGGGGTGAAGCGGTAGACGGTGGCGCCGCCCTTGGACTCGATGTCGGCGCACAGGGCGAGGGCCTGGGCGAGCGGGGTGAGCAGCGGGCCGGGGGCGATCGCGGTGAGGTCCGGCTGGAGGATCACGTGGTCCAGCGGCTGGGGGAGCAGCGGGGCGAGCACCTCGGCCGGGTCGGACTCGGCGGTGAGCAGGGCGCGGGCGGGGGCGGCCAGGGCGCCGCGGCCGGTGATGCCGAGGAGTTCGGCCTCGTCGAGGGTCCAGGCGGTGAGCTCGTCGCGCAGTTCGCGGCCGTCCGGGCCGGTGGGGCCGCCGCGCAGCGGGCGCTGCCAGCGCAGGGTGGGCAGGAGTTCCTCGGCGGTGGCCGGGGTGCCGGGCGGGAGTTCGGCGAGCAGGGCGAGGGCGGCGCGGCGGACGGAGGGGGCGAGGGTGCGGTCGAGTTCGGGGCCGAGGGCGGCGCGCGGCTTGCCCCGGCCGTCCGCGGTGCCGGTGAGGGCGGGGACGCGGGTGGCGGCGAGCCAGGCGGAGGCCAGCACGGACCAGCGCTCGGCGGTGTCCAGGTGCAGCCAGGTGTCGTACCCCGGGGTGGGGGCCCAGCGTTCGTCCACCTCGCCGTCGGGGGCCAGCAGCCCTGCGGTGTAGGCGAGTTCGAGCCAGAAGGCGGTCTGCCGTTCGGTGCTCTCCAGGGACTGGGCGGTGCGCTTGAGGTCGCGCACGCCGAGGCCGCCGGCGCGCAGGGTCAGCGGCGGGGTGAGGCCCCAGCCGTCCAGCAGTTCCTCGACGGTCTTGACCGCGGTGTGCGCCTGGCCGGCCGCGGCGCCGTCCACGGCCCGGGGGTCGCGCGGGGCGGCGGCGGGCGCGGGCTCGGGCTGGACCGGCTCGACGGTGCGGTGGGTGCGGCCGCCGCGCAGGTGCAGGGCGAGTTCGCGGGGCAGCACGACGCTGCCGGGGCTGTTGGGCAGCAGCAGACCGCGGGCGAGCAGCCACTCGACCGGGCTCTGGGCGTCCTCGGCGGTGACCGGGCGGGCGGCGTCCGGGACGGTGCCGGTGGGCGGGCCCCAGACCAGCCGTTCCAGCAGCCGCCGCGAGGCCTCGGGCGCGGTGTCGAGCAGCGCCGCGCAGCGGGTGCGGTCGGTGAGCAGTGCGGTGAGCGCGGCGACGGCGCTGACCGGGTCCGGGGTGGCGGGCTGTCCGGCGGAGGCGAGCAGCTGCTGCAGCCGGGCCGGGGACATGCCGATGGTGGCGTCGGCGAGGGTGGGGCCGAGGCCGGTGCGGCCCGGGTTGCCGGTGGTCGGGGCGAGCGCCTCGCGGACGGCGAGGACCAGCCGCAGCCCGTTGTCCGGGCCCCAGAGCAGCGCCCGGTCGCGCAGGGTGGCGATCGCGCGCGGCAGGGCGGTGGCGACGGCGGACCGGTCGGCGGGGGTGAGCGGGGTCGCGCCGGGGTGCGGCTTGACCTTCGCCGGGCCGGTCAGCAGGGTGCGGACGGTGCTCAGCGAGGTGCCGTCCGGGGCGGTGGCCAGCGCCTCGGCGACCTGCAGGGTGAAGCGGTCGAGCCGCTCCAGGGCGCGCAGCGCGGAGGCGCGCGAGGAGAGCCGGGCGGACAGCTGGGTGAGGTCGCCGGGGACGGGGTTCAGCAGGTCGGGGCGGGAGCGGAGCAGGGCGGCGAGCGCGTCGTCCGGACGGGCGCGCAGTTCCTCGGCGAGGGTGCGCGGGCCGGTGGCGGACCTGCTCCGGCGTTGAGGGCCCTGCTGTGTGGTCATTCGACCTAGGTTAGTCGGGCGCGGGGACGACAGGGTGTCCCTCGGCCCGCCGCACCCGCGGCGCACCGCCGCACCGCGGACGGACTCGCGCGGGCGGGGGCGGGGTGGGTAGCGTCACGCCGAGGGCGGTTCGGTGGGCGGCCGGTACGGGCGAGGCGGGGTGGTCGGTGATGACGGACGGCGAGTGGTGGCGCAAGAGCGGGCCGTGGAGCGAGCGCTCGGGCGGCGGTCCGGAGGCCGGCGCGGGCTCCGGTTCCGGCGGCGCCGCGGAGGCTCCGTCCGCCCCCGCCCCCTCCTCCGTTCCCGTCCCCGCCCCGGGGCCCGTGCCGGACTTCGACCCCGACAGCGTGTACGACCCGCCGGCGCCGAGCGCGGCCGGCATCCCGTCCGTACCGCTGGACCCGCCGGACCTGGCCACCGCCGAGGCGCGGGCGCACGCGATCCCGCCGCCCACGGTGTCGAGCACCGGCCCGTGGACGATGACCCTCTTCGACTTCTCGGACGGGCCGCGGCCCGCGCCGAAGCCCATCCCCGAGCAGCGCACCGGGGAGGAGACCGAGCCCGCGCCGGAGCCGACGGTGCCCGCCGCGGACCTGAGGAAGAAGCCGCGCCGGGGCCGGCTCAAGCAGGCCCCGGCGGCGCCCGCCGCCCCTGCCGGGAAGGCCGCGGGCAAGGCGAAGGGAAAGGCGAAGGGCAAGGGCCAGGAGGCGCAGAAGGACGCGCCCGCCCGCAAGCCCTCCCCGCTGATCCTGCTCTCCTGCGGCCTGCTGGTCGGCGGCGCGGTCGCCGGCTTCCTCCCGGCCATGCTGGCCGGCTGGGGCCTCGGCTACCTGTCCCGCCAGATCTCCGAGCTGATGCGCAAGTTCGTGATCCTCGGCATTCCGCTGGTCACGATGAGCGCGACCACCCTCTACTCCATGCGGCAGGCCAAACAGGCCGGGGGGCAGGGCGGCGGCCTCCAGTCGGGCTCGCCGCTGGGCCAGATCAGCTGGTCGTCGGCCCCGAACGTGCTGCGGCTGGCCGCGGTGCTGTCGGCGGTGGTCCTGCTGCTGCTCGCCATGCGCCGCCGCCCGCCGCAGCAGCAGGGCTGAGCCGGGGGCGGTCGGCGGCGGCCATCGGGTGACGGCCGTTCGCGGCTCGGTGGCTCCATGGTTCGGGCGCTCATGGCTCGTGCGCTCATGGCTCGTGCGCTCACGGCCCGGGTGACGCGGCTGCCGCCGCCGCCGGAGCGGGCCGGGCGTCAGTCGTCGGCGAGGTGGACGAGGCGGCGGAAGGTCGCCGGGTCGCCGAGGTGGCCGACGATCCAGTGCGCGACGGTGGCGCGGGTGGCGGTGCCGGCGCGGGGAAGCGGCCGGTCGTAGGAGATCTGCGGGCCCGCGGACGGCGGTCCGTCCTTGAGCATCGGCACCCGGACGACCGTCCAGGCGGTGTCGGAGCCGGCGAGCACCGCCTCCATCCGGGCGAGGTCGTGATGGATCTCCCGGTACAGCCGGTCGACCACCAGTCTGGTGACCATCCGCTGGGCGAACGGGAGCCGGCTGGTGTCCAGGCCCGCCGAGCTCATCGTCACCAGGTGCCGGACGCCGCCGTCCCGGACCGCCGCGGTCAGCTCCCGGGCGCCGTCGGAGAAGACGGTGGTGGCTCTGCGGCCGGTGCTGCCGAGGGTGGCGACGACGGCGTCCTGGCCGTTCAACGGGCCGTGCAGGGAGCCGGGTTCGCCGACGTCGGCCCGCGCGGTGAGCGCGCTGCCGTGCGTGTGCGCCGGTAGCCGGGCGGGGTCGCGGGCGACGGCGGTGACGGTGTGTCCGGCCGCCAGTGCGAGGTCGACCACCAGGCGGCCGGTGCGTCCGGTGGCGCCCACGACTGCGATCCTCATCGGTTCCTCCTCAGGATTCCGGGACTCGGGGACTTCGGGACTCGGGCGGTGCCCGGGTCGATGCTTGTCATTCATTCAGACGGACTGTATGAATGAATCCAAGTGAACCACAGCACACCGCGAGTGCAAGTCCAAAGGAGCGATGGGACATGGGAGTTCTGCAGGTGCGGTACCCCGATCTGGCCGGCCGGGTGGTCGTGATCGCCGGCGGCAGCCGCGGCATCGGCGCGGAGACCGCCCGCGCCTTCGCCCGGCAGGGCGCGGGCGTCGCCGTCCTCGGCCGTGACGAGGCGGCGCTGAAGGAGGTGGCCGGGGAGCTGCGGGCGGAGGGCGCCCGGGCGCTCGGGCTGGTCGCCGACTGCACGGACGCGACGGCGCTCGGCTCCGCCGCCGCCCGGATCGAGCAGGACCTCGGCCCGGTCGACGTCCTGGCGGCCTTCGCCGGTGGCGACGGCTACCCGGTGCCGACCGTCCGCGAGACCGAGGAGCACTGGCGGGCCGTACTGGACGGCAACCTCACCGCCACCTTCCTCACCGTCCAGGCCTTCCTGCCCGGCCTGCTGGCCCGCGGCAGCGGTTCGATCGTCACCATGGCCTCCACGGCGGGCCGGCTGCCCAGCGGCGCCTCCGCCGCCTACGCCACGGCCAAGGCGGGCGTGCTGATGTTCACCCGGCACCTCGCCCTGGAGGTCGCCGGTGAGGGCGTGCGGGTCAACGCCGTCGCGCCGGGTGCCGTCCGTACCGAGCGGACGGCGGCGCAGATGCCGCCCGAGGTGCAGGCCGCGGTCGCCGCCGCGCACCCGCTGGGCCGCCTCGGCGAGCCGGTGGACATCGCCTCGGCGGTGCTCTTCCTGGGCTCGGACGCGTCCTCCTGGATCACCGGGCAGACCCTGGACGTCAGCGGCGGGCGGGTCATGCTCTGAGCGGCCGGGCCGTCCCGGCGGGCGCCGGGGCGGCCCCGCCCGGGTGAACCGATCGGCGATACTGCCAGTTCACGCGGACGAGCGGAACGAGTGGAGGCGAGCGGGATGAGCCCCCGGTCCTACCGGATGGGACAGCGGCAGGCGGAGGTCGACGAGACCCGCGCCCGGATCGTCGCGGCCGCCCGCGCGCACCTGGCCGAGACCGGAGGGGTCTCGCTGGACGCCGTCGCCCGCCGCGCGGACGTCGCCCGGGCGACCGTCTACTACCAGTTCGGCTCCAAGGCGGGCCTGCTGGAGGCGGTCTGCGACGCCCTTGCCGCGCAGGGCGGTATGGCCGGGCTCGCCGAGGCCTTCACCCTGGCCGACCCCTGGGCGGCGGTGGACCGCTTCGTCGAGGTGATGGGCGGCTTCTGGGCGGTCGACCGGGTCTGCACCCGGCGGCTGCGGGCCCTCGCCGCGCTCGACGAGGAGGTGGGCCGGGTCATCGCCGACCGCGACGCCCGCCGCCGCGAGGGTGCCGCCGTCCTGGCCGGCCGGCTGCCCGCCGCCCCGCCGGACGCAGCGAGCCTGCTCTTCGTCCTCACCGCCTTCGAGACCTACGACGCGTTGGAGGCGGAGGCTGAGGCGAAGACGGGGACGGGGACGGCGGGCATGCCGGACGGCGGCGGTGGTGGTCCGACCGCCGCCACCCCGGCCGTCATCCGTCTGGTCCGCGCCGCGCTCGGTGGGCCGGTGGAGCGGCCGTAGCGGCGACGGGGCCGACGGGCGGCCCGGTCAGCCGGCCTGCCGCGCGGCCATGCCGAGGATCCCGGCGGTGACCGCCGCGGGGTCGTCGGTGGGCAGCGAGTGTCCCGCGCCGGGGACGATCTCGACCCGGGCGGCGGGCACCAGCCGGTGCAGGCGGTCGGCGACGGCCCGGGAGTCGTGCAGGGCGCTGCGTTCGCCGAGGAGGAAGAGGGCGGGGGCGGTGAGTCGGCCGAGTTCCTCGTCGGTGAGGGTGGCGGCCGGGGGCAGTCGGCGGCGGAAGCCCATCGAGGCGCGGACCAGGGCCATCAGTTCGGTCTCCAGGACGGCGCTGTTGCCGACCAGTCGGGCCAGCCGGGGTCGCAGCGGTCGCGGCGCCATGGCGGCGAGGCCGCCGAGGATCATCCAGGTGTAGAAGCGGCGGTCCAGGTCGGCAAGGCCGGCCGTGTCGACCAGGGTGAGTCCGGCGGTCCGGCCGGGGTGGTGGATCTGGTGGTTGAGGGCGATCCAGCCGCCGTAGGAGCAGCCGACCAGGTGGGCGGTGGGCAGGTCGAGGGCGGTGAGCAGGTCATCCAGCCAGGCGGCGGCGTCGCGGCCGTCCGCGATGGGGGCGCTCTGCACGCTGGCGCCCGGTTCGCCGACGGTGTCCACGGCGATCACGGGGTGCTGCGCGGCGAGGGTGTCGAGGTAGCCGTGCCACATCAGCGCGTTGCCGCCGGAGCCGGGCAGCAGCACGATCGGCCGTCCTTCGGCGGGGCCGGTGCGGTAGACGCGGGTGGTGCCGTAGCCGGTGGGGACGTCGAGCGGTGTCCACGGCCGTGGCCGCAGTTCGGTCAGCGCGCGCTCGTAGGCGGTGCGGAAGCGGGCTTCGGCCTTGCCGTTCCTGAACTCGCTGATTCGCATGGTACATGTGTATCACATGCATGATACGGGTGTACCAGGAGAACGGGTCGGACGTACGGAGGCCGGAACATGACCGCGAAGGTCGACCACGAGGAACGCCGCCGGCAGATCGCCGAGGCCCTGCTGCGCATCGCCGACACCCAGGGCCTGCAGTCCGCCAGCATGCGGGCGGTCGCGACCGAGGCCGGCGTCTCCCTGCGACTCGTGCAGTACTACTTCACGACCAAGGAGGGCCTGCTCCTGGACGCCCTGGCCAGGCTCGGCACCCAGCTCCAGGCCCGGATGGAGCAGTGGATCGGCCCGGCGCGCGCCCCCCGGGAGGTGGTGACGGCGGTCCTGTCCTGCATCCTGCCGACGGACGCCGAGAGCCGCCGGATCACCAGGACGTACGCGGCGTACTACACGCTGGTCCTCGGCGACCCCGAGGTGCTGGAGAAGCAGGCCGCGCAGCCGCCGGTCGTGCTGGAGGGCTTCCTCGCCAAGCAGCTGCGCGCGGCGCAGCAGGCTGGGGAGATCGGGCCGGAGCGGGACGTCGACACGGTCGCGGCCGGGCTGCTGGCGATGGTCAACGGACTCGGCTCCAGCGTCCTGGGCGGCCAGCGCACCGGTGAGCAGGCGCTCGCGGTCCTCGCGTACCACCTGGACGAGCTGTTCGGCCGGCCGGAAGCCGGCTGAGGGCACGCCCGACGGATCCCCGCCCCGACGGATCCTC
This sequence comes from Kitasatospora sp. NPDC058048, assembly GCF_042885555.1. Taxonomy (NCBI): domain Bacteria; kingdom Bacillati; phylum Actinomycetota; class Actinomycetes; order Kitasatosporales; family Streptomycetaceae; genus Kitasatospora; species Kitasatospora sp. NPDC058048. The sequence goes on along the minus strand of NZ_JBHVRT010000019.1, from coordinate 132,664 downwards.
GCCCCGCCGAATCGGCGCCCCGCCGATCCCCGCCGCGGCCGGCTCCCCACCCCGCCGCCGCCCCGCCCCGCCGATCCCTGTGGCGGGCCGGCACCCCCGCGGCAAGGGGGTTAACACCCGTACGGGACGGGTGCTTTCCCCGTTCTGCGGGCGGGCCGGCCGCCGCCAGACTCGGGGCATGCCCGCGCAGCCCGTGATGACGACCGAAGCGCCCGAAGCCCCCTCCCCCCGGCCGGGGAGCGGTGGCAGCGACTTCGCCCAGTTGACCCGCCGGATAGCCGCCGAGGGCCTGCTCGACCGGCGCCCCGGCTACTACGCCGTCCGCGTGGGCCTGGTGCTCGCCGCCTTCCTCGGTGGCTGGTACGCCCTGTTCGCGCTGGGCGACACCTGGTGGCAGCTCGGCCTGGCGGCGGCGATGTCCGTCGTCTTCGCCCAGATCGGCCTGCTCTCCCACGACCTGGCGCACCGCCAGGTCTTCGACCGGCGGCTGCCGAGCGAGATCGGCGGCCGGATCGCCGCCAACCTGCTGATGGGCATGAGCTACGGCTGGTGGATGAACAAGCACACCCGCCACCACGCCAACCCGAACCACGAGGAACGGGACCCGGACGTCGCACCCGAACTCCTGGTGTGGTCCAAGCGGCAGGCCCGGCAGGCGAGCGGCCTCGCCCGGTTCATCGGCCGCCGGCAGGCGTACCTGTTCGTCCCGCTGCTCCTGCTGGAGGGCCTCAACCTCAGCTTCAACAGCTTCCGCGCGCTGCGCAGCCCCGTCATGAAGCGCCCGGTGCTGGAGGGCGTGCTGCTGGTGGTCCACTTCGCCGGCTACTTCGGCCTGGTGTTCGCCGCGCTCCCGGCCGGCAAGGCGGTCGCCTTCCTGGCCGTCCACCAGGCGCTGCTCGGGGTCTACCTGGGGTCCGTCTTCGCCCCGAACCACAAGGGCATGCTGATGGTGACGCCCGGGATGAAGCTCGACTTCCTGCGCCGCCAGGTGCTCACCTCGCGTAACGTCCGCGGCGGGCTGCTCGTCGACTCGCTGATGGGCGGCCTCAACTACCAGGTGGAGCACCACCTGTTCCCCAGCATGCCGACCCCGGCGCTGGGGCGGGCCGCCCGGATCACCCGGGAGTTCTGCGCCGAGAAGGGCGTCCCGTACTGCGAGACCGGCCTGTTCCGCTCCTACCGGGAGATCTTCGCCCACCTGCACCGGGCCGGCGAGCCGCTCCGGTCCGACGGGTGACCGTCGCCTCCGCCGCGGCGGCCGGCGGTCACCTCCGCCGCGGCGGGAGGCGCGGGAGGGCCTGAACGCCGCTGTCCCGCGCGGGAGCTCGGACTGGCCGACGTCCCGCGCGGACCGGCCGTCCTGCGGCACCGACCGTACGGCTGCGCGTTCGCGCCCGTACGATGCCCGAGCGGGGTGGGCGGAGGCCGGAGGTGGATGTGGTTCGGTTCTGGCTGCGGTGGGTGATGATCGCGGTCCTGGGGACGGCGGTCGTGTTCGGCGGCTGGGCGGGGTGGCGGCTCTACCGCGCCACGGCCATCCCGGCCGCTCCGGACGTCCCGGGGCTCGCACAGACCTCGGTGACCGTCGAGGCCCGCCGGGCGGCCGAGGAGCGGATGGCCGACCGGATCGACCGGCTGCCCGAACTGCTGCCGTGGGCGCAGGGGTTGGGGAGGTCGACGGTCGACGTGTGCCGCACCGACTACCGCGGTGATCTGTTCAGCCGGGGCACCTGGCTGCCGGTGGCCTGCGAGCGGACCGTCAACGTCTACCTGGCCTTCGACGGGGGTGACGTCCGCTCCCGGCTGGCCGATCTGGACCGGTACCTGGACGGCCAGGGCTGGCGCAGCTCGCAGAGGTGGAACAGCCTGGTCGCGGCCGACGAGTACGACCACCAGCCGCCCGCCGACCCGACCCCGGAGGAGGCGGCGGAGGCGGCGGCCAGGCCGATCGCCCCGTCCGTGGAGTTCGCGCTGGCGACGGGCGAGGCGGTGCGGACGGAACTGGCCGTGAACGTGACCCGGCCGCCCGGCCCCGAACTCCTGACCTCCGGCGAGGACTACTGGTACGAGAAGTACGGAAGCCGGCGCTACCGGAACGACGAGGGGCAGCGGTCCGCGTACCTGGCCTGGCAGCCCGTGCGGCCGAGCGAGGTCACGAAGGCGGCCGAGGGCCGGTACGTGGCGGTCCTGGGCTTCACGACCAGGTACGCGCAGCACGAGGCCGGGTAGGGCCGGCCGGCCGCGGCCGGTTCTGTCCCGGGCCTGCCGGGCCCGCGCCTCGGGCCCTGCAGGGCCTGTCCGGGGCCCGTCGGCCTCAGGCCTTCCGCTCGAAGCCGGCCAGCAGGCCGCGCGGGTCGAAGGTGACCCGGATCCGGGTGATCCTCCCGTCCTCGACGTGCATCCAGTTCGCCGTGGGCGCCGGCGGGGCGATGCTCGTGCACAGCTCGAACCAGGTGATCACCTCGTCGCCCTCGGCCACCCGGACCTTCACGTCGATCTTCTCCAGCACCTGCCCGAGCCCCTTCAGCCCGGCCAGCGCCTCCTCCACCCCGGAGGCCGTCCCCAGCGCGCCGACGAAGTCGACGTCCTCGGCCAGCAGTCCCCGGACGGTCTCGAAGTCGCCCGCCTCCCAGGCGGTGAAGTAGGTCTCGGCAAGCTCACGCGCGGTCTTCGTCGTCGTCATGCCTCCATGCTCCCGGCCACCACGACCATCCGTCCAACAGATGAATCAGATGGCACCTATCTCTACTGATGATGGAAGAAGGGTGTGCTGCGCGATCGGCGGGCCGCGACTGTCGGCCGGGCCGTGACCGCCCCGCGCGGCCGCGGCCCGGGCGTCCGGGCGTCCGGGCGTCCGCCGGTCCGTCCCCGGGCGGGTCGCTCGTCCGGCGAGCCGATCGGCCGAGCGGATGGAGCACCCGGTCGAATATCGTCACCGGTCATGGAGATGCACCAGCTGCGCTACTTCGCCGCCGTGGTCGACGAGGGGACCTTCACCGCCGCCGCGGCCCGGCTGCACGTGAGCCAGTCCGGCATCAGCACCCAAGTGGCCAAGCTGGAGCGCGAACTGGGCCAGCTGCTGCTCGACCGGGCGGGCCGGCAGGTGCGCCTCACCCCGGCCGGCGAAGCGGTCCTCCCGCTGGCGAAGAACGCCCTGGCCACCCTCGACGCCATCCAGCACACCGCCGCCGAGTTCGCGGACGCCGTCCGCGGCCGGGTCCGGCTGGGCATGATCACGGGCTGTTCGATCCCGCCCTTCCTGGACGCCGTCGCCGACCTCGGGCGCAGTCACCCCGGCATCGAACTCAGCCTGCACGAGGGGCACTCCGAGGACCTCCAGGCGCAGGTCCTGGCCGGCTCGCTCGACCTGGCCCTGATCGGCTACGCGGGCGAGGTCTTCCCGGGCCTGGAGGCCACCGTCGCCATCGACGAGCCGATCGCCGCCGTCGTCCCCGTCGGGCACGCCCTGGACCGGGCGCGGCTGCGGCTCGCGGACCTGCGGGGCGAGAAGATCCTCTGCCTCTCCCCGGGCACCGGCATCCGTGCCGCCTACCGGGGCTCCTGCCGGCGGCTCGGCCTCGACCCGCGGGTGGACATCGAGGCCAGTTCCCCGGTCGCCCTGCTCCGGCTCGCCGAGCGCGGCGCGGGCGTGGCCGTCCTCAGTGCCTCCTCCGCCGCGGGCGACGGACTGCGGGCGGTCCCGCTGGCCGACGCCGCTGTCCGGGCCCGGCTCGGGCTGGTCGCCCGCCGCGACCAACCCTCCCCGGCCGTACGGCTGTTGATGGCCCGGCTGAGGGCGGCGCTGCGTCAGGGCTGATCCCGTACCGCTCGTGATCATGCCCAGCCGGGCCCGGTGCCCCGGCTCAGGCCTTCCCGCGCGGGTCGCGGCCCGAGGCGGCCAGCGCGCGGTCCCACGCGGGGGCGTCCTCCGGCAGGGCCACCGCCTCGGCGAAGCCCGCGTACTGCCGGTACAGCTCGGCGTTCTCCGCCACGATCTCCCCGGTCAGCAGGGCGAGTTCCTCGTCGACCTCGATCCGCCCGCCGGTCGCCCGGGCCACGTCCCAGCCGTGCAGCAGCAGCTCCAGGATCAGCATCCGGGCGATGCCGACGGCCGGCATCGGGCTGCCGCCGAGGTCGACGTCGCCCTCCCAGGCGGCCGGGTCCGCCCAGGCCGCGACCGCGCGCTCCAGCTGGGCCGCGTAGGCGGAGCGCCAGTCGGCGTCGGCGGCGAAGTCCCGCGTGTTCAGCTCCTCGGGCAGCTCGATCCGCCGGGCCCGGTGCTCCAGGCCGTGCGAGGTGTAGAGCACCCAGTGGTTGATCAGCGCGCGGGTGTCGAACTCCGGGCAGGGCGTCGGCGCGTCCAGCGGCTGGTCGGCCGGGACGGCGGCGGCGACACCGGCAGCGGCGGAGGCGGCGCGGGTCAGGAGCGGGTGCATCGGGTGGGCGTTCATGGCCCCGATTCTGGGCCGGGCCGCACCGGCGGGTCTTGAAGAAACGCGACGACTAGCCTGGCGGCATGGGCATGGACTCCCCGGCCTCCCCGGACACTCCGGTCTCCCCGGGCTCACCGGACCCCCGGGCCTCCCCGGACACTCCCGACCTCGGCCGGGGCGTGCTCCACCCCGCCCGGGCGGCCGAGCTGATCACCGTGGACCGGCTCGCGCCCGACCCGGCCGTGGCGGTGTTCGTCGAGTACTACTGGCTGGTCCGCTGGGACCTGCACGGCCTGCCGCCGTACGAGCAGAAGGTGCTCGCCCACCCCAACGTCCACCTGGTCTTCGAGGCGCAGGGGGCGCGGGTGTACGGGGTGGACCGCTCGCTCTTCGTCCGCCGGCTGGAGGGCGCCGGGCACGTGCTGGGCGCGCGGTTCCGTGCCGGCGCCTTCCGCGCCCTCGCCGGGCACCCGGTGAGCGGGCTCGCCGACCGTTCCGTGCCCGCCGCCGAGTACTTCGGGCCCGGGGCCGACCGGTTCAACGCGGAGGTCCTCGGGGCGCCCGGCGATCCGGCCGCGCTCGCCGACGCCTTCCTCCGCCCCCGGCTGCCCGCGCCCGACCCGGTCGCCGCCGAGGTCGCCGCCGTGGTGGACCGGATCACCCGCATGCCGGACCTTCGCCGGGTGGACGAGCTGGCCGCCGAGCTGGGCCTGACCGTCCGCCGTCTCCAGCGGCTGTTCGCCGAGTACGTCGGCGCCTCCCCGAAGTGGGTGCTGCGCCGGGCCCGTCTCCACGAGGCCGCCGAACGCGCCGGTACGGACGGCGGGTTGGACCTGGCCGCGCTCGCCGCCGAGCTGGGCTACGCCGACCAGGCGCACCTCACCCGGGACTTCACCGCCGCCGTCGGTGTCTCCCCGGCCCGGTACGCGGGGTCGCGCCGGACTCCGGCTACGCCCCCAGGAAGCGCTGCAGCTCGTCCAGCACGTAGTTGGCCCCGGTGTACCCGATCCCCTGGAACCACAGCTGGTCGTCCACCGGGAACGCCCGGTGCCCCTTGACGGCTCCCAGCGCCTGCCACCCCGGGCTCGCGAGTGCCGCGGTGGCGCCGGACAGCTCCGGATCGCCGTACGTGGCGTACAGCAGCAGGTCGCCGTCGGCGCGGGCGAGCTGGTCCGGCGGGATCTCGAAGTCCGACTGGTCGACGTTCTGCGTGTCGGGCCGGCCGATCTGGGCGTCGGAGAGCACCGTCCCGGGGAAGCTCTGCCGCCCGAACAGCCGGATGCCGCCGCCCTCCACGAACCGCACCAGGCTCACCTTGCGCCCCGACAGCTTCGCCGCCGCCAGCGCCTGCGCGACCTGTCCGGCGTGCTTCTGGTACGCGCCGGCGAAGGCCGCCCCGGCCGCTTCCCGGCTCAGCGCCTGGGCGTGCAGCTGGAAGTCGGCCTTCCACGGCGCCCCGGAGGTCTGGGTGAGCACGGTGGGGGCGATCTCCCGCAGCTGCTCGTAGCGGTCGCCGTCGCGGGTCTGGTTGGAGAGGATCAGGTCCGGCCGCAGTGCCCGTACGGTCGGCAGGTCGGGTGCGCCGACCGGGCCGACCAGCCGGATCCCGGCCGTCCGGGAGGACGGCCAGTACTCGGGGTAGCTGGTGTCGCGGCCCGGCAGCGCGGCGCCGACCGGGGTGATGCCGAGGGTCAGCGCGGAGTCGAGCACGTCGGTGTCCAGCACGACCACCCGCATCGGCGCGCCCGGCACCACGACCGGGCCGGTGGCGGCGTTCACCGTCACCGGCGGCACCGGGGCCGGGGACGGCCAGGCGCCGGTGGCGGGGCCGTCCGCGGCCCCCGGGGCCGGGTGCCGGGTGGTGCAGCCGGCGGCCGCCGCGAGCGCGCCCGCGCCGAGGCCGGTCAGGAGGGTGCGGCGGGAGATCCGGGGCATCGGCGGTCCTCTGGCGGCGGGCGGGTCGGGGCGCCGTCGATTATGTCCGAAATGGCAGCTAAAGTGCCGTTAAGCGGGAGCGCCGTCCGGGGTCAGCGCCACCCATGGGGCGCCCGGCACGACCAGCGGGGTGCCGGTCACCGGGTCCGGCACCACCACCGAGTCCAGTCCGAACACCTCCCGCACCAGCTCGGCCGTCACCACGTCCGCGGGCGGGCCCTGCGCCACCACCCGGCCGTCCCGCATCGCCACCAGGTGGTCCGCGTACCGGGCGGCCTGGTTGAGGTCGTGCAGCACCGCGACGACCGTCCGGCCGCGCTCGACGTTCAGCCGGCGGACCAGGTCCAGCACCTCCACCTGGTGCGCGATGTCCAGGTAGGTGGTCGGCTCGTCCAGCAGCAGGATGTCGGTGCCCTGGGCGAGCGCCATCGCGATCCAGGCGCGCTGGCGCTGGCCGCCGGACAGCTCGTCCATGCTCCGCTCGGCCAGTTCGGCGGTGGAGGTGCGCTCCAGCGCCTCGGCGACCGCCGCCTCGTCCTCCGGCGACCACTGCTGCCACCAGCTCTGGTGCGGCTGGCGGCCGCGCGCGACCAGGTCCGCCACCGAGATGCCCTCCGGGGCGGTCGGCGACTGCGGCAGCAGGCCGAGCCGCTGGGCGATCCGCTTGGTCGGGATCCGCGCCAGTTCCTCGCCGTCCAGCAGCACCGCGCCCCGGACCGGCTTCAGCAGCCGGCCGAGCGCCCGCAGCAGGGTCGACTTGCCGCACGCGTTCGGGCCGACGATCACCGTCACCCGCCCGTCCGGAACGGCCATGTCCAGGCCCTCGACGACCGTGCGCGCCTCGTAGGCCAGGGTGAGGCCCCGGGCCTCCAGACGGTGAGCGGACATCAGGAACCTCCACGGCGGGATCGGATCAGCAGCCACATCAGGTACGGGGCGCCGACCATGCCGGTCACCACGCCCACCGGCAGCTCCGTCGGAGCGAGCAGCCGCCGGGCGATCAGGTCGGCGACGACCACCACCAGCGCGCCGGTCAGCGCCGAGCAGAACAGCGGGATCTGCGCCGAGCGGGCCAGCCGCAGCGCGATCTGCGGGGCCATCAGCGCGACGAAGTCCACCGGCCCGGCGGCCCCGGCCGCGCACGAGGCCAGCACGATGCCCAGCAGCGCCATGCCGAGGCGGATCCGGTCCAGGCGCAGGCCGAGGCCGACGGCGGTGGCGTCGTCGAAGGAGATCGACCGCTGGGCGCGGGCGGCCCACAGCGCGACCGGCAGGGCGGCGAGCAGCACCCGGGCGAGCCATCCGGCCTGGTCGTAGCCGGCGCCGTTCAGGCTGCCGGTCATCCAGACCTTGGCGGCCTGGGCCTGGAAGCCGTCGCCCTTGGTCAGGAAGACGGAGGTGAGGGAGGACAGCGCGACGCTGATGCCGATGCCGATCAGCACGAAGCGCTGCGCGTGCAGGCCGCGCCGCCAGGCCAGCGCGTACACCAGCAGCCCGGCCACCAGCCCGCCGGCCACCGCCGCGTACGGGGCCTGGCCGGTCGAGCCGACCACGCCGTACGCCATCAGGCCGACCACGGTCGCGGTCGCGCCCCAGGTCACGCCCACCACGTCGGGGCTGGCCAGCGGATTGCGGGCGACGGTCTGGATCAGCGCCCCGGCCAGCCCGAGCGCCAGGCCGACCAGCAGCCCGACCACCACCCGGGGCAGCCGGAACTCGCCGACCACCAGCTCGTGCGGGCTGGGCCGCCCGAGCACCACCTTGACCACCTCGCCCGGCGGGACGGTGGACTCGCCCAGGCAGAGCGCGGCCACCACGGTCGCCGCCAGCGCCACCAGTAGCCCGGCGGCGACGGCCACCGAGCGCCGGTGCAGCAGGAACGACGCCCGTCCGGCCCGGACGACGGAGTACCCGCGCAGGGGGACGGAACCGTTGCGGGGGCGGGGAGTCGCGCCGGGGCCGGGAGTCGCGCCGGGGACGGAAGCCGTGCCGGGGACGGAACTCATGCCGCCACCACCTTCCGGCGGCGGACCAGGGCCACCAGCACCGGGACGCCGACCAGGGCCGTCATCACGCCCGCCGGGATCTCGGACGGCGGGAACAGGACCCGGCCGAGGGTGTCGGCGAGCAGCAGCAGCGCCGGGCCGAGGACGGCGGAGAAGGCGAGGATCCAGCGGTGGTCGGCGCCGGCGACCGCGCGGGCCGCGTGCGGGACGGCGAGGCCGATGAAGGCGATCGGACCGGCCGCCGCGACCGCCGAACCGGTCAGGACGGTCGCGCCGAGCGCGCCGACCGCCCGGACCAGGCCGGTCTTGGCGCCCAGCCCCTTCGCGGTGTCGTCGCCGAGCGCCAGCGCGTCCAGTCCGCGCGCCACCGCGACCACCAGCACCGTGCCGACGGCCAGGAACGGCAGCAGCTGCCAGGCCACGTCCGAGGTCCGCCCGGAGAGCGAGCCGACGTGCCAGAAGCGGAACTGGTCCATGGTGGCCGCGTCGGTGGTCAGCACCAGGGTGTTGAGCGAGGCGATGAAGGCGGATGTCGCCGAGCCGGCCAGCGCCAGCTTGATCGGCGTGGCGCCGCCCCGGCCGCGCCCGGCGAGCCCGTACACCAGCACGGTGGCGATTACGGCGCCGACGAAGCCGAACCAGACGTACCCGGTGAGGGTGGAGACGCCGAAGCCGGAGATGGCGACCACCACGCCGGCCGCCGCGCCCTGGGAGACGCCGAGGATGCCGGGGTCGGCGATCGGATTGCGGGTCAGGCCCTGCATGACGGCCCCGGCCAGGCCGAGCGCCGCGCCGACGGCCAGGCCGACAACGGTGCGCGGCACCCGCAGCTCGCGGATCACCACGGCGTTGGCGGTGTCGCCGCCGTGCAGCAGGGCGTCGAGGGTGTCGCCGAACGGGATGGTCCGGCTGCCGACCGCCAGGCTCAGCAGTACCGCGGCGGCCAGGACGGCGAGGGCGGCGGCGAGCCACAGTGCTCGGCGCCGAGGCGCGCGGTACGGCGAGCCGGGCGGTGCGCCGGGCGGTGCGCTGGTGTCGGTCATGGGCCCTCTCCGCAGACAACTCAGGTAAACCTAAGTTCAGCCGAGAAGCCCGGGCAAATCGCCTCGTGGTCCGCGGCGCCGGTTGGGTAGCCTGACGGCATGTCCGCGACCCCACCCACTCCGCTCACCGTCGGCTTCGACCTCGACATGACGCTGCTGGACACCCGGCCGGGTATCCGCGCCACCTATCTGGCGCTCTCCGCCGAGACCGGCACCTACATCGACGCCGACCTGGTGGTCACCCGGCTGGGCCCGCCGCTGCTGGACGAGATCCGCAACTGGTTCCCGGAGGCCGACGTGGAGCGGGTCGTCGACCGCTACCGCGAGCTCTACCGCGACCTCGCCTTCGCCCCGACCGTGGCCCTGCCCGGCGCGCACGCCGCCGTCGAGGCGGTCCGCGCCCACGGCGGCCGGGTCGCGGTGATCACCGGCAAGTACGAGCCGAACGCGCGCCTCCACCTGGAGCACGCCGGGCTGGCCGCGGACACCGTGATCGGCGACCTGTGGGCGGAGACCAAGGGCGACGCGCTGCGCGAGCACGGCGCGAGCGTCTACGTCGGCGACCACCTGGGCGACATCCGGGGCGCCCGGCGCGCGGACGCCGTCGCGGTCTGCGTGCCCACCGGCCCGTACAGCGCGCAGGAGCTGCGCGAGGCGGGTGCGGACGTGGTGCTGGCGGACCTCACCGACTTCCCGGACTGGCTCGCCGCGCACCTGGCCGAACGCTAGGGCAGGCCCGCTGCGGCCTGCGGCGGCCCGTGGCGGTCAGGCGGGCCCGTAGTGGTCCGCGCGGGCCCGCAGCCGGTCCTCGGCGGCCGTCCCGGCCGTCCTCAGGACTCGACGGGCGCGCTCCGGCGGCGCTGGGACCGCGCGTTCAGCAGCAGCCCGGTCAGCGCGGCCAGGAAACCGGCCGGCATCAGCATGCTCAGCCAGTAGGCCGCCGTCGGCAGCGGCGTCAGGTGCAGGAACAGCGGGACGAAGGTGACCAGGGTGGCGAGTGCGCCGAGACCGAAGACGATCGCCCCGGCCTTGACGTACACGTCGCCGGGGTCGGTGCTCTGGCTGCTCACGTCTGCTCACTCCTCCGGGCCGGTCGGCACTGTCCCCAGTCTGGCAGAGCGGCGGCCGGGGGCCGCCACCGGAGCGGGTCGGTCACGTTGCGCAGTTTCCCGGCAGCTGAACGTTTTGATCCCTGTTGAGCGGGGGTATGCACGGGGTGCCGAGGGGCGCTACAGGTGCGCCCCGCGTCCTCAGACCCGGGGGGTGTGAGCCGATGGACCGCGCGGAGCCGCGCCACGGCCGTGCCGGCGCCGGGTTGCCCGTGACCGCGAGATCCCGGTCCCGCCGCCCCGACCGGGCCTCGGAACGCGGATCCCTCGCGGAACGCGGATGAGGCAGTGACGGACGGTTAGTCTGCTCCTGACCGCGTGCCGGCCATGAGCGCCCACGGGCGCCGAGTCGAGGCCGGTCGTCTTTTCCCACCACCCAGTGATCCCCGGCCCGGGCCGGGATCCCCCACACCCATTCGAGGACTGTTCGAGATGCCCACCGGCCAGGTCAAGTGGTTCAACGAGACGAAGGGCTTCGGCTTCCTGTCGCGCGACGACGGCGGCGACGTCTTCGTCCACACCAAGGCGCTGCCCTCCGGTGTCACGTCGCTGAAGCCGGGCCAGCGGGTCGAGTTCGGCGTGGTCGCCGGGCACCGCGGGGACCAGGCGATGGCGGTGCAGCTGCTGGAGGCGCTGCCCTCGGTGGCCGCCGCCCAGCGCCGGAGCGCCGACGACATGGCACCGATCGTCCAGGACCTGATCACCACGCTGGACGCGGTGCTGCCCGGTCTCCAGCGCGGGCGCTACCCCGCCAAGCCGACCGGCCAGAAGCTGGCCGGCCTGCTGCGCGCGGTGGCCGACCAGTTCGACGTCTGACCGTCGGCCGGCCGACGGCTAGAACGCGAGCGCACCCGGGTCGAGCGGGGGCACCAGCCCCTCCGCGGCGGCCCGGGTGAGCAGCGCGCGGACGGCGGCGTAGCCCTCCTCGCCGAGGTCCTCGCTGAACTCGGTGACGTACAGCCCGATGTGCTGCTCGGCGACGTCCAGGTCCATCTCCTGGGCGTGCGCCAGCACGTACTCGCGGCTCGCCGCCGGGTCCGCCCAGGCCTGCCGCACGGAGGCGCGGATCGCGTCGGCGATCGCCCGCAGCCGCTCGGCGCCGAGCGAGCGCCGGGCGACGATCGCGCCCAGCGGGATCGGCAGGCCGGTCTCCTGCTCCCAGGCCTCGCCCATGTCGGCCAGGCTGTGCAGGCCGTACTGCTGGTACGTGAAGCGGGCCTCGTGGATCACCAGGCCGGCGTCCACCCGGCCGTCCCGGACGGCGGGCATGATCTCGTGGAACGGCAGGACGACGATCTCGCCGAAGCCGCCCGGCACCGCCTTCGCCGCCCAGAGCCGGAACAGCAGGTAGGCGGTGGAGCGCTCGGAGGGCACCGCGACGGTCTTCCCGGCCAGGTCGGCGGGGGAGGCCACGCCCGGCAGGGTGAGCACCAGCGGGCCGCAGCCGCGGCCCAGCGCGCCGCCGCAGGGCAGCAGGGCGTACTCCTCCAGGACCCAGGGCAGCGCGCCGTAGCTGATCTTCAGCACGTCCAGCTCGCCGCGTTCGGCCCGGCCGTTGGTGACGTCGATGTCGGCGAAGGTCACCTCGGGGGCGTCCGCCCCGGGCACCAGGCCGTGCGCCCAGGCGTGGAAGACGAAGGTGTCGTTCGGGCAGGGCGAGTACGCGATGCTCAGCCGTTCAGCCACGGCCGGCCTCCTCAATCGGTTCGTGCCGCGCGGCCGGGTCCGGTTCGTGGCGCGCGGCCAGGTCGTGCACGGGCAGCGCGGCGAAGGCCCGCTCCAGGGCGGCCAGCGCCTCGCCGATCCGCCAGGCGGCCCGGTCGCGCGGGCCCACCGGATTGGACACCGTGCGCAGTTCGAGGGCCGGCACGCCGTACCGGGCGGCGGCCTCGGCCACCCCGAAGCCCTCCATCGCCTCGGCGACGGCACCGGGGTGGCGGGCGGCCAGTTCGGCGGCCCGCGCGGCGCTGCCGGTGACGGTGGAGACGGTCAGTACCGGGCCGACGGCGAGGCCCGGACCGTCCAGCGCCCGCGCGACCAGCGCGACGGCGGCCGGGGGCGGGGCGTGCCGGACGGTGCCGAAGCCCAGCTCGGTGACGTCGGCGAAGCCCTCGGGGGTCTCGGCGCCGAGGTCCGCGGCCACGATCGCGTCGGCCAGCACCGTGGAGCCGACCGGGGCGAGCGGGGCGAAGCCGCCGGCGATCCCGGCCGAGACGGCCAGCGCGTACGGGTGGGCCGCCAGCGCGGCACCGGCACCGGCGGCGGCCGCGGCCGGGCCGACCCCGGCGGCCAGCACGTCCACCGGCACCTCCTGGGCCCGGTGCAGCGTGCCGCCGGGCAGCGGCAGCGCGGCGGTCGCACCGGGCAGGCCGCGCAGCACGGCCTCGGCCTCGGCGGCCACCGCGACGACGACGAGCAGCCGGGCCCGTGCGGGGCCCGACTGCTCGGTGCGGCCGTCGGTGACGGCGGGCGCGGTCATCGCAGGACCGGTCAGCCGTTGTTGGAGGTGGCGCCCTCGGTCTTCAGCTGGAAGTACCAGACGGCGATCGGGGCCTCCTGGTTCGGGTCGCCCTCGACCACGGTCACCACGGTCTTGCCGCTGGAGTTGAGCACCTTGTTCGCCGGCTGGGCGCCGGACCAGGTCGGGCCCTTGGCGGCCGAGAACAGGGTGTAGCGACCGCCCTGGTTGGACGAGCCGCCGTTGGTGAAGGCCCACCAGCCCGTGTCGGCCACGTTGGGGGAGACCCCGATGCCGACCCGGTCGCTCCCCACGACGTCCGAGGTGGGCAGCGTGCCGTCGCGCAGGGCCTTGGTCGCGTCCTCCTGGCACTTCTGCTGCTGGTCGTCGGTGAGCGGGCTGCCGGCGTTCCAGCACAGCGGGTCCGCGACGATCGAGGAGTTGCCGACCGTGAGGGTGGCACGGTGCGAGATGTGCTCGGTCTGGCCGGCGGCAATGGCGACGGAGGTGCCCACCGTGGCGGCGCCGACCACGACGACGGCGCCGAGGGCGGCGATGGCACGGGAATTGAGGCTCATGCGTCAGAATCTACCGGGCCCGGCCGATCACGCGACGCGGGGGTCGGCACCGCGTGTTGCCGCGCCGGCGCGGTCAGGCGACCCGGGGCGTCGCCGGGTGCCGCCGCGGCCCCACCCGCAGGAGTGAGCGCAGCGTCCACAGCAGCGCCAGGCCGACCACCCCGGCGGCGATCGACAGGCCCAGCTTCCCGTTCAGCGGCAGCAGGATCCCGACCGCGCCGCCCGCCACCCAGGACAGCTGCATCAGGGTCTCCGAACGGGCGAACGCCGAGGTCCGCACCGCCTCCGGGACGTCCCGCTGGATCAGCGCGTCCAGCGCCAGCTTGCCCAGCGAGGCCGCCATCCCGGCCACCGCGGCGACCACGACCACCGTCACCACGCCGTACCAGAGCGCGGCCGCGGCCGTCGCGCAGGTCGCCAGCAGCAGCATCGCGCTGATGGTCTTCTCCGGGCCCCGGGTGCGCAGCCAGGACCCGAGCACCGAGCCCAGCGCGTTGCCCGTCCCGGCGGCCAGCGCCACCAGGCCCAGCGCCACCGTCGGCTGCAGCCCGCCGATCGGCTCCTCCCGCAGCAGGAAGGCCAGGAACATCACCAGGAAGCCGACCAGCCACTTCATCGCCGACATCGCCCGCAGCGCCAGGATCACCGAGGGGCCGACCGTGCGCAGCGAGGCCTTGACCGGCGGCGGCCTGTGGTGGATCAGGTGCGAGCCCTCGCCGTGCACCTCGGCGTGCAGGACGGCGCGCTGCTCGCCCTTGGCGGAGTCCACCGCGGGCGGCAGGTGGAAGGCCATCAGGGTGCCGACCACGAACACCAGGAAGGCGCCGCGCAGCGGCCAGCCGGGCCCGACCAGGTGCAACAGCCCGCCCACCCCGGCCGCCACGCCGGTGGCCAGCAGTCCGGCCAGGGTGACCCGGGAGTTCGCCTTCACCAGGGACAGCCGGCTCGGCAGCAGTCGCGGCACCACCACGCTGCGCACCACGCCGTACGCCTTGGACGCGACCAGCACGCCGAGCGCCTCCGGGTAGAGCGCGATGCCGCCGCCGACGATCACCCCGGCCATCGTCCAGGCCAGCACCGCCCGGGCCAGCATCGCCATCGCCATGGCCGCCCGGCGGCCGTGCGGCAGCCGGTCCAGCAGCGGGCCGATCACCGGGGCCAGCAGGGCGAACGGGGCCATCGTGATCAGCAGGTAGAGCGCGACCCGGCCGCGGGCCTCGCCGGTGGGCACCGAGAAGAAGATGGTGGACGCCAGCGCGACGGTGATCAGCATGTCGCCGAAGGAGTTGAGCGCGTGCAGCTCGATCAGCTTCGCGAGGCCGGACTCGCCCGCGCCCTCGGCGGCGGTGGCCCGGCGGATCCGGCGGCCGGTGCCGTGCACCACCTTGCCGGTGCGGGAGCCGGCGGCGGAGGCGGTGCGGATCAGGAAGTGCCGGCGGGGCTCGGGGGCCTCGTCCTCGTCCCCGTCCGGCTCCCGCTTGGCCAGGTCGGGGCCGTCCGGGGCTTCGGCCGCGGAGGGGTCCGCGGTGTCCGCGGGCGGCCCGGGGCCGTCCGCCGGCTGCGGTTCGTCCGCGCCGGGGACCGGGGGCTGCTGTCGCGGCACGGCGTCCGTAGGGTCGGGGCTGCCGGCCCGTGGGTCGCGCAGTGCGTGCTGCGACGGGTCGTGGTCCGCCACAAGCCCATCCTGCCCCAGAATCCCCGAGCCGACGCGGGAGCGGGCCCGGTTCGGCGCGGTCCCGGAAGAGCCGGGTCCGCCCCGGACTGTGCCGGGGCGCCGACCGACGGGTAGCCTGCCCAAGGTCGACCCGCCGACCCGCCGGGGCGCCGGCAGGCCGGTCGAGCGGCGCGGCCGGTACCCGAGGGGGCTCCCGGTCACGCAGAATGGACGAGGGACACCGAGCCGCGACGGAACAGGCAACACGCCGTGGGCGACAGAAGAACTGGGAGAGAATCGACGCCGTGAGTGCTGCGATGCGAAGCCGTACCCCCGACCGGCTCTGTGCCGAGGCCGTCGAACTCGCCCGTCAGGCCGCCGAGGAGGCCGTCGGTGCGGAGGCCGTCGGGCTGCACCTGGGTGTCCAGGCGGACGCCGACCGCGTCGTCACCCACACCTTCGAGTGCCTCGACGCGGCCTACCGCGGCTGGCACTGGGCGGTCACCGTCGCCCGTGCGCCGCGCGCCAAGAACGTGACCCTGGACGAGGTCGTGCTGCTGCCCGGCCCCGACGCGGTGCTCGCGCCCCAGTGGGTGCCGTGGAGCGACCGGCTGCGTCCGGGCGACATGGGCCCGGGCGACCTGCTGCCCACCGGCGCCGACGACCTGCGGCTGGAGCCCGGCTGGACCGGCGAGGACGAGCCCGCGCCGAACTCCGCGGTCGCCCTGGCGCAGGACGAGGACCTGGTCGTCACCGACCCGCACGTCCAGCCCGCCCCGGCCCGCGCCCGGATCGACGCCGTCGCCGAGGAGCTGGGCCTCGGCCGCAGCCGGGTGCTCTCCCGGCTCGGCCTGCACCTGGCCGCCGAGCGCTGGGAGAAGACCCACGGCTCGCAGACCCCGATGGCGCAGGCCGCCCCGGCCTCGTGCGCGAGCTGCGGCTTCCTGGTCCCGATCGGCGGCTCGCTCGGACAGGCCTTCGGCGTGTGCGGCAACGAGTTCGGCCCGGCCGACGGCCAGATCGTCTCCTTCGCGTACGGCTGCGGCGGGCACTCCGAGGCGGCCGTCATCCCGGCCCCGCCGGCGCCGTCCGAGCTGATCCTGGACGAGCTGGTGGTCGAGCCGCTCCCGCTGCACCCCGACCGTGCCTCCGGCTCGGTCGAACCCGACGCCCCGGCCGAGGAGCTCGGCCACTCCTGAGCCGGGCACGCGCCCAGGCTCCAGCGGCCCGCCCGGTCAACGACCGGCGCGGGCCGCGGTGCTTTCCGGACGGCGGACGGCGGGTGCCGGGCGGGCGGCGGAAAGGCCGTCAGGTCCGCCGCCGGCGCCGTCCCCGGCCCGCCGGCGGCGGGGCCCGTGGTCGGGAGCAGTCAGTGGGGCAGGGAAGAATGCCCTACGACGAACAGGGCAGCGGAAGGCGGCAGGTCCAGTGGAACCTCGGATCATCGGCAGCGGCACGGACGAGCACCTCGCGGACCCCTTCGGCAGCGCCGCGCTGCGCCGACGGGTGCTGGCCGCCTGGGCCGCCTCGCCGGCCCGGTTCCGGGAGGACGCCAACGCGGAGGAGGAGCTGGCGCTCGGCGGCTACCGGGACCGCCTGGTGGTCGAGTTGGCGCAGAACGCGGCCGACGCGGCGGTCCGGGCCGGGCACGGCCCCGGCCGGCTGCGGCTGACCCTCGCCGACGGCGTGCTCGCCGCCGCCAACACCGGCGCCCCGCTGGACGAGGCCGCCGTCGAGTCGCTGTCCACCCTGCGCGCCTCCTCCAAGCGCGGTGAGACGCCCGCCGTCGGCCGGTTCGGGGTCGGCTTCGCCGCCGTCCTCGCGGTCACCGACGAGCCCGCCGTGCTGAGCGCGACCGGCGGGGTGCGCTGGTCGCTCGGCGAGGCGCGGGCGCTGGCCGCGGCCCAGCCCGAGCTGGCCGACGAACTGCGCCGCCGGGACGGCCACGTGCCGCTGCTGCGGCTGCCGTTCGCGGCCGAGGGCCCGGCCCCGGCGGGCTACGACACGGTGGTGGTGCTGCCGCTGCGGGACGCCGCCGCCGAGGACCTGACCCGCCGTCTGCTGGCCGGGATCGACGACGCGCTGCTGCTCACCCTGCCCGGCCTGCGCGAGGTCGTGGTGGAGACCCCGGACGGCACCCGGACGCTCACCCGGGACGCCGCGGAGACCCGCCCGGACGGGGTCACCGAGGTCACCGTCACCGACGACGCGGGCGGCCGGCTGCGGCAGACGGTCTGGCAGACCGTCGGGGCCTCCGGCACGCTCTCGGCCGAGCTGCTGGGCGACCGGCCCACCGAGGAGCGCGCCCGCCCGTACTGGACGGTGACCTGGGCCGTCCCGGTCGGCCCGGACGGCGTCCCGCAGCGGCCCGGGATCGCCTCCGTGCTGCACGCGCCCACCCCCAGCGACGAGCCGGTCGGTCTGCCCGCGCTGCTGATCGCCTCGTACCCGCTGGACTCCACCCGCCGGCACGTCGCCCCCGGCCCGCTGGCCGACTTCCTCACCGAGCGCGCCGCCGACAGCTACGCGGAGCTGCTGCGTGCCCGCGGCGCCGACCTCGGCTCGCTCGGCCTCGTCCCGGCCCCGCTCGGCCAGGGCGCGCTGGACAACGCGCTGCGCGCCGAGGTGCTCTCCCGGCTGCCCGAGACGCCGTTCCTGCCGCACCCGGCGCCGGTCGAGGAGGGCACGCCCGCGCTGCGGCCGCGGGACGCGACGCTGCTGGAGGGCGCGGACGGCTCGGTGGTCGAGGCGCTCTCGCCGATCTTCCCGGGGCTGCTGCCGGCCGGCCTGGAGCGCCGCACCGAGCTGCGGGTGCTGAACGTGCGCCGGGTGCCGCTGGCCGAGGTGGTGGACCAGCTCGGCGGGCTGGACCGCGATCCCGCCTGGTGGCGCAACCTGTACGCGGCGCTGGGCGCGGCCGACCCGGAGGCGCTCGGCGCGCTGCCCGTCCCGCTCGCCGACGGGCGGACGGTCACCGGGCCGCGGCGCGTCCTGCTGCCCTCCGAGGACGCCGACTGGGCGGCCTTCCCCGGCTACCCCGAGTCGCTGGCGGGCGCGCTCGCCGCGCTCGACCTGCGCCTGGCCCACCCCGAGGCGGCCCACCCGCTGCTGGCCAAGCTCGGCGCCGGCACCGCCACCCCGGCCGGGGTGCTGGACACCCCCGAGGTGCGGGCCGCCGTCGCCCGCTCCTACGACCTGGCCGAGGACGACCTGGACGCGGCGCTCGAACTCGCCGACGCCGTCCTGGCCCTGGTGAAGGCCGCCGCCCCGGAGCCGGGTGCCCACCCCTGGCTGGCCCGGCTCGCGCTGCTCGACGACGAGGGCGAGCCCGCCCGGGCCGGCGAACTCGTGCTGCCCGGGAGCCCGTTCGCCGCGCTCGCCCGCGAGGAGGACGCCGGCTGGGTGGACGACGAGCTGCTGGAGCGCTGGGGGCCGGAGGTGCTGACCGCCGTCGGCGTGCTGGCCGACTTCGTGCTGGTGCGCGCCGAGGACGTGGTGCTCGACCCGGACGACCTGGAGCGGCTCGACCCCACCGTCCCGGCCGACCGCGCGGCCGGCGGCCACCCCACCGGCCTGCTGGACGAGGCGCCGGACGGGCTCGCCGAGTGGGCCGAGGACGCGCTGGAGGCGCTGCAGGCCGACGAGGCGGTCGGCGTCCCGCCGGTGGCCGCCGAGCTGCTGGCCGTGCGCGACCTCGACCTGGTGGACGACGACGCCTGGCCGGAGGCGCTCGCGGCGCTGGCCCGCCCGCCGTACCGGGACGCGGTGGTCGCCCCGGTGCGCACCCTGCTGCCGGACGGCTCGTACGCCGACCTGCCGCCGTACACCGCGTGGTGGCTGCGCGACCACCCGGTGCTGGCGGGCCGGGAGCCGGCCGGTCTGCGCGCCGCCGGGGCCGACCCGCTGCTGCGCGGCCTGTACGACGAGGCCCGCACCACCCTGGACGACCAGTTCCTGCACGCGCTCGGGGTGCGCACCACGCTGGCCGCGCTGCTCGCCGAGCCGCACGGGCCGGACGAGGTGCTGGACCGGATGACCGACCCGGAGGCCGAGGTCGGCCACCGTCAGCTGCACGGCATCCACACCGCGCTGGCCCGGGTGGACCGTGGGCGGATCGAGCCGCTGGACGTGGTGCGGGCGCTGCCGCCGCTGGACCCGGACACCGGGCGCCGGCCGGACCACACGGTGGTGGTGGACGCCACCGAGGCGGTCGTCGCGGACGCCCCCGACCTGGTCCAGCTGCTGCACCCGTACCCGCTGCTGCCGGTCGCCCCGGCGCTGGCCGCCGACCTCGCCGAGCGGCTGCACGTGTCGCTGGCCAGCGAGGTGGCGGGCGGCCGGGTGCTCTCCGAGGGCGTGCTGCACCGGGTCCCGGCGGTGGTGCGGGAACTGCTGCCCGGCTGCCCGGTCGCCTACGAGGAGCACGAGGAGCTGCTGGTCGTCGGGCCGGACGGCGGCGAAGCGGCGGTGGACTGGCGCTGGGACACCGGGGCGGACGCCCCGGAGCCGCCGTACGACCCGGAGCTGGCCGAGGCCGGCGACGAGGACGACGAGTTCGAGGTCCCGCCGGTGCCCGGTCTGCTGCACGCGGCCACTCCGGAGGGCCTGGCCGCCGGGCTGGCCTGGTCGGTCGGGCAGTGGCACCGCCGCTTCGAGGTGCTGGCCGCCCTCAGCGAGCCGGACCGCGCCTACGAGCTCTCGGCCGCCCGCGACTTCGAGGGCTGAGCGCCCCCCGCGGGCCCGCCCCGACCGGCGGGCCCGCGGGCGGGTCACTCCATGCCGCGGCGCTTCATGAAGTGCCAGGTGATCTCCAGGGCGATGCCGCAGACCACCGCGATGGCGACGCCGATCAGCGGGTCGCGGAAGCCGACCAGGGAGAGGTCGAAGAAGGACTTCAGCGGGGGCACCAGCAGCACCAGCGCGAAGGCGCCGCCCATGCTGGCGATCAGCAGCAGGCGCCACCAGTTGTACGGGCGGGCGACGATGGCGAGGACCCAGAGGGCGATCAGGAAGAGCGTCAGGGTGGCCACGCTGGTGTCGGCCTTGAGGTCGGTCGCGTGGTCGGCGCGGGCGAGCGAGTAGGCGACGAAGGTGCCGGTGCCGGCGATGACCCCGCCGGGGATCGCCAGCCGCAGCACGCGCTTCACGAACCCGGTGCGGGCCCGTTCGTCGTTGGGGGCGAGCGCGAGGAAGAAGGCCGGGATGCCGATGGTCAGCGAGGACAGCACGGTGGAGTGCCGGGGCAGGAACGGGTACGGCGAATGGGTGAAGATCACCAGGAGCGCCAGCAGGACCGAGTAGACGGTCTTCACCAGGAAGAGTGAAGCGACCCGCTCGATGTTGCCGATCACCCGGCGGCCCTCGGCCACCACCGACGGCAGCGAGGCGAAGGAGTCGTTCAGCAGCACGATCTGGGCGACCGCCTTGGTGGCGTCGGAGCCGGTGCCCATCGCCACGCCGATGTCGGCGTCCTTGAGGGCGAGCACGTCGTTGACGCCGTCGCCGGTCATCGCCACGGTGTGGCCGCGGGACTGCAGCGCCCCGACCAGCTGGCGCTTCTGCTGCGGGGTGACCCGGCCGAAGACGCTGGTCCGGTCGGCGGTCTCGGCGAGCTCCTCCGGGTCGGCGGGCAGGGAGCGGGCGTCCACCGGATGGTCGGCGCCGGGCAGGCCCAGGTGGCCGGCCACCGCGCCGACCGAGACCGCCGCGTCGCCGGAGATGACCTTGGCCCGGACCCGCTGGCTCTCGAAGTAGCGCAGGGTCTCGGCGGCGTCCGAGCGCAGCCGCTGCTGGAGCACCACCAGGGCCAGCGGGGTGAGGTCGGCCGCCGGGTCGGGGGAGTCCAGCGGGACGGGCGTGCGGCCCAGCAGCAGCACCCGCAGGCCCCGGGCGCCCAGCTCGTCCACCTCGGCCAGCGCCGGGTGTCCGGCGGGCAGCAGCACGTCGGGCGCGCCGAGCAGCCAGCTGGCCTCGCCGCCCTGCGGCTCCAGCAGCTGCACGCCGCTCCACTTGCGGGCGGAGGAGAAGGGCATCGCCTCGATCACCCGCCAGCCGTCGTGGCCGGAGCGGGCGCCGTCGTCGCCGCGCCCGTACGCGTCGATGACCGCCTGCATGGACGGGTTGGGGCGGGCGTCGGCGCCCGCCATCACGGCCAGGGCGTGCTGGACCGTCTCCGGGGCGACGGCGCCGGGCTCCCCGTCGGAGAGCACCCGCAGGTCGATCACGTCCATGCCGCCCTCGGTGAGGGTGCCGGTCTTGTCCAGGCAGACGGTGTCCACCCGGGCCAGGCCCTCGATCGCCGGGAGCTCCTGGACCAGGCACTGCTTGCGGCCGAGCCGGACCACGCCGATCGCGAAGGCGACCGAGGTCAGCAGCACCAGCCCCTCGGGGACCATCGGCACGATGCCGGCCACCATGCGCCGTACGGCCTCCCGCCAGTCCCGGCCCTCGACGGCCAGCTGGCTGATGATCAGGCCGAGGGCGGTGGGGATCAGCAGATAGGTGATGATCCGCAGGATGCTGTCGATGCCGGAGCGCAGCTCCGACTTCACCAGGGTGAACTTGCTGGCCTCCTCGGCGAGCTGGGCCGCGTAGGCCTCGCGGCCGACCTTGGTGGCGGTGAACGCGCCGGCCCCGGCCACCACGAAGCTGCCGGACATCACCTGGGCGCCGGGCTGCTTGAGGACCGGATCGGGTTCGCCGGTGAGCAGCGACTCGTCGACCTCCAGGCCGTCCGCCTCGGTGACCTCGCCGTCCACGATCACCTTGTCGCCGATGCCGAGCAGCACGGTGTCGTCGAGGACGATCTCGGAGACGCCGATCTGCTGGACGGCGCCGTCCCGGCGGACCTGCGGTCGGGCCTCACCGATCAGGGCCAGGCTGTCCAGGGTCTTCTTGGCGCGCAGCTCCTGGATGATGCCGATCGCCGTGTTGGCCACGATGACCAGGCCGAACAGGCCGTCCTGGATCGGACCGACGATCAGGATGATCCCGAACATCACGCCGATGATCGCGTTGAAGCGGGTGAAGACGTTGGCCCGGACGATCTCCCTGGTGGACCGGCTGGACCGTACGGGGACGTCGTTGACC
Organism: Kitasatospora sp. NPDC058048; assembly: GCF_042885555.1. Taxonomy (NCBI): domain Bacteria; kingdom Bacillati; phylum Actinomycetota; class Actinomycetes; order Kitasatosporales; family Streptomycetaceae; genus Kitasatospora; species Kitasatospora sp. NPDC058048. The sequence goes on along the minus strand of NZ_JBHVRT010000019.1, from coordinate 110,359 downwards.
TGTCCCTTCGCGACCCGCTCGGCCACCTCGGAGGCCGTCAGGCCGCCGCGTCGGCCGGGCAGCAGGCCGAGGGGGTGCGCTCCGTCCGGGCGGTCTTCGTCGGTCGGCCGCTCTTCCGCTGGCTGGGCAGGCTGCGTCATGGCACCGACTCTACGGGCGCCTTATGTCCGGTGCGTGCTACTAAAGGACCATTCAGTCCGACCGGGTGGCCGGACCCTGGCCGTCGTCCCCGGTCGCCCGTTCGGCCGTGTGCCCCGGCGCCGGTCCGGCCGCCTCGGCGGCGCGGCTGCGGGCGATCGCGTCCCGCCGGGCGCGGCAGTACCAGAGGCCGATCAGGCCGAGCAGGCCGCCGGAGAGGCAGATCCAGGGCCAGGTGCCGTGGCCGTGGGCGGAGAGGCTGCCCTGGAAGGGGAGCAGGGCGAGGAAGGCGATGAACCACAGCACCGTGCCGCCGCCGACGATGGCGACGTCGTTGGCCTCCAGCGGAGGGGGAGAGGGGTGCAGTGGCGTCTTGGGCATGGGGTCTAGCGTACGGTGCGGTGGGGCGGCTGCGCGGGTGCCGGGACCCCCCGCGGACCCCCTGCAGGCCCCCCGCAGGCTCTACGCGCGAAGATAGCGCGTGTGCGATCGGGAAACCATACTTAAAGATCTGCGCCCGGCCACCGTCGCCCCGGGCGTCCCCCACCCTCTCCTCAGCTCCCCCACAGAGGACGCACGCATGCCTGTGGTCCAGCCGACCACCGAGTCGCCCGAACCCGCCGACGCCGCGCCGAAGCCCCCCACGAGCGCCGTCGACCGCTTCTTCCGGATCAGCGAGCGAGGCTCCACCCTGCCGCGCGAGATCCGCGGTGGTGTCGCCACCTTCTTCACCATGGCGTACATCCTGGTGCTGAACCCGATCATCCTGGCCAGCGGCACCGACGTCACCGGGGCCCACCTGGACAGCGGCCAGCTGGTCACCGCCACCGCCCTCACCGCGGGTCTCACCACCCTGCTGATGGGCGTCATCGGCAACGTCCCGATCGGCCTGGCCGCCGGCCTCGGCGTCAACACGATCGTGGCGCTCCAGCTCGCTCCGAAGATGACCTGGCCGGACGCCATGGGCATGGTCGTGCTGGCCGGTTTCGCGATCATGCTGCTGGTCGCCACCGGTCTGCGCGAGCGCGTCATGAACGCCGTCCCGCTCGGCCTGCGCAAGGCCATCGCGATCGGTATCGGTCTGTTCATCAGCCTGGTCGGCCTGGTCGACTCCGGCTTCGTCAGCCGCATCCCGGACGCCGCCCACACCACCGTCCCGCTCCAGCTCGGCAGCAACGGGCACCTGCTCGGCTTCCCGGTGCTGATCTTCGTGGTCGGCCTGCTGCTCACCCTGGTCCTGCTGATCCGCAAGGTGCCCGGCGCCATCCTGATCAGCATCGCGGTCTCCACCGCGCTCGCCGTGGTCATCGACAAGGTGGCCGACGTCCCGGCGGCCAAGTGGGGCCTCACCGTCCCGACCTGGCCGGGCAACCCGGTCTCCGCGCCGGACTTCGGACTGGTCGGCAAGGTCAGCCTGTTCGGCGGCTTCGAGAAGGTCGGCGTGCTGACCGGCCTGCTCTTCGTCTTCACCGTGCTGATGTCCTGCTTCTTCGACGCGATGGGCACCATCCTCGGCGTGGCCGACGAGGCCCACCTGCTGGACGAGAAGGGCGACCTGCCCGGCATCAACAAGGTCCTGATGGTCGACGGCATCGCCACCGCGGCCGGCGGCGCCACCTCGGCCTCCGCCAACACCTGCTTCGTCGAGTCCACCGCCGGCGTCGGCGAGGGCGCCCGGACCGGCTTCGCCTCGATCGTCACCGGCCTGCTCTTCGTGGTGGCGCTCTTCCTCACCCCGCTCGCCACCATGGTCCCGGCCCAGGCCGCCACCCCGGCCCTGGTCACCGTCGGCTTCCTGATCCTGGCCAACTCGATCAAGGCGATCGACTGGGCCGACTACACGATCGCGATCCCGGCCTTCGTGACCATCGTGATGATGCCGTTCACCTACAGCATCACCAACGGCATCGGCATGGGCTTCATCGTCTTCTGCGTGATGCGCCTGGCCGCCGGCCGCGGCCGCGAGGTGCCCGTCCCGATGTACGCGGTGGCGACGGTGTTCGCCTTCTACTACCTGATGCCGGCCTTCGGCCTGCTCTGACGCCGTACGCCGACCGAGCCCCGTCCCCCCGTTCCGGGAGGGCGGGGCTCCGGCGTTCCCGCGGGCGGCCGTCCGGTCAGTGGACGCAGAACTCGTTGCCCTCCGGGTCTCCCATGACGGTCCAGGCGCCGCCGGGCTCCTCGACGTGCCGCAGGACGGTGGCGCCGAGGGATCCGAGGCGGGCGACGGTGGCCTCGCGCTCGCCCGGGCCGGGGTGGACGTCGAGGTGCAGGCGGTTCTTGCCCCGCTTGGGCTCGGGGACGGCCTGGAACAGGACACGGCGGCCGAGGCCGGTGTCGGAGGCCGGATCGAACGGGTCCTCGGGGTGGCGGACGGCGGCCAGGGAGCGCCAGGCCGGACGGCCGTCCAGCTCGGTGACGTCCTCCGGGCCGACCGCGCCGGCGGCGAGCAGCCGGGTGATCAGCGAGCCGTGGTCCTCCTGCCTGTACTCCAGGGCGGCGGCCCAGAAGGCGGCCTGGCGGTGCGGATCGGCGCAGTCGATGACGAGCTTCCAGTGCAGCGGCATGTAACCGTTTCTACCGGTTACCGGGAGGGCGGGCAACGGCCGGCCGTCAGAAGTTGTCAAAAAGGCACTCGTGTAGGCGAGTTGGCGGCGGGAATACTGCCTGGACGGAGAAGGGGGAGGGGACTCGACCGATGGTGCAACAGGATCCGCCGGGGGGCGTCGAGGCACAGCTGCTGCCGGAGCTGTTCTGGACGACGGACAAGGCCTCGCTGGACGGCCAGCGCGAGACGCTGCGCTGGTACCGCGGGCTGATCGCGATGCTGGTGGTCGCCGCGGTGATCGGGTCGTTCCCGGGCCCGGACGACAAGGCCGACTTCGACGTCTGGCCGCTGTTCTCGGTCGCCGCCTTCCTGGTGGCCGGCTACTTCTGGTCCCGGCTGCGCCGCAGCAACCCGCAGGGCCGCTGGTACCAGGCCCGGGCGGCGGCCGAGTCGGTCAAGACGCTGGCCTGGAAGTACACCGTCCGGGCCCGGCCGTTCGACGGCCCGGCCGAGTCCGCGGACGTCGACCGCGGCTACCTGCTCCAGGTCGAGGACGTGCTGCGGGCCTTCGAGGACCCGGAGATCGTGCCGCCCGGCAGCGTCGCCGAGATCACCCCGGAGATGCGCCGCCGGCGCGCCGAGAGCCTGACCGCGCGGCGCACCCTCTACCTGCGCACCCGGGTCGAGGGCCAGCGCACCTGGTACCGCTCCCGGGCCGAGGCCTGCGACTCGCAGGCGGTCTCCTGGGGGCTCGGCGTCGCGGTGCTGATCATCGTCGGTGCCGCGGCGGCCGTCGCCCAGGCCACCGGCGCGCTGCCGGTGCACGTGTTCGGCGCCACCTCGGCCGCGGCCGCGGCGATCATCGCCTGGACGCAGCTCAAGCAGCTCGGCCCGCTGGCCGCCGCCTACCAACTGGCCGCGCGCGAGCTGGAGAACGTCGGCAACCAGCTGTCCGACCTCGACCTCCGGGCGCCGGACGCCGAGGCGGGCTGGGCCCGGCTGGCCGCCGAGGCCGAGGACGCGGTCTCCCGGGAGCACACCACCTGGCGGGCCCGCAGGGCGTTCCCGCGCTGAGCCGGGCCGGGCGGCGGAGGGTACTCGACCGGAGCGGGGACTTGGGGAGATCCGGCGAAACGCGGGGCGCAGGTGTGCGGGGCGCGTGAGGGTAGAGCGCCCAGGTACGGACCGTAATCATTACGTGTCCATGCCCTGGTTTCATCGCCTGCGCGCGACCCCAGTTCCCGCCGGAGGCCCTCCTTGCGCATTCTCCTGATCGCCAGCGCGTTCAACAGCCTGACCCAGCGCGTCCACACCGCCCTGCGCGAGCGCGGCCACCAGGTCGCCGTCCAACTCGCCCTCGACGACCAGCGGATGAGGGCGGCGGTGGCCCGCACCGACCCCGAGCTGATCATCTGCCCGATGCTCACCAAGGCCGTCCCGCAGGACATCTGGTCCACCCGGACCGTCCTGATCGTGCACCCGGGCCCCAAGGGCGACCGCGGCCCCTCCTCGCTCGACCGGGCGATCACCGAGGGGGTGGAGCGCTGGGGCGTCACCGTGCTGCAAGCCGTCGCGGAGATGGACGCCGGCGACATCTGGGCGTCCGTCGAATTCCCCGTCCCCGCCTGCGGCAAGAGCGAGTTGTACCGGGGCGAGCTCGCCGACGCCGCCGCCGAGGCCGTCCTGCTGGCCGTCCAGCGATACGAGGGCGGGCTGTTCACCCCCGAGCCGCTGGACTACGCCCGGCCGGACGTGCACGGCGAAGCGCGCCCCTTCCTGCGCCAGGAGGAACGCCGGATCGACTGGGAGCGGGACGGCACCGCCACCGTGCTGCGCAGGCTGCGCGCCGCCGACTCCCAGCCCGGCGTCCTGGACGAGCTGTACGGACGGGAGTTCTTCCTGCACGGCGGCCACCCCGAGGACGAACTGCGCGGCCCGGTGCCCGGCGCCGTGCTGGCCACCCGGGACGGCGCGATCTGCCGGGCCACCGTGGACGGCGCGGTGTGGATACCGCAGCTGCGCCCGCGCCGCACCCCCGGCGGGCCGGTCACCTTCAAGCTGCCGGCCGCCACGGTGCTCGCCGACGAGCTGTACCGGGTCCGTGAGGTGCCGGTGAGTCCGGAGCGGGCGGGCCGCCGGGACACCTGGTCGGAGCTGCGCTACCGCGAGGAGGGCGAGGTCGGCTTCCTCGAATTCGCCCACGCGGGCGGGGCGATGAGCACCGAGCAGTGCCGCCGGCTGCTCACCGCCTACCGGGAGGCGGCCGACCGGCCGACCTCGGTGCTGGTGCTCGGCGCGCCCCGGGACTTCTACTCCAACGGGATCCAGCTCAACGTCATCCAGGGCTCGGCCTTCCCGGCGCTGGAGTCCTGGGAGAACATCAACGCGATGGACGACTTCGTCGAGGCGGTGCTGACCACGACGGACAAGGTGACGGTGGCGGCGCTGGCCGGGAACGCGGCCGCCGGCGGGCTGATGGCGGCGCTGGCCGCCGACGAGGTGTGGTGCCGGGAGTCGGCGGTGCTCAACCCGCACTACCGGCTGATGGGCCTGTACGGCTCCGAGTACTGGACCTACACCTTGCCCCGCCGGGTCGGCGCCGAGCAGGCCGAGCGGCTCACCGCCGAGGCGCTGCCGGTCGGCGCCGACCACGCCCGCCGGATCGGCCTGGTGGACCGCACGGTCGGCGGGGACGCGGCCGGGTTCCGCCGCTGGGTGGCGCGCGAGGCGGCCCGGATCGCCGCCGCGCCGGACCTCACCGGGCGGCTGGTGGACAAGAAGCGCCGCCGCGCGGCCGACGAGGAGGCCAAGCCGCTGGCCGAGTACCGGGCGGAGGAACTGCGCCGGATGCACGCCAACTTCTACCGGGCGGGCGAGCCGTACCACGCGCTGCGGCGGGACTTCGTGCACAAGGTCTGCCCGGTGGCCACGCCGGAGCACGTGGCGGGGCTGCTCGGGCGGCCCGGACAGCCGTAACGGCCGGCCCGGGCCCCGGCGGGGCCCTTCGGACAGTGGGAGCGGGGACGGGCGGCGCCCGGCCGGGGTGGGGGGCCCGGCCGGACGCCCGCTCGGGCCCCCGCTCCCGTGCCCGGCCTCAGCGCCGGGCGGCCCCGCCCAGCGGCCGCCGCTGCGGGAGCAGCGGGCTGCCCTGGTCGCCCGGGGTGCGCGCGGCCCCCGCGGCCCGCGCGGTCCCGGAGGCGCGCGGGGGCCGCGGAGGCAGCGGGGCGGCCGGACCGGCCAGCAGGGGCTGGGAGTCGGACCGGCTCGGCGAGACCGCGAAGGCCAGCGAGCCGAAGAACACGTAGCAGCCCAGCCCGACCCCGAGCGGGAAGATGAACTGGAGCGCCATCACGCCGGCCTCGGTGGAGCGCGAGAGGTCCAGCTGGACGGAGAGCGCCGCCATGCCGGTGTAGTGCATCGCGCAGACCGCCACGCCCATCACCGGCGCCGCCGCCAGCACGGCGAGCGTGCCCCGGATGTTGAGCGCGGCCCAGAGCGCGGCCGTGGCCGCGACCACGGCGATGGCCACCGAGGCGGCCACGGTGGGCCGGTCGTAGCCGAGGGTGCCGGGCAGGACCATCGCGGCCATGCCCAGGTAGTGCATCGCGGCGACCCCCAGGCCGGTGGTCAGCCCGCCGACCAGCAGGGCCAGGACGCGGCGCCGCCAGTACCCGACGGTGAAGAGCCCGACGCCGACCACGGCGACGGCGACCAGCAGGCTGAGCACGGTCAGGCCGGGCCGGTAGCCGATCTCGACGCCGGTCACGGAGAAGCCGAGCATCGCGATGAAGTGCATGGACCAGATCCCGGCCCCGAGCGAGGTCGAGGCGAACAGCAGCCAGACGGCCCGGGTGCGGCCCCGGGAGACGAGTGCCCAGCGGGCGCTGCGCAGGGCGACGAAGGCGCCGACGCAGGCGACGAAGTACGAGACCGCCGGTGTCACCCAGCCGTGGTCGGCATGGTGGATCTCACCCAATGGAGCTCCCTGGAGGAGGGTTGAGGGCACCGGGGCGCGGGCGGACGCGGCTGGCCGGGGAAGGCGCGCGGCGGCGGGCACCGGAGCGGGAACGTGCTCCCGCAGGGGAGGAGCCTGGCATGTGGTGCCCCTGACAATCCGGGAGAGTAACCACTGCCCGGCGGTCGCACAATGTTCGTGCTTTTCGTGAAGTCCCAGGTCAGGATGGGCCTTTACGCGGCCTGCATGATCCCGGCACCAAGCCCTGACACCGCCTGCGCACCGCCTCCGGGTGGCTGCGGTCCGCTGTCGGCGCTCACTCCAGGGGGGCTAGCCCGAACGGGTGGCCGGCCGGGTCGATCAGCACCCGCAGGGTGCGGCCGTGCTGGTAGGCGGGCTCGGTGGCGCCGAGCGCGAGGGCCTTCGCGGTGGCCTCGTCCAGGTCGTCGACGTAGAAGTCGAGGTGGAAGTGCTTGCTGCCGTCCGGTTCCGTCCACGGTTCCGGCCGGTAGCCGGTCACCCGGCCGAAGCCCAGCGGGCTGCCGCCCTCGGGGTTGTCCAGGATCGCGAAGCGCTCGTCCGCGTGCCTGGTCTCCCACCCCAGCAGCTCGCCGTAGAACGAGGCCAGCGCGACCGGGTCGGCGCAGTCGATGGTGACCATGGCGAGCCGGGCGAAGCCGGTGTCGCCCGGCCCGGTGCGCGCGGACCGCTCGGACGGCTGCGGCTGTTCGGACCGCTGGGACCGCTCGGACTGCTCGGTGGCGAGGTCGGACATGGCAGGTCGGCCCTTCCGGGAGAGAGCTGGGGCCCATGACCAATATGGCACCGCGGTGACCCTCCGGCACGGCGGCGGATCTCATTTTCCTTAGCGAGAGTAATGACGTAGGCTAAAGAGATGCCCGAGATGTCCGAGCAGGACCTCGCAGCGATCAGTCAGCTGCGATCGTCCACGATGCGCCTCTCCCGACGACTCAAACACCAGCGGGTGGAGGAGTCGCTGAGTCCCACCGAGATGGGAGTGCTGGGCACCCTCGCCCGGTGCGGAAAGGCGACGCCGGGTGAGCTCGCCCGGAAGGAGCACGTGCAGCCTCCTTCGATGACCAGGATCGTCGCGATGCTGGAGGAGAAGGGGCTGGTGCGGCGCGAACCGCACCCCGAGGACCGCCGCCAGGTGGTCGTCAGCAGCACCGAGCAGGCCGAGACGATCCTCGCGGAGAGCCGTCGACGCCGGAACGTCTGGCTCGCCGAACTCGCCCAGGGGCTCGACGAGGAGGAATGGGCCGTCCTCAGGGAGGCCGCGCCCGTGCTCTACAAGCTCGCCCACCTGTAGCTCGCCCACGCGCAGCTCGCACACCTCAGAGGCACACCGACCCCGGCCGGCCGCCGGGAGAAGAAGGAGCCCGCATCACCGCAGGACCGACCACCGACACCAGGAGCGCGGCGGCCCCCCCCCAGGCCGGCGCGCCCCCCGGGGGGGCCAACCGGGCACCCCCCCCCCCCGCCCGCCCCCCCCCCGCCCCGCCCCCCCCCCGCCACGAGGGGAGACCAACGTGACACCGCCGGCCGCAGCCAGCGCCGCCGCCATCCGCACCGACGACCCGACCGCCGACCCCGCCGCGGCCACTGCCGCGGCCGCCGACGCCCAGGCACCCGCCCCCACGGGGCTGCCCGGCAACGGCGACGACGACCCCGACGAACGCACCGCGGCGGACTCCGCCGCCCAGCGCCGCGCCCACGCGGCAGCGTCCCCGACCGGCACCCGCTTCACCAGGCCCGGGGGGATGTTCTCCTCACTGCGCGTTCGCAACTACCGCTACTACTTCGCCGGCCAGGTGGTCTCCAACACCGGCACCTGGATGCAGCGCATCGCCCAGGACTGGCTGGTGCTGAGCCTCACCGGCAGCCCGCTCGCGGTCGGCATCACCACCGCCATGCAGTTCCTGCCGATGCTGCTGCTCGGCCTGTTCGGCGGCGTGCTCGCCGACCGGATGCCCAAGCGCCGGCTGCTGGTCTTCACCCAGGGCGCGATGGGCCTGCTGGCCGCAGGCCTCGCGGTGCTGACCGTCGGCGGCGTGGTGACGCCGTACTACGTGTACGCCTTCGCACTGCTGCTCGGCCTGGTCACCGTGGTGGACAACCCGACCCGGCAGGCCTTCGTCTCCGAGATGGTCGGGCCCAAGGACCTCGCCAACGCCGTCAGCCTGAACGCCGCCAACTTCCAGACCGCCCGGCTGGTCGGCCCCGCCGTCGCGGGCCTGCTGATCGCCGCGGTCGGCAGCGGCTGGGCGTTCGCCGTCAACGCGCTGTCCTTCGCCGCCGTGATCGGCGGGCTGCTCGCGATGCGGGAGAGCGAACTGCGCCCGACCGAGCCGATCGCCCGCGAGAAGGGTCAGCTGCGCGAGGGGCTGCGGTATGTCAAGGAGCGGCCGGAGCTGCTCTGGCCGATGGTGCTGGCCGGGTTCATCGGCACCTTCGGCTTCAACTTCCCCACGCTGCTCTCCGGCTTCGCGTACGACACCTTCAAGGTCGGCGCCGGCCAGTACGGCCTGCTGAACACCGCGATGGCGATCGGGTCGCTGACGGGTGCGCTGCTCGCCGCCCGCCGGGGCGTGCCGCGGCTGCGCCGGCTGGTCGGCGCGGCGCTGGCCTTCGGAGCGCTGGAGGTGGTCGCCGCGTTCGCGCCCGACTACTGGACCTTCGCGCTGCTGCTGATGCTGGTCGGGGTCTTCGGGCTGAGCTTCAACACCTCGGTCAACTCCTCGCTGCAGCTGGCCACCGACCCCGCGATGCGCGGCCGGGTGATGGGCCTGCTGGTGCTGGTCTTCACCGGCGGCACGCCGATCGGCGCCCCGATCGTCGGCTGGGTGACCGCCTCGTACGGGCCCCGGCTCGGCCTGCTGGCCTGCGGACTGGTGTCCGCGGCGGCGGCCGGCACGGTCGGCCTGGTGCTGGCCCGCAGCGCGGACCTGCGGGTGCGGTTCGACCTGCACCCGGGCCGCGGCGGCCGGGTGGTGGCCTTCGTGCCGCGGACCGCGCCGGCGGCCAAGTCGGAGCTGGCCGCGGCCTGCTGACCGTCCGTCGGGCCCCCGGGAGGCGCCCCGGGGGCCCGTGGCGGTTCAGAGCCGGATGGCGAGCACCTGGCCCGGCCAGACGCCGTCCGGCCGCTCGATCTCGAAGCCCTCGGTCTCGGTGAAGCCGAGCGCCCGGTACTGGGCGACCAGCCCGCGGTCGGCGCCGGCGTAGCAGTCGACCCGGAGCAGGCCGATGCCGCGGCGGCGGGCCTCCTCCACCGCGTCGGCGATCAGCGCGGCGCCGATGCCCGAGCCCTTGCGGGTGCGGTCGGTGACCAGGTTGCGGACGAACAGCTCGCGCTCGGCCACGGCGGGGACGTACGCGCCGCGCTCCTCGGACAGCACGCAGGAGCCGACCGTACGGCCCCGGTCGTCCACCGCGAGACGGATCAGGAACGGCTCGGCGCCGTACTTCGCGATGTGCTCCACCCGGGCCGGGTCGGTGCTGAAGGGCCGGTCGCCCCACTGGCCGGTGCGGCCGCGGCCGGCCAGCCAGGCCACGGCGCCGTCGAGCAGGGCGAGGACGTCGGGGATGTCCTCGGGGCCTCCGGTGCGGATCTTCACGCCGCTGGGATCGATCATGGATCCGTTCTATCCCGAACCGGCGTGCGCGGGAAGATTGATCCATGAGGTTGTTCGTGGCGGTGCTGCCACCCGTCGAGGCGCTGCAGGGGCTCCTCGACGCGGTCGCGCCGCTGCGGGAGCTGCCCGGGGCGGAACGGCTGCGCTGGACCGGCGTCGAGGGCTGGCACCTGACCCTGGCCTTCCTGGGCGAGGTGCCGGCCGAGCGGCTGCCGGAGCTGGCGGCGGGCCTGGCCGCCGTCGCCGAGGTCCACCCGGTGCACCGGCTGCGGATCGCGGGCGCGGGGCGGTTCGGCGACCGGGTGCTCTGGGCCGGGGTCGAGGGCCAGGCCTGGGCGCTGCGCCGGCTGGCCGACGCCGTCACCGCGGCCACCGCCGAGGTCACCGGGGCGACCGACGACTACGCCTTCCACCCGCACCTCACCCTCGCCCGGGCCGGCTCCTCGCGCGGCCACCGCAGGGCCGTGCAGCGGGTCGCGGCGGCCGAGCTGGACGGCCTGGTGGCGGCGCTGGCCGACTACCGGGGGCCGGAGTGGGACGCCACCGGGCTGCACCTGGTGCGCAGCGACCCGGGCGGCGGCTCGGTCCACTACGAGTCGCTGTACACCTGGCCGCTGGCGGACTGGAGCTGAGGCCCCCCGGGGCGGCTCCACGACCGGGGCCGCGGGGCCCGGGGCCGGGGCCCGGGAGAAGTCCGGGGCGGGCCGCAGGTACGCTCGATGACCGTGGATCCCAAGACTCGTATGCGCATCGTCTCCGGCACCCTGGTGCTGATGCTGGTCGTCGTGCTGATCAGCTCGCTGGTCGGCCGCTAGGGCGTGTCTGACAATTCCCGCCGGGTGCGCGACGCCGGGGCACGCACCTCGCCGCGTTGTCGTCGGTCGCCAATGCTCCGCAGTGGCTCCCTCCTCCGCCTTGCGATGCACGCACCCCGACGCCGCGCCCTGATCCGACTCGAATGGTCAGACACGCCCTAGGACACGCCCCCGGCGGGAGGACCCCCGGCCCGGCCCCGGAACGGCGAGAGGGCCACCGCCCGTCGGCGGTGGCCCTCGGCCGTGTCCTCGGGGGACCGGTCAGACCTTCGCGAGCTGCTCCACCACGTGGTCGATGCAGTGGGTGAGCGCCTCGACGTCCGCCGGGTCGATCGCCGGGAACATCGCGATGCGCAGCTGGTTGCGGCCCAGCTTGCGGTACGGCTCGGTGTCCACGATGCCGTTGGCACGCAGTGCCTTGGCGACCGCGGCGGCGTCCACCGACTCGTCGAAGTCGATGGTGCCGACCACCTGGGAGCGCTCGGCCGGGTTCGCCACGAACGGGGTGGCGTAGGAGGACTTCTCGGCCCAGGAGTACAGCCGGGACGAGGAGTCCGCGGTGCGGGCGACCGCCCAGTCCAGCCCGCCGTTGCCGTTCAGCCACTCCAGCTGGTCGGCCAGCAGGAAGAGGGTGGAGAGCGACGGGGTGTTGTACGTCTGGTCCTTCGACGAGTTGTCGATGGCCGTCGGCAGCGAGAAGAACGGCGGGATGTAGCGGCCGGAGCCGGCGATCTCGGCGGCGCGCTCCAGCGCGGCCGGGGAGAACGTCGCCAGCCACAGGCCGCCCTCGGAGGCGAAGGACTTCTGCGGGGCGAAGTAGTAGACGTCCGTCTCGGTGATGTCCACCGGCAGGCCGCCGGCGCCCGAGGTCGCGTCCACCAGGACCAGCGAGCCCTCGTCCGCGCCCACCGGACGCCCGATCGGCATCGCGACGCCGGTCGAGGTCTCGTTGTGGGTGAGCCCGTAGACGTCCACGCCGGCCTCGGCGACCGGCAGCGGGTGGGTGCCCGGGGCGGTCTTGATCACGGTCGGCTCGCCGAGCCACGGCGCGGCCTTGACCGAGGAGGCGAACTTCGAGGAGAACTCGCCGAAGTCCAGGTGCTGGGACTTCTCCCGCACCAGGCCGAAGGCGGCGATGTCCCAGAAGGCGGTGGAGCCGCCGTTGCCGAGGACGACTTCGTAGCCGTCCGGCAGCGAGAACAGGCTGCTCACGCCCTCGCGCACGCGCTTGACCAGGTCCTTGATCGGGGCCTGGCGGTGCGAGGTGCCGAGCAGGGAGGTCTGGGTCGCGGCGAGGGCACTCAGGGCCTCGGGGCGCACCTTGGACGGTCCGCAGCCGAAACGGCCGTCTGCGGGCTTGATGTCAGCGGGGATCTGGATCTGAGCCACGCGCGCAGCCTACCGGCCGGAGGGTTCGGCGGGGTACGGCCGTCCGCCCGCTGAGACCGTGATCACTGCTGCCCGGAGGCGGGCCGGAGATGTGCGGCAGCGGGCCCGGCCGGAGCCGGACCCGCTGCTCAGGGGCACTGTCCGGACGCTCGTCCGGTATCCCCGGGGAGGGGATCAGCGGACGATGGCGTCCCAGCCCTCGATCTCCTCGGGGCGGCGCGGGCCGGGGCCGATGTAGCGCGCGGAGGGGCGCACGAGCCGGCCCGTGCGCTTCTGCTCCAGGATGTGCGCCGACCAGCCGGCGGTGCGCGCGCAGGTGAACATCGAGGTGAACATGTGCGCCGGGACCTCGGCGAAGTCCAGCATGATGGCGGCCCAGAACTCGACGTTGGTGGCCAGCACGCGGTCGGGGCGACGGTTGTGCAGCTCCTCCAGCGCGGCCTTCTCCAGCGCCTCGGCGACCTCGAAGCGCGGCGCGCCGAGCTCCTTGGCGGTGCGGCGCAGCACCCGGGCGCGCGGGTCCTCGGCGCGGTAGACGCGGTGGCCGAAGCCCATCAGACGCTCGCCCTTGTCCAGGGCGTTCTTGACCCAGGCGGTCGCGTCGCCGGTGCGCTCGATCTCCTCGATCATGCCGAGCACGCGCGACGGCGCGCCGCCGTGCAGCGGGCCGGACATCGCGCCGACCGCGCCCGAGAGGGCGGCCGCGACGTCGGCGCCGGTGGAGGCGATGACCCGGGCGGTGAAGGTGGAGGCGTTCATGCCGTGCTCGGCGGCCGAGGTCCAGTAGGCGTCGACGGCCTTGACGTGCTTCGGGTCCGGCTCGCCCCGCCAGCGGATCATGAACCGCTCGACGACCGTCTCGGCCTTGTCGATCTCGCTCTGCGGGACCATCGGCAGGCCCTGGCCGCGGGCCGACTGGGCGACGTAGGACAGGGCCATCACGGCGGCCCGGGCGAGGTCGTCGCGGGCCTGCTCGGCGTCGATGTCCAGCAGCGGCTTGAGGCCCCAGACCGGGGCGAGCATGGCGAGTGCGGACTGCACGTCGACCCGGATGTCGCCGGAGTGCACGGGGATCGGGAACGGCTCGGCGGCCGGCAGGCCGGGGTTGAACTTGCCGTCCACCAGCAGGCCCCAGACGTGGCCGAAGGAGACGTTGCCCACCAGGTCGTCGATGTCGACACCGCGGTACCGCAGGGCGCCGCCCTCACGGTCGGGTTCGGCGATCTCGCTCTCGAACGCGACGACTCCCTCAAGCCCGGGTACGAAATCGGACATGCGACGGCTCCCTCAGTTCTGTGATCGGCGCTCCGCCGTGGTGGGGCGGCGCACCAGTGACCGAATGGTGTTTGGCACTCGGTGCCAGAGTGACAGGCACGGGGTGCATTGCGCCATACACCACCGTGGTGATGTTTCCCGCGGGCCCGCTCGACTTTCCCGCCGGAGGGGCCGGTCGTGCCCGGGGGAGCCCCGGAACCCCTGCGATCCCCGGAGCCAAACGCCTTGTTCCGGACAATTCCCCTCGGGGCGGGCGGTCAAGCGGCGGCGGGTCACCTCATCTCCCACCGGGGTTTGTCCGGAGGTAGCGGCGCCCGTTGCTTGTCGTACGGGATGATGTTGGCGTGCAGACCCCGGATCGCGCCCAGTCGATGCCCCCGAGCCCCGCCAACCGGACCCTGGCCGACGAGGCCCGCCCCGGCCCGGACCTCACCGTGATGCGCAAGCACTACAGCCACGAGGGCCTGGTCGAGGAGCGGCTCGCGCCCGAGCCGATCGGCCAGTTCACCCGCTGGTTCCACGAGGCGGACGACGCCGGCGTGGTGGAGCCCAACGCCATGGTGCTCTCCACCGCCGACGCCGAGGGGCGGCCCAGCTCGCGCACCGTCCTGCTCAAGGGCTACGACCTGCGCGGCTTCGTGTTCTTCACCAACTACGGTTCCCGCAAGGGCTCCGAGCTGGCCGCCAACCCGTACGCGGGGCTGCTCTTCCCGTGGATCGCGCTGGCCCGCCAGGTGATCGTCCAGGGCCGGGTGGAGAAGGTCGGCCGGGACGAGACCGCCGCCTACTTCCGCACCCGCCCGCACGGCTCCCAGCTGGGCGCCTGGGCCAGCGAGCAGTCCAGCCCGGTCGGCGGCCGGGAGGTCCTCGAACAGCGCTACGCCGAGCTGGAGCGGCGCTACCCGGAGGGCGAGGGCGTGCCCGTCCCGCCGTTCTGGGGCGGGTACCGGGTGGTCCCGCAGAGCGTCGAGTTCTGGCAGGGCCGGGAGAACCGGCTGCACGACCGGCTCCGCTACGTCGCCGACCCGTCCGACCCGACGGGGTGGCGGGTGGAGCGGCTCTGCCCGTGATCCCTTCGGCCCAAAGGCTCCGCGCGGCGTCCGCGCGGAGCTGATGGACCGTCATCCGTCCGGTAGGATGCCCGTCGCGGACCTGGGCCGATGCAGCTCCGGCCGGCGGCCCGCCGTGCCGACACGATCGAGTGAGGGACTGAGTGAGGGACTGATGGGCGTCACCGGTGCGGGAACCGCCGCTGGACTCGGCTCTGACCTGGTCGACGTCGCCGCCCTGCCGCTCGACGAACTCGACGCCCTGCCCGACACCGTCCTCGGTGACCTGCTGCGCCGGGTGGTCGCGGACGCCCTGACCCCCGGCGCGGAGCCGCTCGCGGCCTTCCAGTCGGCGCTCGACCGGTAGCACCGCAGGAGCCCGCGCCCCCGCGCCCGGCGCGTCGAGCCCGACGGGCGCCCGCGCCCCCCGCCGGTGCGCCCCCTGAGCGCCGGAGCGCCCCCGGCCGGGGAAGTGCGCCTGACCACCGGCTAAACCCCCCGAGGCGGCCGAATCCGCCAACTCGCCAGCGTGGACGGTGGAGTTCGGGACATGCTGGGGTATGAAACCAGCGCCGTCGCGGACCGTTGGGCACGGGGGGAACAGGTGATGGAGCACGAACAACACCGGCCGTACTTCTTCTTCAGCTACGCGCGTCGGGACTTCGAGGCCGAGGACGCCTTCGTCAACCAGTTCTTCAACGACCTGCGGGACGAACTCGGGCGGCTGGTCGGCACCGGCGTGCGCGGCGAGGAACTGGCCTACCGGGACACCGAACAGCTGCGCCTGGGCGACGACTGGGCCGAGCGGCTGGCCACGATGCTCGGCCGCAGCCGGACCATGATCGCGCTCTACTCCCCGGCCTACTTCACCAGCCTCTACTGCGGCAAGGAGTGGACCGCCTTCCGCGGCCGGGTCCGGCGCCACCACGAGGAGACCGGGGAACTCATCCCGGCGCTCGTCCCGGTGCTCTGGGAACCCGTCGAGCCGGGCGACCTGGCCGACGAGGTCAACAAGATCCAGTGGGCCCAGCCGGACATGGGCGAGGCCTACGCCCGGTACGGCCTGCGGGCGCTGCTGCGCACCGCGCAGGGCGGGGCGTACGAGCAGGTCGTCCGGGTGGTCGCGGAGCGGGTCCGGGACGCGGCCGCGCGCCGGCTCGGCGAGCTGCCCGAGTTCGACCTGGGCGCCGTGCGCGGCTACTTCCCGCCCCCGGCGGCGCCGCCCGCGGCGTCCGCCCCCGGGATGGTGCGGCTGTTCATCGCGGCCGGGCGCGCCTCGGAGTCCGCCGCCGAGGGCGGCTGGTACGGCTCCAAGCCGTGGCACTGGGCGCCCTACCACCCGCCCGTCCAGCCGTCCCTGGCGGCCCGCGCCCAGCAGGTGATCACCGGCGCCGGACACACCACCACGCTGGAGGAGGTCGACACCGCCCTCGCCGACAAGCTCGACCAGGCCCGCGAGGACAGCCAGGTCAGCATCCTGCTGGTGGACCCGTGGGTGGCCGGAGCCGAGCGCTACCGCTCCGCGCTGCGCGCGTACGACGAGCAGAACCACCCCGTCACCGGCGTGATGGTGCCCGCCGGCAGCGGCGACCCGGCCGACGGGCCGGAGCGCGACGCGCTCTGGGCGGGCGTGCGCGACGTGTTCCGGCGCAACTGGCTGCGCCGGAGCGACCTGGAGCACTTGTTCCGGGTCAAAGTGAGCCGGGAGAGCTTCGACAACGACCTCACCATCATGGTGACGGTCGCTCAGAACAAGCTCATGGACGACAACCTGGATTGGGGGGACGATGGCGGCGACGCCTTCGGCCTCGGCCCCGGCGGCCCGGACGCCGGCCCGGCGATGCCCGGGCTGACCATCCCGGCCGGCCCGCCGGGGCCCCGCCGGGGGCCCGCACGCGTCAACCGGGGCCTCCCGGGTTCCACCGACCTGCCGCACCAGAGCCGGGGCAAGGACACCGCTGTCCCGCTGAGGGGGGAGAAGAACGATGACCACTGAGCCCGGCGCGGATCCGGAGCGCGGCGGACCGGGATCGGTCGTCACGTTCTACTCCTTCAAGGGCGGCACCGGCCGCACCATGGCGCTCGCCAACGTCGGCTGGATCCTCGCCAGCCGCGGCCTGCGCGTCCTGGTCGTCGACTGGGACCTGGAGGCGCCCGGCCTCCACCGGTACTACCACCCGCTGCTGGTCGACCCGGAACTGCACTCCACCGACGGCCTGATCGACCTGCTGCGCTCCTACGTCAAGCAGGCGCTGCCCTCCACCGCCGGGCCGGTCGGGCAGTCCCCGGCCGCCTGGCTGGACGAGCCCGGGCGCCTGGACGGCTACGTCTGCGGCCTCGCCCTCGACCTGCCGCCCGGCGGCCGGCTCGACTTCCTGCCCGCCGGCCGGCAGAACGCCGCCTACGCCGCCGCCGTCACCAGCTTCAACTGGCGCAGCTTCTACCACGGCCGGGACATCCGCGGCGGCGAGTTCCTGCGCGAGCTGCGCGACCGCTGGGCCCGCGGCTACGACTACGTGCTCATCGACAGCCGCACCGGCGTCAGCGACACCTCCGGCATCTGCACCGTCCTGATGCCCGACACCGTGGTGGACTGCTTCACCTTCAGCGTCCAGAACATCCGCGGCGGCGTCGACGCGGCCCGCGACATCGCCGCGGCCGAGGAGCGGGCGATCCGGGTCCTGCCGGTGCCGATGCGGGTCGAGGACGCCGAGCAGGAGCGCCTGGAAGCCGGCCGCGACTACGCCCGCGAGGCCTTCGCCCCCTACCTGGGCCGCTGGCTGGCCGGCGACCGCCGGGCCGGCTACTGGGCCGACGTCGAGGTGCCGTACAAGCCCTTCTACGCCTACGAGGAGGTGCCCGCCACCGTCGCCGACCGGCCGCAGGAGGCCCGCAGCCTGCTCAACGCCTTCGAGCGGCTGGCCGGCTGGATCACCGACGGCCGGGTCCGCGCCCTGCGCCCGCTCACCGCCGAGACCCGCCGCCGGCTCTACGGCGCCTACCTGCGCTCCGCCCGGGCGGTTCCGCGCCAGGTGTTCGTCAGCTACGCCCCCGAGGACCGGATGTGGGCCGAGTGGGCCGCCGGGACGCTCACCCGCTTCGGCTACCAGACCTCCCTGCACAGCGCCGCCGAGCCGTACAGCGGCTCCCGGCCGCCGGAGGTCGCCGGGCCGGTCGACGGCCAGGGCCGGCTGCTCGCGCTGCTCTCGCCCGAGTACACCGCGCTGCCCCGCGCGGCCGAGGTCTGGCAGCTCCTCCAGGGGCGCGAACTCGCCTCCGGATCACCGTCGTTGGTCGCCTTCCGGCTCCAGGACTCGGACGAGCCGGTGCCCCGCCCGTTCACCGGGCCGCCGGTGCCCGACCTGGTCCGCTCCTCCGCGGTCGGCGCCGAGTCCCAGCTCTACGCCGAACTCGGCCCACCGCCCGGCAGCAGCCGCCAGTCGGACACCGACAGCGGGGAGTTCGCCGCCCCCGCGCGGTTCCCCGGCACCGCCCCGCAGGTCCAGGAGGCGCCCTCGCGCAACGCCGCCTTCATCGGCCGCGGCAAGCTGCTCGAACTGCTCCGCAACCGCTTCACCGGCGGGCCCGCCGCCGTGCTCAGCCAGGTGCTCTACGGCTTCGGCGGCGCCGGCAAGTCCCAGATCGCCGCCGAGTACGCGCACCGCTTCAAGGCCGCCTACGACGTGGTCTGGTGGGTGCCCGCCGAGGAGCCCGCCAACATCCCGCAGAAGCTCGCCGAACTCGCGCCCCGGCTCGGCGTGCCCACCAGCGACGACGTCGCGCACACCGCCGCCGCCGTGCTCGACGCGCTGCGCCGCGGCCAGCCGTACCGCCGGTGGCTGCTCGTCTTCGACAACGCCGGCACCCCCGAGGAGCTCGCCCCCTGGCAGCCGGCCGGCTCCTCCGGCGGGCACGTGCTGATCACCTCCCGCAACCAGGGCTGGGCCCGGCACGCAGGCCTGGTGGAGGTCGACGTCTTCCTCCGCGAGGAGAGCGTCCGGCTGCTGCGCCGCTTCAACGGCGGGCTCTCCTCGGAGGACGCCGACCAGGTCGCGCAGCGCCTCGGCGACCTGCCGCTCGCCGTCGGCCAGGCCGCCGTCTGGCTCCAGGAGACGTCGATGCCGATCGCCACCTACCTCGAACTGCTCGACGAAGAGCTCACCGAGATGCTGGAGCGCACCCGGCTGCGCGCCGCCGACTACCCGCACTCGGCCGCCGCGACCTGGCGCATCTCGGTCGAGGAACTGCGCCGGATGAACGCCCCGGCCGCCCAGATCCTGGAGATCTGCGCCTTCTTCGGCCCGGACGCCATCCCGATGCGGCTGCTCTACAGCCGGGCCGTCACCCGCGCCCTGCGGCTGCCCCCGCGCGCGCCCCGCGACAAGCTCGCGATCGGCGAGTTCCTGCGCGCCATCAACCGCTTCGGGCTCGCCCGCACCGACCAGGGCAGCGAGACCATCACCGTGCACCGGCTGGTCCAGGCGGTGCTGCGGGACCAGGTCGAGGAGGAGCGGCGGGCCGAACTGCGCGGCGTCGTCCACGCCGCGCTCGCCACCGCCAACCCCGGCGACCCGGACGTGCCCGTGAACTGGGCCGAGTACGCCGAACTCCTGCCCCACCTCTGGCCGTCCGGAGCGCTCGACAGCGCCGACGAGGACGTCCGGCAGTGGATCATCGACTCGGTCCGCTACCAGTGGAAGCGCAGCCTGCACGAGTCCGGCCGGGAACTCGCCGAACGGACCCTGGAGCACTGGCGCCAGGACGGCTACGGCGGGCCCGGCTTCGACGCCGACAACGACGCCCAGACGCTCATGCTGCGCACCCAGCTGAGCAACATCCGCCGCTCCCAGGGCGCCCTCCAGGAGGCGTACGAGATGGACCGGGACATCCTGGAGCGCTTCACCGCGACCCTGGGCCCGGAGCACTCCCACACCCTCGCCGTCGCCAACAGCCTCGGCGCCGACCTGCGCTTCCTCGGCCGCTACGACGAGGCCCGGGCGCTCGACCGCCGCACCCTGGACGCCGCCCGGCGCACCCTCGGCCCGGACCACCCCCGCACCCTGATGATCACCAACAACCTCGCCGTCTCCGACTACCTGGCCGGCGACCGCCGGGCCGCCCTGGAACGGCACCGCAGCAACTACCTCCAGCAGCGCGACGCGCTCGGCGCGCACAGCCTCTACGCGCTCTCCTCGGCCTCCAACTACGCCCGCGACCTGCGCGAGACCGGGCGGCTGCGGGAGGCCCTGGACCTGCTGGAGGAGACCGTCCGGATCTACCAGCAGACCATCGGCGACAGCCACACCGACACCCTGCGCGCCCGCAAGAACCTGGCCGTGGCGCTGCGCCGGGCCGGCCGGTACCACGAGGCCCTGGAGATCGACGAGGACATCTACCAGCGCTACCTGGACATCAACGGCCCCGAGCACCCCGACACCCTGGCCGCCGCCACCAACCTGGCCAGCGACCTCAACGCGCTCGGCGACACCGGGCGGGCGATCCCGCTGGCCGAACGGGCGCTGGCGCGGTACCGCGACTACCTGGGCGAGAACCACCCGGTGACGCTGGCCGGCGCCAACAACCTCTCGGTGTACCTGCGGCTGGCGGGGCGCGCGACGGAGGCGCGCGACCTGTCCGGCCGTACGCTGGCGCAGTTCCGCACCGTCCTCGGCGCGCACCACCTCTACATCCCGATCGCGATGATGAACCACGCCAACGACCTGTCGCTGGCCGGGGAGCTCCAGGACGCGCTCGACCTGGAACTGGAGGCCGCTCCGCTGATGACCGAGGCCCTCGGCCAGGACCACTACGACTCCATCGGCATCAACTCCAACCTCTCGCTGTCGATGGCCGCCCTCGGGTACGCCGAGCGGGCGGCGGAGCTGCGGGCGGACTGCATCCGGCGGGCCCGGATCACCCTGGGGGAGGAGCACCCGACGACGATCGCGGTGCGGGCCGGGACGCGGCTGGACTCCGACGTGGAGCCGCCGCACGTGTGACGGACGGTCGGCCGGCGTGGCCTAGGCTCACCGGCATGGTGCCGTTCCGGCAGTTCCTGCTGAAGATCCACAGTCGGTGCAACCTGGCCTGCGACTACTGCTACGTGTACGAGGGCGCGGACCAGAGCTGGCGCGGGCGGCCGCGGCGGATGGAACTCGCGACCGTCCGCCGCACCGCCCGGCGGATCGAGGAGCACGCGGCCGAGCACGGCCTGGACGAGGTGTCCGTGGTGCTGCACGGCGGCGAGCCGCTGCTCGTCGGCGCGGCCCATCTGGACGCGCTGCTGGCCGAGTTGGCGGCCGTCCGGCCCCGGACGCGGTTCACCGTGCAGACCAACGGGCTGCGGCTGCTGGACGAACCGGCCCTGCTCGACGTGCTGCACCGCCACCGGGTCGCGGTCGGGGTCTCGCTGGACGGCACCCGGGCCGGCCACGACCGGCACCGCAGACTGCCCTCCGGCGCGGGCAGTTGGGCACGCACCGCCGAGGCGGTGCGGCTGCTCGGCTCGGACCGGCACCGGGACCTCTTCGCCGGCCTGCTGTGCGTCGTCGACCTGGAGTCCGACCCGGTGGCCACCTACGAGGCGCTGCTGGAGTTCGCGCCGCCCCGGATCGACCTGCTGCTGCCGCACGCGACCTGGCGGGAGCCGCCGCCCGGCGTCCGGCCGCGGCCGGTGCCGGACGCGCCGCCGTCGGGCGCGGAGCCGGCGCCGTACGGGCAGTGGCTGATCGCCGCCTTCGACCGCTGGTACGACGCGCCGCGGCGGGAGACCGGGGTGCGGCTGTTCGAGGAACTGGCGGTGCTGCTGCTCGGCGGGCGGGCGGCCAGCGAGGCGGTCGGGCTGGCGCCCGTCGACCTGGTGGTGGTCGAGGCGGACGGGACGATCGAGCAGGCGGACAGCCTCAAGGTGGCCTACGACGGCGCCCCCGGGACCGGCCTGGACGTGTGGCGGCACGGCTTCGCGCGGGCGGGCGCGCACCCGGCCTTCCGGGCCCGCCAGCGCGGCCTCGCGGGCCTCGGGCCGGTCTGCGCCGGCTGCCCGCTGGCCCGGGTCTGCGGCGGGGGGCTGTACGCGCACCGGTACGCGGGGGACGGCTTCGGGCACCCGTCGGTGTACTGCGCGGACCTGGACCGGCTGGTCCGGCACATCGCGGGGCGCCTGCGGGCGGGGGTGGCGGGGCTGGCGGGGAGCTGAGGACCGGTGCGGGGCGGGCGTCGGGCGGTGGGTTCCTGGTGGGCGGTGGGCGTCGGGCGTCGGGTCGCGGGCGTCGGCGGGTGGCGGTTCGGCTCACCCGTCCGGGTCATGCCCGGCCGCCGTCCGGCTGATCCGCCCCGGCGCGGGGAGACTGCGGGCGGACCCGGCGGGTTGGGCGATGGGCCGGCCGACCGGGCCGGGAGCCGAACGGACGAGGAGGAGGACCGGTGGCGGGTACGGGCGAGGTGGTGGCGGCCGGGGTACCGGGCGCCCGCGGGGCGGACGGGCTGCCCCGGCACGGCGTGGACCGGGAGACGTTCCGGGCGATCGCGGGCGCGCGCGGCGGGCCGCAGGCCGTCCGGCTGCTGCGCGGCGGGCAGTTGAGCAAGCGGGCGCTGCTGCTGCTGGCGCTGCGCCGGGCGGTGCCGGAGCACGACGGCTACCGGGAGGCGTACGCCCGGGTCCGGGCGCTGCAGCGGGACGACCGGGAGCAGTGGGAGGAGGTGCTGCTGCGGCCCGAGTTGGACGCCTGGGCGGCCGACTGCCTGCGCGGCGCGGCGGCGGGGGAGGACGTTCCGCTCGGCGGGCTGGGCGAGTTCCTCCGCCCCGGCTCCGGCGCGCCCCTCGCGCTGGAGTGCGACGGGCTGCGCTGGGCGCCGTCGATCGACCACGCCGGCCCGCGCCGGGTGGACTACGGACGTCCGCCGGCCGGTCCGCTCGCCGACGACGAACTCGGGCTCTGGGAACAGCGCTTGTCCGAGGCCTGGGACATCCTGGTGCGCCGTCACCGCCGCCATGCGGCGGCCGTCGCGGCCTGCGTGACCACTGTCGTCCCGCTGCGGCCCGCCCCCGGCGGGGAGGCGGTGAGCGCCGCCGCCCGGCGGGCCTACGGCGCGGTGGCGGCCTCGCTGCCGGGCGATCCGGTGCTGCTTGCGCTGGCCCTGGTGCACGAGTTCCTCCACGTCCAACTCGGCGCCCTGCTGGACCTGGTGCCGCTGCACCGCCCCAACGGCCCGGCCGTCCACCACGCCCCCTGGCGGCCCGACCCGCGCCCGGCCGGGGCGCTGCTCCAGGGGGCGTACGCGCACCTGGGCGTGGCGGACTTCTGGCGGGCGGAGGCGGCCGCCGGGGCGGGCGACGCCGCCCGCGCGCACGGGGAGTTCGCGCGCTGGCGGACGCACACCCTGGCCGCCGGGCGGACGCTCCTGAGCTGCGGCGAACTGACGTCGAGCGGGCTTGAGTTCACCGAGGAGCTGGTGCGGACCGTCCGGGAGCTCGGCGAGCCGGGGGAATGAATCCCGGACATCGGACGCTTGGCCGGATGGTGTGCTTGTCGGAGGGCTTCCCCGGGCACTCCCGGGGTGTGCCCAGGTACTGGTTCAGGTGCTGGTCCCGGTTCCCGGCCGGGTTCTCCTCCGGGTTCTCCTCCGGATGCGGGCCCGGGTGTTCGTCCGGGCGCTCGTCCCGGCGGTGCGCTTCGGCGTGCGCCAGGGCGAAGTGCGCGACCGCTGAACGGGTGAATTCTGGGGGCTCAGCGCGCTGTCGTACGACGTGGACCGCCTGGGGAGTTCAACGTGAGTCCGCAAGGTGCCGCGCGGAGTCTTCGCTGGCACTACATTGGTCGCAACCGGGTGGGCTTACCCACCCTCGGCAGGTCCTAACCGCGCCTAAGGAAACGAATATGACTCCGGTAACCAGCATCAGGCCGGCCGGCAAGCTCACTGACCCTCAGGAGACGCCGGAACGCCCCTCTCTCGCCGATCTCGCCGCGCTCGGCGCGGAAGAGCTCGCCTCCCGGCTCCAGCGCGCGCTCCCCGGCGCGGAATCCGGCCTCGTGCCGGTCGCTGCCTTCAACTCCTCGATCTGACCCGACCCGGACCTCCGAGCGGAACCCAGACCGAGCAGACCGAACCGAGCCGAACAGTTCCATGACGACGTCGATTCCGCTGCCGTTGACGCAGTTCGTGGTCAAGATGCACAGCAGGTGCGATCTGGCCTGCGACCACTGTTACGTCTACGAGCATGCGGACAGCAGCTGGCGCTCCCGGCCGAAGGTCATCGCGGACGGGATCATGGCCAAGGCCGCCGAGCGCATCGGTGAGCACGCGGCCGCCCACCGGCTGCCCGCCGTCCGGGTCGTCCTGCACGGGGGAGAACCCCTGCTCGCCGGCCCGGACCGCTTGCGCCGCGCCGCCGGGACGCTCCGGGCGGCACTCCCGCCCGGCTGCGTGCTCGACCTGCGCATCCACACCAACGGCGTGCTGTTGAGCCGGGACTTCTGCGCGCTGTTCGCGGAGCAGGACATCAAGGTCGGCATCTCGCTGGACGGCGACCGGGCCGCCAACGACCGCCACCGGCGGTTCGCCGACGGACGCAGCAGCCACCCGCAGGTGCTGCGGGCGGTCGCGTTGCTGAACGCGCCTGAGTACCGGCACCTGTTCGCCGGGCTGCTGTGCACGATGGACGTCGAGAACGACCCGGTGGCCGTGTACCGGGCGCTGGCCGAACTCCGCCCGCCCGCCGTGGACTTCCTGCTTCCGCATGCCACCTGGGACGATCCGCCCGCGCGCCCCGCCGGACCGGCCACCACCCCGTACGCCGACTGGCTGCTGACCGTCCACGGGCTGTGGGAAGCGGACGGACGGCCGTTCGCCGTACGGACCTTCGAGTCCGTGCACCGGACCCTGCGCGGATTCTCCAGTCTCACCGAGTCGCTCGGCCTGGAGCCCTCCGACCTGGCGGTCCTGGAGACGGACGGGACCTTCGAGCAGGCCGACAGCCTGAAGACCGCGTACGACGGCGCGCCCGTCACCGGCATGAACGTTTTCGCGCACAGCCTCGACGACCTGGCCCGCCACCCCGGCATCGCCGCCCGCCAGTCCGGCCTGGCCGGGCTGAGCGAGGCCTGCCGCGCCTGCTCCGTGGTCCGCTCCTGCGGTGGCGGGCTGTACGCCCACCGCTATCGGAGCGACGATGGAGGAGGCAGCTTCGACCATCCCTCCGTCTACTGCGGTGATCTCATGACGTTCATCAACGGCATTGCGGGGAACGGGGGTTCGACCGGTGTTCCGGCGCGGACGGCCGAGGCCGCCCGGCCCGGCGCCGAGCCGCTG
This sequence comes from Kitasatospora sp. NPDC058048, assembly GCF_042885555.1. Taxonomy (NCBI): domain Bacteria; kingdom Bacillati; phylum Actinomycetota; class Actinomycetes; order Kitasatosporales; family Streptomycetaceae; genus Kitasatospora; species Kitasatospora sp. NPDC058048. Next base: position 85,229 of record NZ_JBHVRT010000019.1, on the reverse strand, counting down.
CCGCCCGGCGCGCTCACCCCGTCGCAACTCGACGAGCTGGCGCGCGGATACGGGAGCGCGGAGACCATCGCCGCGCTCGGCCGCTCCCAACTCGCCCTCACCCGGGCGATGCTGGCCGCCGCCTGGGACGCCTCCGGACAGGGGCGGGCCGAGGCGTGGGCCCTGCTGACGGAGCTCGACACGGCGGCCCCCGCCGCCGTGGACACCGTGCTCGCCCACCCGTACGCCCGCTCCTGGGCGGCCCGCAGACTCGCCGGGGACCTGCCGGTCGGGCTCGGCCCACTGGCCGCGCTCGCCGCGGCCGCCGCGGTGCGGGCCGGGCGGGGGGACGCGGTGGCGGTGCCCGTCCGCGGCGGGTGGCTGCACCTGCCGACGCTCGGCCGGATCGCCGTACCCGACGGCGAGGCCGTGGTCACCGGGCGGGCCGACGGCTTCGAGGTGCGGGCGTCCGACGGCTCGGTGCACACCGTGCCGGACCAGCCGCTGCGGCGGATCCGGCTGGCCGGCGGCTGGACGGTCGCCCTGGAGGACACCGACCCGCTGCGCGACTGCCACGACCACCCGGTGGCGGACCGCCTGTCCGAGGGCGAACTGCTCGACTGGACGGGCGCGTTGCGCGAGGCCTGGGAGCTGCTCGGGCGGGACCTGCCCGGGTACGCGGAGGGCATCCGGGCCGGCCTGGCGACGGTCACCCCGTTGCGGCCGGGCCCGACCGGCCGGGACGTCAGCTCGGCGGCCCGACAGGCGTACGGTGCGGTCGGCATCGCCCGGCCCGCCACCGCGCCGGCCCTCGCCCTGCTGCTCGCGCACGAGTTCCAGCACGTCAAGCTCGGCGCGGTGCTGGACCTGACGGACCTGTACGACCGCGCCGACACCACGCTGTACCTCGCCCCCTGGCGGCCCGACCCCCGGCCGCTCGAAGGGCTGCTCCAGGGCACGTACGCCCACCTGGCCGTCACCGAGTACTGGGGCACCCGCACCCGCGCGTACGACGGACTGCCGGGACCGGCCGCCGACCGGGCGCGGGAGCAGTTCGCGCTCTGGCGGCGGTACACCGCCGAAGCCGTGGAGCGGCTGGCGTCGTCCGGGGCCCTGACCGGGACCGGCTCGCGCTTCGCCGACGGCATGCGTGCCACCGTGGCACCCTGGCTCGCCCTGCCGCTGCCCGCCGCCGCCGAGCAGGCGGCCGACCGGGTACGGCGCGAACGGGCCGGGGTCTGACCTCCCACTCCCGCCGCCCCGGGTCCTCCCTCGCCCGGGGCCATCAACCCCGGGGAAACGCCATCCTCACCGAACCCCGCGGCGGCGTCGCCGTCGCCTCCCCCGTCCGTCCCCTCGTCCGCGACCTCGCCGACCTCGGGGTCCGTCCGGGCACGGTGCTGCACGTCCAGGCGTCCCTGCGCGCCCTCGGACCGGTGCCCGGAGGGGCGGCCGGTGTGGTCGAGGCCCTGCTCGAACTCCTCGGCCCCGACGGCACCCTGGTCGCCTACACCGCCACACCCGAGAACTCCGCCACCTCCCGCGTCCACCAGCGCGCCACCGCCGGTCTCTCCCCGGCGGCGGTGGCCGACTACCAGGCCCGGATGCCCCGCTTCGATCCGGCCACCACCCCGGCCTCGCCCTCCATGGGGGCGCTGTCGGAGGCGGTCCGCACCCACCCGGGCGCACTGCGCAGCCACCACCCGCAGACCTCCTGGGCGGCCGTGGGCCGGCTCGCCCGGGAGATCACCGGGCGCCACCCGCTGACCTCCCACCTCGGCCCGGAGTCGCCGCTCGGGCGGCTCTACGAACTGGACGCCCGAGTGCTGATGCTCGGCGTGCCGATGGGCCGGTTCACCGCCTTCCACCTGGCCGACCTGCGGATGCCCGACGTCCCGCTGCGCGAGTACCGCTGCGTCGGGGCGGACGGCTGGACCACCTTCCGGGCCCCCGACCTCGACGACCTCCACTTCGACCGCCTCGGGGAGGAGGTCCTGCGCACCGCCCGCGGCATCACCACCGCCCGCATCGGCACGGCCGACTGCCGGCTCGTCCCGGTGCGGGAGGCCGTCGACCTCGCCGAGGTCGTCCTGCGCCGCGGCCGCCCCTGACCCCCGCTCCTCGTTCTCACCCCTCGACACCCGGTCCCGCCCCTCCTCCTCGCCCCGCCCGTTCCCATCGCGTGCGCGGGAAGTCGGCTCGGCCGACTTCCCGCGCGAGACGTCAGGGGGTTGGTGATTCGGCGGCGGGTGGAGGGGGCGGCGGGTGCGGGGAAAATCCAGCGGGCCGGGCGTCCGCGCGGTGCTACGGTCGGGCGCCATGAGCTGGCTTCCCGATGACTTCGTCCATCCCGTCCAGGTGCCGCTGCCGGGCGGGGCCCACCACCTGCGGCCGGTCCGGGAGGCGGATGCCCCGCTCGACTACCCGGCCGTGATGGGCTCGCGCGAACGGCTGTGGACCCTCTTCGGTCCGGCCTGGGGCTGGCCCGCGGCCACCATGACCTTCGAGGCCAACCAGGCCGACCTGCTGCGGCACGAGAAGGAGATCGCCGCACACCAGTCCTTCAACTACGCGCTGCTCGACGCGGCCGAGACGGCCCTGCTCGGCTGCGTCTACATCGACCCGCCCGCGAAGGCCGGTGCGGACGGCGAGATCGCCTGGTGGGTGGTGGACGAACTGGTGGGAAGCGAGGTCGAGCGGGCCATGGACGCCCTGGTGCCGCGGTGGATCGCCGCCGACTGGCCGTTCGAGCGGCCCCGCTTCCTCGGCCGTGAGATCTCCTGGTCGGACTGGCTCGCCCTGCCCGCGCACCCCGGCGCGTGAGCCGGCCTCGTCCCCCGTCCTCCGTCCCCCGGCCCCCGGCCCACGCCGGGCCGCGGGGGCGAACGTCACGGGCCCCTGAGGGAGCGGGCACAACGGGCACGCCGGCGTGCACCCGGCGGCTACGGCGCGACTGGTTCCAGCCGAAGCCGCCGGGACGGCCAGGGGGCCGGCTCGGCGGGGCCGAACCAGACGCGGACGTCCTCGCCGGTGCGGACGGGCAGCCGGGGGAAGTCGTTCTCGGCGTGTTCGGTGCGGTGCAACGCGTGGTCCGGGAGCAAGTGTTCGGTGGCGAAGGAGTCGAAGGCGCCGCCGTGGACGGCCGCCGAAGCGGCCGGGTGGCAGACGGTGGCGAGGACCTCGCGGCCGCCCGCACGCGATGTGAATCCGGGGCCGCGCAGCAGCAGGACGTCGTCGCTGTCGACCATGGTGGCGTTGGCCGCGTCGCGGTGCTCCCGCCAGACCGGGCCGCCGTAGAAGGCCTCCAGGGCGCGCCGCCGGTCGGCCATGTCGGGGAAGGCGCGCAGCCAGACGAAGCGGTCCGGATCGTCGAGGTCGCGGAAGCGGCCGCCGACGGTGATGCCGACCGCCTGCTGGCCGGTCACGAACTCGCGCTCGAACAGCTCGATCAGGGTCTCCCGGGCGCCGGGGTGCAGGGTGTACTGGCGGAGTTCGACGACGAGGCTCATGCGGTGGCCGCCCCGGTGCGGGTGAAGTCGTTCATGCGCCGCAGCGTAGGAGCACTCTCCTGACACCTCCTGTCAGTGGATACTGGGCGGCATGCGCGCGAGTCGGCTGGTCGCCCTGCTCCTGCTGCTCCAGAACCGGGGCCGGCTGACCGCCGAGCAGCTGGCGGGGGAGCTGGAGGTCTCCTTCCGTACGGTCTACCGGGACGTCCAGGCGCTCGCCGCCGCCGGAGTCCCGCTGTACGGCGACGCCGGGCATGCCGGCGGGTACCGGCTGGTCGACGGCTACCGGACCCGCCTCACCGGGCTGACCGCCGACGAGGCCCAGGCCGCCTTCCTCGCCGCACTCCCGGGCGCCGCCGCCGAGTTGGGCCTCGGCGAGGCGCTCACCGCCGCCCAGCTCAAACTGCGGGCGGCCCTGCCGGCGGAGCTGCGCGAGCATGCCGGGCGGATCCAGGAGCGCTTCCTGCTCGACGCGCCCGGCTGGTACGGCGCGGCGGACGAGACCCCGCACCTGGCCGCCGTCGCCGCCGCGGTGTGGGAGCGGCGGGCGGTGGTGCTGCGGTACCGGCGCTGGCGGGCGCCGGAGGAGATCGAGCGGCGGGTGGAGCCGTACGGGCTGGTGCTCAAGGCCGGGCGCTGGTACCTGGTCGCCGCCGGTCCGGGCGGGATGCGTACGTACCGGGTCGATCAGGTCGTCGGACTGCGCGCGCTGGACGAGGAGTTCGCGGTGCCGGACGGCTTCGGCCTGGGCGCGTACTGGACGGGCTACCTCGCCGACTTCCGGGCCCGGCTGCACACCGGGGAGGCGCTGGTCCGGCTCACCCCGGAGGGCGCCCGGCGCCTCGGGGTCGCCGCCGCGGACGAGGGCTGGACGGAGGCCCGGGTGCCGATCGAGTCGCTGGACCACGCGCACGGGGAGTTCCTGCGGCTGGGCGCCGACGTCGAGGTGCTGGAACCGGCCGAACTCCGTGACCGCATCGCCAGGACGGTACGGGCCCTGGCCGCCCGCTACGGGGGGTGATCCTCGGGCTCGGCCGGCCGGGCGCCCGACCGGCGGGGTGCCGGCCGGGCGGGGTCGGGCGGGTCAGGCGACGAAGTGGTCGAACTCGCCGGCCTTGGCGCCGAGCACCCAGGCGTTGAACTTGATGCGGGTGGTGGTGACGACGAGGGTGGGGTCGTCGGACTGCCGGATGTAGACGTGGTCGCCCTCGGAGGCGATCTCGATCCAGTCATCCTTGTCGCTGCTGGTGCTGGACCTCTGCCAGTCGAGGTGGTCCACGAGTGCCCTCCTGGTGGTGCGTGGCGGCCGTATCGAGGGTACTGGTCCCAGTGCACGGTTGGCGGCATCGTTTCGGTCATGTCAATTCGTGCGAGACGTTGTGCTATTCCATTGGGGTGTCAGTCGTTCCTACACTGAAGCCCCGCCGCACGGGGGCTGCGGGAGGCAGGTTTGCCGACGGGCCCGGGGGAGGCGCGTGTGACTGACCGGGGCTGGGACGAGGACGATGCCCGGCCGTACTTCTTCCTCTCCTACGCGCACACCCCCAAGGCCGGTGCGCGGGGCGCGAGCGACCCGAACCACTGGGTCAGGCAGTTGTACCGGGACCTCTGCGAGGCGGTGCTCCAGCTCACCACGGTCCCGGACGGGGCCGCGGTCGGCTTCATGGACGAGTCCATGCACCAGGGCGAGCTGTGGGCCGAACGACTGTCCGACGAGTTGGCGACCTGCCGGGTTTTCGTACCCCTGTACTCGCCGAGGTACTTCAACAGCGTTCCGTGCGGCCAGGAATGGCACGCCTTCACCCGCCGGCCGGTCTACCCGGCGAACCTCGACTCCGAGCGCACCAGCGGCATCGTCCCGGTGCTGTGGGCGCCGATGAGCCGCTACCGGCTGCCGAACGTGGCCAGTGAACTCCAGTTCAACCACGCGAGTTTCGGGCCCGAGTACGCCACCGAGGGCCTGTACGCCCTGATGAAGCTCAGCTACTTCCGCTCCGCCTACGAGCTGGCGGTGCACCGGCTGGCGGCCCGGATCGTGCAGGTCGCGGAGGAGACGGTGATCCCGGTCGGGCGGCGGCTGGGATTCAACGGCCTGCCGAGCGCGTTCAACGTCACCGCCCCGACCAAGCAGCTGCGGATCTCCGTACTCGCCTACCACCAGAACGAGTTGCCCGCCGACCGCAGCCCCGACTACTACGGCGAGCGGCGCACCGACTGGCACCCGTACCGGCCGGTCGGCTCGCCGATCGCCCAGCACGCGGCGCGCCTCGCCCGGCAGTTGGGGTTCCAGCCGACCGTGCACGAGTTCGACGAGGAGGTCGAGTCGATCATCGGGGGCAACGCCGAGGCGCCCGGCCTGCTGCTGCTCGACCGCTGGGCGCTGCGCGACCCGCGCCGGCGCGAGCTGGTCCGGCGCTTCGACCGCTCGGACGCCACCTGGGTGAGCATCCTGGAGCCGTTCAACGGCGACGACCCGGAGTGCGCCGACCGCGCCGACGAGCTGGGCGACCTGACCGACGAGACGCTGCGCATCACCCGGCGGGCGAGCCGGCCGAGCTTCCTCGGCGCGACCGGACCGACCGGGCTGCACTCCCTGGAGGACTTCGACGACGCGCTGCCCCGGGCGGCGATGAAGGCCAAGTACGCGTTCGAGGGCCGCACCCGGGCCGAACCGGAGGAACCGCCGCCGCCCCGGCCGAGCCTGCGGGACGCGTTCCGGCGCGGCACGGGCGGGTACGGACCGGACGGGTCCCCGGCCGACCCCTTCGAGTACGACCGGGGCGACGACCGGGACGACCGCGCCGACGACCGAGCCGGCGGCAACGGCACCGGCCGCACCACCAGCACCACCCACCGACGTCGGGACAACGGCGACGACCCGCACCGCGAGCGCGACCCGCACCGTGAGCAGGACCCGCACCGTGAGCAGGACCCGCACCGCGAGCACGACCCGTACCGCGACGACGGCGATGAACCCGATGACGGGATGGCGCCCTTGGGAGGACGAGGACCGCGATGACTGACAACCGCACCAGGAACCTCCGTCTCGGCGGGCTCACCTCCGCCGACCTGGCCGCCCAGCGGGAGGCCGAGCGGCAGGCGGCGGAACAGGACCGCAACGGCCGGATCATCACCTTCTACTCGTACAAGGGCGGTACCGGCCGCACCATGGCGCTCGCCAACACCGCCTGGATCCTGGCCGCCAACGGCTTCCGCGTGCTCACCGTGGACTGGGACCTGGAGGCGCCCGGCCTCGCCAAGTTCTTCCACCCGTTCCTCGACCCGGCCTCGCTGGCCGGGACCACCGGGATGATGGACCTGATCGCCGAGTACCGCGAGGAGGCGCTGCGCCCGGTCGAGCACGCCGAGGGCTGGCACCTGGACTTCGCCCGGGTGCACCCGCACGCGCTCTCGCTCACCTGGCCGCACTTCCCGGCCGGCGGCAGCCTGGACTTCCTCTCCGCGGGCCAGTTCAACCGGGACTACTCCGAGGCCGTCACCCACCTCGACTGGGACATCTTCTACGACCGCTTCGACGGCGGGCAGTTCTTCGACGCCCTCAAGGCCGACATGGCCAAGCGCTACGACTACGTGCTGATCGACTCCCGCACCGGCCTGTCCGACATCGCCGAGATCTGCACCGTCCAGATGCCCGACGACCTGGTGGTCTGCTTCACCCTCAGCGACCAGTCCATCGACGGCGCCTCCCGGATCGCCCAGCACATCCACGACCGCTACCGCGAGCGCGGCATCCGCATCCTGCCCGTCCCGATGCGCATCGACGAGGGCGAGAAGGAGAAGGCCGACGCCGGCCGCGCCCTCGCCCGGGTCCGCTTCGACGGGCTGCCGGCCGGCTTCGACGGCGAGGAACTCGCCCAGTACTGGGGCTCGGTGGAGATCCCGTACCGGCCGTTCTACGCCTACGAGGAGATCCTCGCGACCTTCGGCGACCAGACCGGCACGCCCACCTCGATGCTGGCCGCCTGCGAGCGGCTCACCTCCATGATCACCGAGGGGCGGGCGGCCGGCCTGCCGCCGGTGGACGAGGAGGTGCGGCTGCGCTTCGTGGACGCGTTCACCCGCCGCCGCCCCTCCGTGCCCGCCGACCTCTACCTCTCCTACGTCCCCGAGGACCGGATGTGGGCGGACTGGATCGAGTCCGTCCTGACCAGGGCCGGCTTCCGGGTGCTGCCGCGCGACCTCAGCGCCGGCACCGACCCGCGCGAGGAGACCGAGCGCGGCATCGACTCCGCGTACCGGACGGTCGCCGTGCTCTCGCCCGCCTACCAGCGCTCCCCGCAGGCGCGGGCGCTGTGGGAGTCGGTGGTCAGCTCCGACCCCTCCGGCACCCGCCGCCAGCTGCTGCCCGTCCGGGTCGGCGACGTGCGGCTCACCGCGCCGTTCAGCAACCGCAACCCGGTCGACCTGGTCGGCCGCGACGAGACGCAGTCGATCCAGAGCCTGCTGCGCGCGCTCGGCCGCGGCGACACCCCGCTCGACGACGCGCCCAGCGGCGGCCCGCGCTTCCCCGGCAGCAAGCCCTCGGTGTGGGACGTCCCGCCGCGCAACCCCTCCTTCACCGGCCGTTCCGCCGTCCTGGAGCAGCTGCGCAACCAGCTGCGCGGCGGCATGGCGGCCGTGCTGCCCACCCCGCAGACCCTGTACGGGCTCGGCGGCGTCGGCAAGACCCAGGTGGCGCTGGAGTACGCCCACCGCTTCATGTCCGACTACGACCTGGTCTGGTGGATCGACGCCGAGCAGACCGAGCTGGTCGCGCCGGCGCTGGCCGAACTCGCCCGCCGGCTGGGCCTGCGGGTCGGCGACTCGGTGACCGAGGCCGCCGAGGCGGCCAGGGAGGCGCTGCGGCGCGGCGTGCCCACCTCGCGCTGGCTGCTGATCTTCGACAACGCCGACGAGCCCGCCGAGATCCGCCGGTTCTTCCCCGGCGGCTCCGGCCACATCCTGGTCACCTCCCGCAACCAGGCCTGGACCGGGCACGCCGAGGCGCTGGAGGTCGACGTCTTCACCCGCGGCGAGAGCGTCGAGCACCTGTGCCGGCGCGCCCGCAGCCTCTCCCGCCCGGACGCCGACCGGGTCGCCGAGGCGGTCGGGGACCTGCCGCTGGCCGTCGAGGTGGCCGCCGCCTGGCTGGACACCACCGGCACCCCGGTGGAGACCTACGTCTCCCAGCTGCACGCCGAGGCCGCCCGCGCACTGGCCGTCGGCCGCCCGGCCGACTACCCGACGCCGGTCGCCGCGACCTGGAACGTGTCGATCGGACGGCTGCGCCAGCAGTCCCCGGCGGCCGTCCGGCTGCTCCAGCTGTGCGCGTTCTTCGCGCCCGAGCCGATCTCGATGAACCTCTTCTACAGCGACCAGATGATCCGGGCGCTGGTGAAGTTCGACGCCGACCTCAGCGACAAGTTCATGCTGGGCAAGGTGATCCAGGCGATCGGCCGGTATGCGCTGGCCAAGGTCGACGCCGGCAGCAACAGCTTCCAGGTGCACCGGCTCGTCCAGGCGGTGATCCGGGCCGGGATGACCGCCGACGAGCAGGAGATCGCCGTCCACGAGGTGCACCGCATCCTCACCGGCGCCCGGCCCGTCCTCGGCGACACCGACGACCCGGCCAACTGGCCCGCCTTCGACGAGATCTGGCCGCACCTGTCGCCGTCCAAGGCGCACAACTGCGACGAGGCGGACACCCGCCAGCTGCTCATCGACCGGGTCCGCTACCTGTGGAAGCGCGGCGAGCTCGACCGCGCCCGCGACCTCGGCCACGCCCTGGACGTGGAGTGGACCGGCAAGCTCGGCGAGAACGACCGGCAGACCCTGCTGCTGCGCTTCCAACTCGCCAACGTGCTGCGCTCCCAGGGCAACTACGGTGAGGCGCTGGCCCTGGACGAGGACACCCTGGAGCGCCAGCGGGGCCTGCTCGGCGAGCACCACCCGTACACACTGATGACGGCCGGCTCGCTCGGCGCCGACCGCCGGGCGCTCGGCCGGTTCCAGGCCGCGCTCGACCTCGACCGCGAAATCCTCGACCAGTTCCGCGAGTTGTTCGGCGACGACAACCCGCGCACGCTCTCCATGGCGAACAACCTGGCGATCGACTACCGGCTGGTCGGCGACAGCGAGGCGGCCCGCGAACTCGACCAGGAGACCCTCGACCGGCGCACCGCCGTCCTCGGCCCCAAGCACCCCTACACCCTGTCCACCAAGTCCAACCTGGCCCGCGACCTGCGCGAACTCGGCGACTACCGCGGCTCGGTGGACCTGCTCCAGGAGGTCACCTCCGACCTCGGCGACGTGCTCGACCCGGACCTGCCGGAGAACCTGCGCAACGCCAAGTCGCTGGCCGTCTCGCTGCGCCGGATCGGCCAGCTCGCCGAGGCCCGCCGGATCACCAAGGAGACCTACGAGCGCTACCTGGAGCGCTACGGCGCCGACGCCCCCGACGCGCTCGCCTGCGCGCTCAACCTGGCCGCCGACCACAGCGCCTCCGGAGACAAGGAGGCCGCCCGCGACCTCTGCTCCACCGTCTTCGAGGGCCACCGGCGGCTGTTCGGCGACGAGCACCCGTTCACCCTGGCCTGCGCCAACAACCTCGGCATCTACCTGCGGGGCAGCGGCGACGTCCCGGGCGCCATCGAGCGCGGCCGGCTCACCGTCGAGGGGCTGACCCGCTCGGTCGGGCCGGAGCACCCGTACACCCTCAACGCGATGATCAACCTGGCCAACGCCTACGGCGACGACGGGCAGCTGGACCGCGCCGAGCGGCTCGGCCGGGCCGCGTACCAGGGGCTGTGCGACCGCTACAGCGCCCAGCACCCGGACGCGGTGGCCTGCGAGGCCAACCTGGCGATCACCCTGCGGTCCGGCGGGCGGCACACCCAGGCGGCCGAGCTGAGGGCGCGGGCGATCTCCGAGCTGATCCGGCAGGTCGGCGAGGAGCACCCCAACACGGTCTCCGCGCGGGGCTGGAAGCGGATCAACCGCGACCTGGAGCCGCAGCCGGTCTGACCGGGAAGGGGGGCGGGGTGCGTGCCCGGACCAGGGGTGCGCCGCCGGCGAGGGGCGCGCGGCCGGACGAGGGTGCGCCGCCGGACCGGGGGTACGCTCCCTGACCATGAGCACCCCGCCCCCGGTCCTGGTCACCCGGCGCCTCGCCCCCGGCGTCGTCGAACGGCTCACCGCGTACCACGCCGCCACCTGCCACGACTCCGACCTGGCGATGGACCGGGCCGCGCTGCTGGACGCCGTCCGCGGCCGACGGGCCGTGATCACCACCCTGGACGACCGGGTGGACGCCGGGTTCCTCGACGCGGCCGGCCCGCAGCTGGCCGTCGTCGCCAACCACGCCGTCGGCTACCACAACGTGGACGTGGCCGCCTGCGCCGAACGCGGCGTCCTGGTCACCAACACCCCGGGCGTGCTCACCACCGCCACCGCCGACATGGCCTGGGCACTGCTGCTGGCCGCCACCCGCCGGCTCGGCGAGGGCGAACGGCTGCTGCGCTCCGGCGCGTCCTGGACCTGGGCGCCGAACTTCCTGCTCGGCCTGGAGCTGGCCGGCACCCCGCTGGGCGTGCTCGGCATGGGCCGGATCGGCCGGGCGGTGGCCCGCCGGGCCCGCGCCTTCGACATGCCGGTCAGCTACCACAACCGCCGCGAACTGCCGGCCGGTCAGGCCGAGGGCGCCGACTGGAAGCCGCTGGAGGACCTGCTCGCCACCTCCACCGTGCTGGTCGTCACCTGCCCGTTCACCGAGGGGACCCGGCACCTGCTGGACGCCCGCCGCCTCGCCCTGCTGCCGCGCGGTGCGGTGGTGGTCAGCATGACCGCGGGCGTGGTGGACGAGGAGGCGCTGGCCGCCGCGCTGGAGTCCGGCGCGCTGTTCGCCGCCGCCGTGGACAACTTCGAGCACGAGCCGGCCGTCCCGTCCGCGCTGCTCGCCCAGGAGCGCGCGGTGCTCGCCCCGCACCTGGGCAGCGCCACCGTCCGCACCCGGCAGGCGATGGGCAGCCTGGCGGTGGACAACGTGCTGGCGGTGCTCGGCGGCTCAGCGCCCCTGACGCCGGTGGAGGTCTGAGCCCGGGCCGCCCCAGCCCGCGGCCCAGGCCAGCGCGGTGGTCATCACCCGGAACGCCCCGAAGTGCGCGGCGCCGGGCTCCAGGAACAGTTCGGCGTCCGGGATGTGGTCGGCCAGCCAGCGGGAGTGGTCGACCGGCGAGAACTGGTCGTCCGCGCCGTGCCAGAGCCAGGTCGGCACCCGGACCGACCCGACCTCGAACCCCCAGTCGGCGGTGAAGGCCAGCACGTCGTCGATCCAGCCGTCGGCGCCGTGCCGGAACGCCTCCCGGTAGTTGCTCTGGAGCATCCGCCGCAGTCCGCTGTCGGCCACCACCTCCCGGTCGGCGGCGGAGAGTTCGGTGCGCAGCCCGTTCAGCAGCCGGACCGGGTCGTCCTTGATCTGCCGGGAGCGGAACTCCATCGCGTCGGCGATCCGGCCGTGCCCGCGCTCGGCCTCCTGGTAGGCGCGGACGTTGGACGGCGTCATCCCCGCGTACCAGTCCAGGCCGGCCGCGTTGCGCGGCGCGAGGCCGACCAGCACCGCCGCCCGGCTGACCCGCCCCGGCAGCAGCGCCGCGCAGGCCAGCGCGTGCGGGCCGCCGCCGGAGCGGCCGAGCACCGCGAAGCTGTCCAGCCCGAACTCGTCCGCGATGGTCCGCACGTCCGCGGCCGCCGCGCTCACCCGGCGGCCGAACAGCCGGGTCGAGTCGCCGTAGCCCGGCCGGTCGTACGAGATCAGCCGCACGCCCAGCCGGTACAGCACGGTGCTGCGCGGGTGCGGGCCGACCCGGCTGCCGGGCATGCCGTGCAGCAGGAACACCGGACGGCCGCGCGGGTCGCCGAGGGACTCGACGGCGAGCGCGCGGTCGTCCGCCGTTTTGATCATCCGTAACGACACCTGCGGCCTCCTCAGTGCTCCGGGTCGGTTGCGTGCTCCCGGTCGGTGGTGGTGCGTACCTCCCGGCGGGCCTGCCAGGTGGTGTGCTCGCGGGAGATCGCGTCCTCGGCGTCCCGGGCCAGGCGGGCCCAGATCTCCTCGGCCTCCATCGACTCCAGGTCCAGCTGGGCGAGTTGGCGCTGGATCTGCGCCAGCTCCTCGGCGGCCAGGGCGTACGCGGCGGCCAGCGGCCGGTACTGGCGCAGCTGCGCCCAGGCGGCGACCGAGGCGGCCACCGCCGAGACCGTGCCCAGCGCGTCGTAGCTGAACGCGCCGAGCGCCCGCAGCAGGGCGAGCACCAGTCCGAGCGCCGGCAGCAGCACGCCCAGCACCCCGGCCCAGTGCCCGGCGCGGGCGCAGTAGCGGGCCTTGGCGCGGTACCAGTCGTGCTGCAGCTGGATCCGCTCGGCCAGGTACACCTCGCGGCGCACCGCCAGCGGCTGGCCGCGCAGGTCGTGCATGGCCGGGGTGATCTCCACCCCGGCGTCCGGGACGGCCACCGGGCTGTCCCGGAACGCGCCGAGCACCCCGGAGAGCTGGAAGCGGTACAGGCCCTCGGCGTCCGGCAGGGCGCGCGGCGGGGGCTGGTAGGCGTCGGCCCGGACGGCGTACTTCCAGGCCAGCGTCTTCACCGACTCGGCGGCCGCCCGCCCCTCGTACCAGAGGCCCTGCGGGTTCTGCCGGCTGATCACCACCGCCAGCACGATCGCGCCGAGGTAGGCGGCCGCCGCGGGCCAGGCCCAGGGCTCGCCGTCGGCCGAGCCGGTCGCCGCGGCGACCACCAGCAGGACCAGTTCCCAGGCGGAGAGCAGCACCGAGCGCCGCTGCCCGCGCAGCGACGCCGAGTCGGCGGCCCAGAAGAACTCGGGCAGCAGGTCCCGCTCACGCACCCACCCGGTCCGTCCCGCAACAGACGCCATGTTCGGCCCCCACCAGTCGCTCCGGTCGCACCGCTCTCCTGCCCCGGGGGACTCGCCGGTACGCCTGGTGACGGCCGGGGCGGCCGGATGTGGCCGGGAAGCCCCGGTGGTTGTCCGGTACTCCCCGTGTTCATGCCGGTACCCAGCGTGCGGGAGGTGGCGGGGGCGCGCACCGGTCGGCGGATGTGCGCGGGCGACCTGCCGGTGCGGCCGGGCGGAGTGCGGGCCGGTGCGCGCGGCCGGCGGGTGCGGCCCGGCGGGTGCCGCTCAGTAGGTGTAGAAGACCCGCTCGGTGTTCTCGGCCATCTGCTCGGCGTTCCACTCGGTGCCGCCCGGGACGTTGCCGGAGCGGAACAGCGGCGGCGCGGGGCACTCCCCGGCGGCCGCCCGGTCGGCCAGCCGGCCGACCGCGGAGGCGACCACGGCCTGCATCAGCGCGCTGGTCACGATGGTGGAGACCGGGCCGAAGGTGGTCTCGGCGCCCGGGTGGGTCAGCTCGCCGTCGCCGACCGCGATCTTGCTGTCCAGCACCACGTCGCAGTGGTCCTTGAGGTAGGTGCCGGTCGGGTGCGCCGAGGGCACCTCCCGCGGGTACGCCAGCGAGGTCACGCCGACCACCTTGAGGCCGCGGTCCCGGGCGTAGCGGGCCAGCTCGACCGGCATCACCTGGCGGCCGGAGAGCGAGATCACGAACAGCAGGTCCCCGGCGGTCGCCGGAGTCAGGTCCAGGGTGGCGGTGGCCAGCCCGGAGACCCGCTCCAGCGCGCTGGACAGCGGCGCGGGCATCACGGTCACCCCGGCGGTCCCGGGCACGTTCAGCAGGTTCACCGGGACCAGTCCGCCGGCCCGGTAGACCACGTCCTGGGCCGGCAGCGCGGAGTGCCCGGCACCGAAGGTGAAGACCCGGCGACCCTCGGTCATCGCCTCCGCCAGCAGCGCGGCGGCGGCCTCGATGGTGTCGGCCTCCTCCTCGCGGACCCGCTGGAGGTGGGAGATCGCGGCGTCGAAGTACCGGCCGACCAGGTCGTTCATCTGCTGCCTTCGCTCTCTGCCGGTGGGGGATTCCGGCCGGGTGGGGTGGTCCGGGTGGTCCAGACCGCCGGTGGAGAAAGCTTCGGCGAGCACGGTCGCGCCCCGGTGGCATCGTTGTCAACAGGAACAAAACGGGCCTCCGGAGCCCCGGGGCGGGCCCGGTTGTCGGTCCGGTACGTCAGAATTGGCGGTGAGGACACCGAAGAACGGAGCCAGCGGCGATGTCTGGGCTGATCGACACCACTGAGATGTACCTTCGCACCATCCTGGAGCTGGAGGAGGAGGGCATCGTCCCGATGCGTGCCCGGATCGCGGAGCGCCTGGAACAGAGCGGCCCCACGGTCAGCCAGACGGTCGGCCGGATGGAGCGCGACGGGCTGCTCCAGGTCGCCGGGGACCGCCACCTCGAACTGACCGAGGAGGGCCGCCGGCTCGCGGTGCGCGTCATGCGCAAGCACCGCATCGCCGAGTGCCTGCTCGTCGACGTGATCGGCCTGGAGTGGGAGCAGGTGCACGAGGAGGCCTGCCGCTGGGAGCACGTGATGAGCGAGACGGTCGAGCGCAAGGTGCTCGCCATGCTCGGCCACCCCACCCAGTCGCCGTACGGGAACCCGATCCCGGGTCTGGACGAGCTGGGCGACACCAAGGCCGAGGGCGAGGGCTTCGACGCCGGGCTCGTCCCGCTGGACACCGTCAAGCCGGGCGAGGCCGGGGCCGACGTGGTGGTCCGCCGGATCGGCGAGCCGATCCAGACCGACAGCGCGCTGATGAGCACCCTGCGCCGGGCCGGTGTCCGGCCGGGCTCCACGGTCAAGGTGAGCGCCGGCGTCGGCGGCGTGCTGGTCGGCACCGGGGACAACGCGGCGGAGCTGGGCAAGGACATCGCCCAGCACGTCTTCGTCGCCCAGGCCTGAGGCGCCGGACGCGAACAGTCGAGCGGGCCCGCTGCTCCCCATGCAGCGGGCCCGCTCGCCTCCCCGTTCCCTCCCGCCCCTCCCCGTCCCCTCCTTTTCCCTCCCGCTTCCCCTCCGTCGCCGCCGCCCGGCTTCCCCGTCCGAGCGCCCCTGCCGGCGTCCCCACACACCGCAATTCCTCCCCTCGGCCGATCATGGCAATCCTTGAGTGCCGTCACTCGTACGAGGGGCTTCTCCCGTTGACCAGCGGGTACACGGAAGCCTTATCCGGACATGCGTATGACGGGCCCCGTCCCCGGTGGGGGACAAGGCCCGTCACTCGCGCGCGTTGTGTCGCGCGGTGCGCACCCTCACCCGATCGGCGGAGGGCGGCCGTTCGAGGGGCCGGGCGGAACCGGCGGAACTCAGCCCACCGGCGTCGGCCGGGCGGCCCGGGCGGCGCGGCCCGAGGGCGTCTCGCGGGCGCAGGCGTAGGCCAGCGGGCCGATCAGCTCGGCGGCGTCCGGCAGCCAGCGGTTGAGCGCGGAGGGGGAGCGGGCCCACTGGGCGTACCCGAGGGAGCCGATCCGGGACGGCGGGGCGACCGTCCAGTCCCCCTCGCCCCGGGCGACCAGGTCCAGCCGGCCCGGCGGCCGGCCGAGCCGGCGGAGCATCTCCGGGAGCCTGGCCGCGGCCCCGGGCAGTGCCAGGAAGTGCAGTCGCCGCCCGATCCGTCCGGGCGCGGCGGGCTGGACCACGACCGGGCCGAGCTGGAGGTCCATCCGCTCCATCCGGGCGAGCGCCAGGCAGCCGGCCGTCTCCGGGACGTCCAGCACGTCGAACGAGCGCCCGGTGGGCAGCAGGATCGACGCCCGGGGCCGGTCGGTCCACCAGCTCCGCACCGCGCCGGGGCCGGCGCTCGCCGTGCGCGCCCAGTCCGCGTCCAGCGGGTGGGCGCCCGGCAGCGTGCAGCGGTGGTCCCCGCAGGAGCAGCGGACACCGCCGCCGCCGTCGTCGATCAGCCAGGCGCCCGGGGCCACCTCCCAGTGGCGGTTCTCGGCGTAGCCGACGGCTTCGACGAGCAAGGGGGGTGGAGCGGCCTTCTCGTTCCGGTCCGAGGCGTCGGGGATGTCTTCCACGGGGTACTCAACTACCGTGTGTGAGGCTGGTTACGGCCCGATGGCGCCCGGTTGGGTGCATCCCGGCAATGTCACCCGTTCCGGTTAGTCGACCGAGTTGGTGGGGCCGAGGGCAGGCGCAGTGGGGGCGCACAGGAGCATTTCCCAGGGCGCAAGGGGGGTGCGGTTCGTCACCGTGGGTATCCCGCTGGCGTTGCTGATCGCTAACCTGGTGTCAGATTCCTTGGACGGTCGGACAGTCGGCAACAGATCAGCAGAATCGTCGCCCGCCGGCCGGGACCGGAGGGTGTGGGGAGGCGAAGCCCAATGGCCGCGAGACCACTCGTCGCACGACAGCCCAACGAGCGTCTGCAGCAACTGATCCAGGAGGCCAGCTGCTCCAACGCCGGCCTGGCCCGGAGGGTCAACCTCTGCGGCGCCGAGCACGGGCTGGACCTTCGGTACGACAAGACCTCCGTGGCCCGCTGGCTGCGCGGGCAGCAGCCGCGCGGGCAGGCGCCGGCCGTGATCGCCGAGGCCCTGGGCCGCAAGCTCGGCCGCAGCGTGTCGGTCGAGGAGATCGGCATGGCGGACGGCAAGAACCTGAGCTCCGGCATCGGGCTCCAGTTCGCGCCGACCATCGGTGCCGCCCTGGAGCAGGTCTGCGAGCTCTGGCGCAGTGACGTCGGCCGGCGGGACTTCCTGACCGGCGCGACGGTCGCCGCCTCCGCGCTGGTGGAACCCAGCCGGGACTGGCTGATCACCCCGCCGGACCCGGTGGTGGCGCGGGCCGGCGGCCCCCGGGTCGGCCCGACCGACGTGGCCGCGATCAGGGCGACCACCACGATGCTGGTCGACCTGGACCACCGCTTCGGCAGCGGTCATGTGCGCCCGGTGGTGGTGCACTACCTCAACTCGGTGGTCTCCGGCCTGCTCGGCGGGGCCTACCGGGAGGAGACCGGTCGCCAACTCTTCGCCGCAGTGGCCCGGTTGACCGAACTGGCCGGCTACATGGCGGTGGACACCGGGCAGCCCGGCCTCGCCCAGCGCTACTACATCCAGGCGCTGCGGCTGGCCCAGGCCGCCGACGACCGCGGCTACGGCGGCTACGTGCTGGCCGCCTCGATGAGCCACCTGGCGGCGACCCTCGGCAACCCGCGGGAGATCGCCCAACTCGCCCGCGCCGCCCAAGAGGGCGCCCGCTCGGTGGCCACCCCGACGGCGATGGCGATGTTCTACGCCGCCGAGGCCCGCGGCCACGCCCTGCTCGGTGACGCCCGCTCCTGCGAGACGGTGTCGGCCAGGGCCCTGGAGATGATGGAGCGCCGCCGCCCGGAGGACGACCCGGACTGGATCGCCCACTTCGACGACGCCTACCTCGCCGACGAGTTGGCCCACTGCCACCGGGACCTGGAGCAGGCCGGCCAGGCCGAGCACTACGCCCGCCGGGCGCTCGACCTGCACCCGCCGACCCGGGTCCGGCGCCGTGCGGTGGACCTCGTCCTGCTGGCCACCGCCCAGCTCCAGCAGCGGGACCTGGAACGCGCCTGCGAGACGGGCGCCCAGGCGGTCCGGCTGCTGAGCGGGCTGCGGTCCAACCGGGGCGTGGAGTACCTGGACGAGTTCCGGCGCCGGCTGGAGCCCTACCGGGAGCAGCGGGTGGTCCGGGAGTTCCACGCCCGCGCGGACGCCGAGGCGGCCTAGCGGGCGCCGGGCCGGTCTCCGTGTCCCGGGCGCGGGCCCGCCTCCGCGCCTCGGGCCCGGGGGCGGCCCGGGCCCTGGGCGGTCGCGGATCGTCTGTGCAGGGAGCGTGATGGATGTCCCGCCCACGTGGTCACCCGGTGAGGCGAACCGGTAGCGTGGGCGCGACGTCCAAGGAACTGTGATGCTCCCAAGAACCGACGAGATGTGGTCCGCCGTCAGTGCGCGGTCCTGCACAGGTGAGGAATCGCGTTGAGTCAGCGCCGCTCGTACCCGAACTCCGGTGACTTCAACCTGGACGACCTGTTCCGCCCCGAGCCCGGCCAGCCGCAGGGCCAGCCGCAGGGGCAGCCGGGCCAGCCGCAGGGCCACTCGGCCGTGCCGCCGGTGGGACAGCCGTCCGGGCAGCCGGAGTACCTCGGCGAGGGCGCGCACGCGCTGCCGACCCAGGCGATGCCCGCGCAGCCGGCGCCGGGCCAGTCGATGCCCGGGCACTCGCTGCCGGGCCGGCCGATGCCGGGGCAGGGGGCCCCGTGGGGCGCGCCGCAGCCCGGGTACGGTGCCCCGCAGCCCGATCCGGCTCCGGAGACCCAGTACCTGCCGCCGTACCCCGCCGGCGACCCGCAGGCGGCCGGCTACCCGGCGGCGCAGGCCCAGCCCGGTTACCCGCAGCCGCAGCCCGCGCCGGGGTACCAGGCCTATCCGCCGGCCGCCCAGCCGCAGCCGGCCTACCCGGCCCAGGACCACCACCAGGGCTACGCCCCGGAGCAGGGGCAGGACTACGGCCAGGGGTACGACCAGGGGCACGACGCGACCCGGGCGGGCGGCTCGGGACGCGGCGGACGTTCGTCCAACAAGCTGATCATCGGCGGCGTGGTGGCGGGCTGCGCGGCGGCCGGCATCCTGGTCGCCGTCCTGATGAGCGGCGGCGACGAGACCAGGGACGACGGGAAGACCACCCCGGCGGCCGCCACCGCCGGCGCCACCACCACCCCCGGTGCGCCGAGCGCGAGCGGCTCCGGCGCGGCCGTCGACCCGGAGGTCAAGGCCCAGGCGCAGCCGCTGTCGGACCTGCTGGGCACCGCGAGCGACAGCCGCAGCTCGGTGGTCTCCGCGGTCGCCTCGGTGCAGAAGTGCGACAAGCTGCCCGAGTCCCAGCAGGCGCTGACGGCCGCGGCCGGAAAGCGGCGCGAGCTCCAGAGCAAGCTCGGCCAGCTGAAGGCCGACAAGCTGCCCGGCGGTCAGCAGCTGGTCGACCAGCTCAACGCGGCCTGGACGGCCTCGGCCCAGGCCGACGACGAGTACGCGCTCTGGGCGCAGGACGCGCAGGGCTCCTGCGACGCGAAGAAGCAGGACAACCAGCACTACAAGAACGCCGTCCAGGCGAGCGGCACCGCGACCACCGCGAAGAAGCAGTCCGCCACGCTCTGGAACGCGATCGCCGCCCAGACCGGACTGCCCAACCGGAGCGACGGCGACCTCTGAGCGACGGCGGTCGACGGGGGACGGCGGCCCGTGAACGACGGCGGCCGGTGAACGACGAGGGGGGACGGGCCGCAAAGGCCCGTCCCCCCTCTCTCGCCCTGGTCAGCCCGCGTCAGGCCGGCGGACGGCCCCCGGTGAGCGCCCAGCGGATGTCCACGAAGCCCGGCTGCTGCAGGGTCATCCGGCCGTTCTTGACCACCTGGTAGGTGACCCAGGTGTTCACCAGCCGCGGCGACCCGCCGCTGGGCAGCATGTTGGTGGTGCCCCAGTTGAGCGGCGGGGTGATCCCGACGTCGATGCCCTCCCCGCTGTCCAGCAGCGAGGAGACCGTCTTCGGGGTGACCGTCCGGCCGCCCTCCGCCAGCTTCTGCACCGCCGTCCGGAACACCTCGTACGCGACCCAGGTGGTCTGCACGCCCGGGTCGGAGACGTCGATGGGGTGCCCGCCGGTGGTGTCGGTGCGCACCACCGCGCGCAGCCCGTCCCAGATCTTCGCCGACTCCGGCGGGTACCAGCTGGTGACGTAGGCGCCGCCGAGCGGGCCGGAGTCGCCGCCGGTGGAGTCCACCACCGACTGCTGGACGCTGCCGATCACCGAGGCGATCCGGGTGTTCTTCGCGTTCAGCCGCCGGTAGGAGTCCAGCAGGTTGCCGGTCGGCTCGGCGGCCAGGGCGCTGGTGATGCAGTTGCCCGGCTCGTCCTTGCCGATCGCCTTGCGGATCACCGGGGTGTAGTCGGAGGACTGCTCGGGCGCCTTGACGTCCGTCAGCCTGATCCCGGCCGGCCGCAGGGCGGTGCCCAGGTAGCCGAGCAGGTTGTCGCCGGCCGGGGTGTCCGGGCGGACCAGGGAGACGGTCCGGCAGCCGGCGTCCACCAGCTGGCGGCCGTTGCCCGCGATCAGCGCCGGCATGCCGCCGTCCACCGGGTAGGACAGCGGGCTGGAGAACTCCGGCTGGGAGAGCCCGTAGCCGCCGATCAGCGGGATGCCGGCGCGCTCCAGCACCGGCATGAACGCCTCGCCCCACTGGCTGTAGGAGCCGATCACGGCGACCACCTTGGCGTCCACCGCCTGCTGGGCACAGGCGCGGGCACCGTCCGCGGTGTTGTGCTCGTTGCAGGTGATCACGCGCAGCCGGTGGCCGTTCACGCCGCCCTTGGCGTTGACGTCCTGGCCGATGGCGGAGGCGAGCGCCGTCATGCCCGGGCGGTCGGCGGAGCCCGTGCCGGCCGGGGCCCAGGTCATCACGGTCAGGTCGTCGCCGGTGGTCGAGGCATCGGCCGGTCCGCCGCACGCGGAGGCCGAGAAGAGGGTGGGGAGCAGGGCCGCGGCGGTGGCGGCGGCTGCGATCGGGCGTCGGCGGCGGCGCCGCACGATCGGGGGACGGGCCTGGAAGGAGTCCCTTCGGCTGGTCATCGCTATTCCCTCTCTGGGGCGCACTCCGGCGCACCGGAGCAAGCCAAGCCCCGGCGTCACAAGCCGAGAGGGCCGAAATGCGAACGGATGGCGAACGGCCGCCGAAATCCGGAGTGGTACGCGTGTAGATCGCGAGTGGAGCACGAACAGAGGGGGAACGTACGATCGTTCACCATGTCCGCCAGCACAGATTCTTCGTATCGGTCCGCCCGAAACCCTTCTCGTCCGGGCCACCGCTCCAGCACGATGGGCGGCATGCCGCTCAACGACCTGCCCTGGTGGCGCTGGCGAGCCCGACTGCGCTCGGCGCTGCACATGCTGTCCGACCCCGCTTTCCAGCAGGAGACCTGGCTGACCGGCCGGGAGGGGTACGGCGACGTGACCGACGCCGTCTACCGCCTCGTCGAGGACACCTGGCTGGACCGCTGGTCGGCCGAGAAGTACATCGGGACGATCCTCCGCGACTCCGCCGAGGCCGCGCTGGTGGACGTCGCGGTGCTGCGGGCCGTGCAGATGCTGCACGAGGTCGGTGCGGACGCGCCGGCCTCCGCCTACCTCGGCCACCCCGGCTGGCCGGAGACCGTCCGGGCCGCCCGCGAGGCGCACGTCGTGCTGGCCTCGGGCGACGGGGACGACCCGGACGCGTCGCCCAAGTCGCTGGACGTGCTGCGCATCCTCACCAAGCTCTGACCCGCCGGACCGCCGCCGTCCCGCAGTACGGGCAGCGGGGCGGCGGGTGTCCGGGATGTGACACGCTGGACCATCCACGCACGTCACGACCTCAGAACGGGATACTCCCAGTGGAACAGCAGCCGGTCAGCGCCCAGTACGTCCTCACGCTGTCCTGCCCCGACAAGCAGGGCATCGTCCACGCTGTCTCCAGCTACCTCTTCATGACCGGCTGCAACATCATCGACAGCCAGCAGTTCGGGGACGGTGACAGCGGGCTCTTCTTCATGCGGGTGCACTTCTCCGCCCCCGAGCCCGTCACCGCCGACAAGCTGCGGGCCAGCTTCGCCGCGATCGGCGCCTCCTTCGGGATGGACTGGCAGATCCACCCGACCGAGCAGCGGATGCGGATCGTGCTCATGGTCAGCAAGTTCGGGCACTGCCTGAACGACCTGCTCTACCGCACCCGGATCGGCGCCCTGCCGGTGGAGATCGCCGCGGTCGTCTCCAACCACACCGACCTGCGGGACCTGACCGAGAGCTACGGCATCCCGTTCCACCACATCCCGGTCACCAAGGACACCAAGGCCGAGGCCGAGCAGCGGCTGCTCGACCTGGTCGCCGAGGAGAACGTCGAACTGATCGTGCTGGCCCGCTACATGCAGGTGCTCTCCGACCGGCTGTGCACCGAACTGTCCGGCCGGGTGATCAACATCCACCACTCCTTCCTGCCGAGCTTCAAGGGCGCCAAGCCGTACCACCAGGCGCACGCGCGCGGCGTGAAGCTGATCGGCGCCACCGCGCACTACGTCACCGCCGACCTGGACGAGGGCCCGATCATCGAGCAGGAGGTGGCCCGGGTCACCCACGACGTCAGCCCCGACCAGCTGGTCGCGCTCGGCCGGGACGTCGAGTGCCAGGCGCTGGCGCGCGCGGTGAAGTGGCACAGCGAGCACCGGGTGCTGCTGGACGGGACCCGTACGGTCGTCTTCGCGTGACCGCTGCGCGCAGGCGTTTCGCGTGACCGCTCCGCGCGGGCGTTTCGCGTAGGCGTTCGCGCGGACGGCGGGCCGCTACGGCCGGGAGAGCAGCGGGAGCGCGTGCAGCACCTCGCGGACCGCGGCCCGGTCGCCGTGCTCGCCGACCGGCAGCCGGTCCGGGTCGCGGTGCGCGGCGGCCAGCTGGCACAGCTCCAGGCCGTCCAGCACCATCGACGCCACCGGCTCCCCGCCGGGCGGGCCGCCGCTGCCGACGGCCGCGCCGTCGCCGTCCAGGGCGATCAGCCACTCGCCGCCCGCCGGGCCGTCGACCATCAGCCGCACCCGCCGGGCCGTCCGGGCCCCGCCCTCCGGCGCAGCCGGCGCCCCGGCGTGCTCGGGCCGGGCCGCGCGCAGCCCGGCCAGCGCCCGGGGGAGCAGCCGGACCACCAGCTCCACCATCTGCCGCAGGTGCTGCGGCGTCGGCGGGTCGTACGGGTAGGCGACCGCCCGGGCCACGTCCTCGCCGTGCACGAAGCACTCGAAGGCGCGGTCCACGAAGGCGTCGCGCAGCGGCAGCACCGCGAAGCCGTAGTCGACCGGGGTGTTGCCCTGCGGCACGAGCGCGGCGCTGCGCACCAGGTCGTGGGCCTGCCGCCGCCAGCGGGAGCGCACCGACTGCGGCGCCAGGCCGGCCTGGTCGGCGATCAGCCGGGCGGTGCGCGCGGTGACCCCGGCGTACCGGCCGCCCTGCGGCGGGACGCGCGGCACGGACGGTCCGGCGGCCGGCTCCTGCGGGGGCACCCGCCGCCCGGCCGGTGCGGCGGGCGGACCCGGAGCGGCCGGCACCGGGTCGGGCAGGCCGAGTGCCAGCGCCAGGAAGCCGTCCACCGCGGTCAGGTGGCCCAGCACCTCCGCCGGGCGCAGCCGCTCGGTGCCGCCGTGCCACGGCAGTTCCGCCACCTCCTGCCACTCCTCCGGGCCGAGGTCGCGCAGCAGCGCGTCGAGCTTGGCGGTCTCCGCCGTGTACGGCATGCCCCAGGCGGGGACGGGCAGTTGGGCCGGCCGACGGGCCAGGCACCAGTCGAGCACCTGCTGGCGCAGCGAGCCGGGCTGGTCCAGCGGCTCGTCCAGGGAGAGCCAGCCGGCCGCCTCGCGCAGCCGGGCCGCCTCCTCGGCGCACTCCCGGCAGTCGTGCAGGTGCTGCTCCAACTCGGCGGCCTCGCGGGCCGGGCAGGCGCCGAGGGCCCACGCGCCGAGCATCGAGCGCAGGGCGTCGTGCCGCTCCTCAGTGCTGCTCACGTCTCCCCGTTCCCGTCCCCGGTGCCGTCCTGGCGGGCGCGTTCGTCGGCCAGTTCGGTGGCCAGCAGCTCCAGACCGAGCCGCATCCGCTGCTTGGCGGCCTGCTCGCTGATGCCGAGCAGTCGGGCCGTCTCGCGGTAGGTGCGGCCGTCGTAGTAGGTCACCGCGATGGTCTCACGCAGGGGTTGGGGCAGGGAGTCGACCACGTACTGCATCCTCGCGGCGGTGGCCACGGCGCGGATCTCGGCCTCCGCGCCCGGTGCGAGTTCGGCGGCCCGCCGGGCCCGCAGCCGTTCGACCGCGCGGTGGTGGGTCAGCGCGCCGAGCCAGGAGCGCAGGGTGCCCCGGTCGGGGTCGAAGTCCTCGGGGTGCTCCCAGACGTGGGCGAAGACCTCCCGGGTGAGCTGGGTGGCGGCGGCCCGGTCGGCGAGTATCCGTCCGGCCAGGCCGTGCACCATCGGTGCGAGCTGGTCGTAGAGTTCGCCGAGCGCCGTCTCCTCGCCGCGGGCGAGGCGGCGCTGCAACTGCTCGTCCCAGCGCGGGGTCCGCTCCGGGGTGGCCATCGGGAACCACCCTCCTGACCGGGGTCGCTGGCTTACCCAACGGTATCTTGCGGCCGGGCGGCGCCGGGGGCGATTGCGGCAAGAACGGAACCGTTCCTGGCGGATCACCCCTCCTCATGGGTGTGCCTCCCGGCCCGGATCCCTCGCCGGGTCCCTCTGGGCCCCTCGCCCGGGCCGGATCGTCGGACGGTACGACGGTCGGCCGGTGGGACCCGTCTGCCGATGCCACCGTTCGAGAGCCGTCGGACATATGTCGCACGGGTGGTTCGTGAGTGGCGGGCGGGGTGCGCGGGGCGCACGGCGGTAGGTTCCCGACTGCGGGACCAGCGGGTCGGCCGGGTCGGACGATCACCGGTACGAGCCTCGCGAGAGTGAGCGGGACAGTATGCACCGCGCTGTCGCCCGATCGCCGGAATATGCCCGAAGCGCTTGCTGCGGTCCGTCCCCCCGCCCATCCTGAGGCGTATTCGTGTCGCGGCCGGGTGCCCGACCGACGAGACGGCGCGGGCGAGCGGGCGCGGACGGACAGACCGGGCGGGCGCCCGGGCACGGCTCGGGTGGCGCCGGGCGACGTGCGAGGGCCCGCCGGCCGATCCGGCCCGATCGGGACTATGGCCGAACTGCGAGTGCGGGTGGTGGAGCGGTGCAGGTTCTTCAGGTACAGCTGGCGGTGCAGGCTGACCCCGCCGAGGTCGGCCGGGCCCGTCGATGGGTGCGCTCGCGGCTGCTGAACCACGGGGTGGACCCGGACGCGCCGATGGCCGAGACGGTGGTGCTGGTGGTCTCGGAGCTGGTGACCAACGCCGTGGTGCACACGGGCTGTCCGGCCGTGCTGAGGCTCTGTCTGCCGGTGGCCGACGGCCCGCAGGAGGGCGGCCCGGCAGCCCCGCTGCGGGTGGAGGTCGCCGACGCGAGCCGGGCCGCGCCGACGCCGCGGCACGCGGGCGCGGACGAGGACGCGACCAACGGACGCGGCTTGGAGCTGGTCGAACTGCTCTGCGAGCGCTGGGGCTGGTACCCGGAGGACTCGGGCAAGCGGGTCTGGTGCGAGATCGGCAGCGACGCCCGTCCCGCGGATCCGCTGGCCGACGTGGACTGGGCGGCTTTGGCGCAATAGCGGCTTTCGCGGCGGCCGTCGGACCGTGCCGATCTCGGTGCCGATCACCGGCCGAAAGGTGACGCAACCATTCCGAATTTCGGACTACCCATTGACGTGACGTATCCGACTGATCACGCTTGGGTGCGGCGCTCCGTCGCGAGGGGACGCCGAGGGGATGTCCGTCCACCGCCGCGGTGCCGCTGTCCAGGGGATTCGTGCCGGCAGGGCGGACCGCGGACGGCCGGTCACGGGCCGCTCCTCGGCGAGTGCGGAGGGTGTGGCGCGGGATCAGGGCTCGCGCGCCGGGGTTGGATGGCGGCCTGCCGTACCGTGCTCGGGGTGGGCGCGGCCTGCCGCCATCCGATCCGCCGCCGGCGCGCGACGGGATCCGGCCACCGGCCGGGCGGTCGCCGGGCCGCGCTCAGGAGGCGCGGTTTTCCGGGACGGAGCGGAAGGTGCGCCGGTAGGCGCTCGGTGCGACGTCGAGCCGGCCGCGCAGCTGAAGTCGCAGCGAGGCGGCGGTGCCGAAACCGGACTCCCGGGCGACCTGGTCGATCGTCAGATCGGTCCGTTCCAGCAACTGGCGGGCCCGCTCGGTGCGCTGGGTGGTGATCCACTGGCCGGGGCTGGCGCCGGTCTCCTCGCGGAAGCGCCGGGTGAAGGTCCGTACGCTCATCCCCGCCCGGTCGGCGAGCTGCCGCAGCGCCAGTGGCCGGTCCAGGTGCTCCAGCGCCCAGGCGCGCACCGCGGCGGTGCCGCTGCCGCCGGAGTCCACCGGGCTCGGGGCCTCCACGTACTGCTTCTGCCCGCCCTCGCGCCACGGCGGCACCAGGCAGTTGCGGGCCACCGCGTTGGCCACCGCGCTGCCGTGGTCGCGGCGCACCACGTGCAGGCACAGGTCCACCCCGGCGGCCACCCCGCCGGAGGTGAGGATGTCGCCGTCGTCGGTGTAGAGCACGTCGGGGTCCAGCCGCACCTTGGGGAACAGCCGGGCGAAGCGCTCGGTGTAGCGCCAGTGGGTGGTGGCCGGGCGGCCGTCCAGCAGGCCGGCGGCGGCCAGGATGAAGGAGCCGGTGCAGATCGACATCAGCCGGGTGCCGGGCCGGATCCGGGCCAGCGCGGCGGCCAGGGGCGGGGTGAAGCAGGCGTCGGCGACGGCCGGAGCGGAGTCGGCGGAGGCCGGGATCAGTACGGTGTCCGCCCGTTCCAGCAGTTCGGGCCCGTGGTCGACCATGACCCGGAAGTCGGCGCTGGTGGTGACCGGCCGTCCGTCCAGGGTGCAGGTGGCCACTTCGTACAGCGGCCGTCCGGCCGGGTCCTTGGCGCCGCCGAAGATGCGGGCGGGGATGCCGAGTTCGAAGGCGATCACGCCCTCCAGGGCGAGTACCGCGACCAGGTGTGCCATGCCGTCCCCTCGGGCGTCGGTGGGTCCGGGACAGGCTACAGCGGGCCATGGCCCGAATCTTGCGAAAGCTGTCATTCAGGCCACTCGTCCGGCTCCGGGCGGCCCGGAACACTCGTTCGCGTGACCGAACGCAGCGCCCTCGCCCCCGCATCCCGCTCCGAACCGCCCGACCCGGCCGAGCGCCCCCGGGTGCACTACGCCTGGGTGGTGGCCGGCGTCTCCCTGCTCGTCCTGCTCGGCTCGGCCGGCTTCCGCTCCACGCCCAGCCTGATGATGGACGCCCTGCACAACGAGTTCGGCTGGTCGCTCGGGACGATCTCCAGCGCCACCTCCGTCAACCTGACGCTCTACGGCCTCACCGCCCCCTTCGCCGCCGCCCTGATGGACCGGTTCGGGGTGCGCCTGGTGGTGGTCTGCGCGCTGCTGACCATCTCGGTCGGCTCCGGGCTGACCATGCTGATGCGCGAGCCCTGGCAACTGGTGCTCTGCTGGGGCGTGCTGGTCGGCCTCGGCAGCGGCTCGATGGCCGGAGCCTTCGCCACCACCATCACCGGGCGCTGGTTCCGGGCCCGCCAGGGCCTGGTCACCGGAGTGCTGACGGCCGCCGGAGCGGCGGGGAACCTGGTCTTCCTGCCGATCGGCGCCTGGCTGGTCGAGCAGCACGGCTGGCGTTCGGCCGTGGTCGTGGTCTCGCTCGCCGCCAGCGCCGTCGCCGTCCCGGTGCTGCTGCTGATGCGCGAGCGCCCCGCCGACCTCGGCCTGCTCCCGTACGGTGCGACCGAGGCCCCGGCCGCGACGGTCACCGACGGCCGAGCCCTGGCCCGCTCGCTGCGGGTGCTGCGCAACGCCGCGCGGGTCCGGGCGTTCTGGCTGCTGGCCGGCTCCTTCGCGATCTGCGGCGCCACCACCGCCGGCCTGGTCGGCACCCACTTCATCCCGGCCGCGCACGACCACGGCATGCCGGTCACCACCGCCGCGAGCCTGCTCGCGCTGATCGGCGTGTTCGACGTGCTCGGCACCGTCTTCAGCGGCTGGCTCACCGACCGGGTCGACTCCCGGGTGCTGCTGACGGTCTACTACGGGCTGCGCGGCCTGTCCCTGCTCCTGCTGCCGCAGCTGCTGGCCGGATCGCTCCAGCCGCCGATCCTCGCCTTCGTGATCTTCTACGGCCTGGACTGGGTGGCCACCGTGCCGCCGACCGTCGCGCTGTGCCGCCGGCACTTCGGCGAGGACGCCCCGATCGTCTTCGGCTGGGTGCTCGCCGCCCACCAGATCGGCGCGGCCGTCGTCGCCGGGCTGGCGGGCCTGGCCCGTGACGCCCTCGGCAACTACGACCTCACCTGGTACGGCGCCGGCGCGCTGTGCGCGGTCGCGGTCGGGCTCTGCCTGGCGCTGCGCGGCGGGCGGCCCGACCGGGCGGTGCCGGCCCTCCGGTGACGGGCGGTCCGCGCGACCGGGGGGCGGCGCCGGACCTCCCGGTAGGACCGTCGTACCGGAGGTCTAGGCTCCGCTCCATGGTGCTCACCTTCACCCTGGACCCCGAGCTCGACCCCGATCTGCGGACGGCCATCGTCCGGCTGTGGGCCGACGTCACCAACGCCGGCGGGGCGGTCGGCTTCGTGGCGCCGGTCACCGAGGAGGAGGTCCGGGACACCGCCGAACGCCAGTTCGCCGGGGTCGGACCGGACGGTCCGGACCGGTTGCTCGTCGCGCACGAGAGCGCGACGGGCCGGCTGGTCGGCGTGCTGTTCTTCGAGTCGATGCGCTTCGACCTCATGGAGCACTGGCGGATGCTCAAGCGGGTCATGGTGCACCCCGACTTTCAGGGCCTGGGCCACGGCGCCCGACTGCTCGCCGAGGCCGAGCGGGCGGCCCGGGAGTGGGGCCTGGAGTCGCTGCGGCTCACCGCGCGCGGCGGCCTCGGGCTGGAGCGGTTCTACGCCCGCAGCGGCTACCGGGAGGTCGGCCGGGTGCCGGCCGCGATCCGGGTCGCCCCCGGGGACGACCGGGACGACATCACCCTCTGGCTCGACCTGCGCTGACGAGCGCCCGCCGGGCCGCGGGCCGGATCGGGTGCCCCGTGCCCCGCTCCGGCCGTCAGGCATGCTTGACTGGAGAACCCGCCCCAGCGCAACGAAGAAGGACGTGTCGAGTGACCAGCAACGGCCCGGAGAAGTCGCACGCCACGCTCCGCTACACCTCGCTGCGGGTCAGCATCTTCCTCGGCTGCCTGCTGGTGGCCCTGCTGCTCGGGCACTTCGGCGTCATCCCGGTCAGCGGCGAGGCCGGCATGATCTTCCTGTTCCTGCTGGCGGCGGTCGCCTCCGCGCCGCTCAGCTACGCGCTGCTGAGCAGGCAGCGCGACGAGATGTCCACGCAGATCAGCGGCAAGGTCTCCGGGATGCGCAGCCGTACCGCAGACCGGATCGCCGCGCAGAACGCCGAGGAGGACGCCGCCGACGACGCCGCCCGCTCGGCCACCGCCGGCCAGAACTGACCGGGGCCCGGCCCCGGAGCGCAGCCGCCGTGCCCGCCACCCGAGACTCCGCGCCGTCCGAGCCGCCCGCCGGGCAGCCGCCCTCCGAGGGGGCGCTCGGCACCTGGCCGGCCCCCGTCCGCCGCCCCACCGGGCGGGACGTGGCGCGGCTCGCCGGGGTCTCCCAGGCCACCGTCTCCCTGGTCTTCTCCGGCGCCGAGGCCGGCCGGCGGGTCTCCGAGGCCACCCGGGAGCGGGTCCGCGAGGCCGCCCGCAGCCTCGGCTACCGCCCGCAGGCGGCCGGGCGGCAGCTGCGGCTCGGCCGCAGCGGGATGATCCTGCTGGCCGTGCCGAATCTCCAGGGCCCCTTCTTCGGCCGGGTGCTGGAGGGCGTCCACGAGGAGGCCGGCCGCAACGGCCTGGCCGTCGTGGTCAGCTCCGGCTGGGGCAGCGCCACGCTGGCCGAGGCCGCCACCGCCGGCCGCTTCGACGGCCTGCTGATCTGTTCCCCGGACGACAGCCAGCTCGGTGAGCTGCCCGTCGACACCCCCGCCGTCTTCCTGGACGCCGACCCCGGCACCGACCGGGCGCGTCCGACCGTCGAGCTCGACGTGGCCGGCGGGATGCGTGCCGCGGTCGAGCACCTGGCCGCGCTCGGCCACCGCCGGATCGGCCGGCTGCGCTCCAGTCACTCCGCCTACACCTTCCGGGTCCGGCAGGCCGCCTTCGAGCAGGCTGTCCGTGAACTCGACCTGGACGTCGTGGAGTTGGGTGTGAGCCTGAACGACGGCCACCGGGCCGCGCGGACCGTCGCGGGCCGGCTGCTGGAGCGGGCGGACCGGCCGCGGGCGGTGATCTGCGACGACGACGTGGTCGCCTCCGGGGTCTACCAGGCCGCCGCCGAGCTGGGGCTGCGGGTGCCGGAGGACCTGTCGGTGGTCGGCATGGACAACGTCGCGGTGGCCGCGCTGCTCGCCCCGCCGCTGACCACCGTCGACCTGCCGGGCGAGGAGCTGGGCCGGGCGGGCGCGGCCGCGCTGGCGGCCCTGCTGCGCGGGGAGCGGGTGGCGCCGGTCGCGCCGCTGGCCACCTCGCTGGTGCTGCGCTCCTCCACGGCGCCGGCCGGTACGGCTCCGACCGGGCGGTGACGGTCCGTCACCGGAGACAGGACTGCGCCCGTCGGCCAGACCACCGGCGGGCGCAGTCGTTCGTGGGGGTGGGTCAGCCCACCGGGACGGGCCGGGCGGCCGGGGCGAGCGGCACCGGGTGGAACCAGCGCCGGGCGCCGAACAGCACCAGCCCGCCGAGAGCGATCCCGCCCACCGCGCACAGCGCCACCGGGCGCAGCGAGTCCTCGGCGAGCTTGCCGGAGACGGCGTAGCCGAGCGAGTTGCCGGTGGCGAACAGCGTCACCAGCCAGGCGAAGGCCTCGGTGACGGTGCCGGTCGGCGCCAGTTCGGCGACCAGGACGAACGCCGCCGCCAGCAGCGGGGCCAGCATGACCCCGGAGAGGAAGGCCAGCGCGGCCATCGGGTACGGCCCGGGCAGGGTGACCAGCGGCAGGTAGGAGGCGGCCATCGCGAGGGCCATCACCCAGGTGCGGGTGGCCGTGGTCTGCCGCCAGGTGACCGCGCCGTAGGCGAGCGCGCCGAGCAGGCCGCCGAGCGCGGCCAGTGCCAGCAGGGTGCCTCCGCCGCCGGGCAGCGTACCGACGTGCTGTTCGGCATAGGCGATGAACAGCACGTTCTGCGCGCCGACCGCCCAGCCGGCCCCGGCCAGTCCGACCAGCAGCAGCACCAGTCCGGGGGAGCGCAGCGGCCCGAGCAGTCCGGCGGACCGTTCCTGCGCCGGGGCGCGCCAGGCCCGGGCGGGCCCGGCGGTGGCGACGATCAGCGCGCCGGCCAGTCCGAGCCCGGCGGCCACCCAGAGTGCGGCGACCGGGCTGAACAGCCCGGAGATGGTGGCGACGGCCAGCGGACCGGCCACGTAGAGGATCTGCTGGGCGGCCGAGTCGAAGGCGTACGCGGTGTCGAGCTGCTTCTCCTCGACCACGTCCGGCCAGAGCGAGCGCAGGCAGGGCTCCAGCGGGGGCATGGCGAGGCCGGCGATCGCGGCCCCGATCGGCGCACCGAGCGCGGAGCCGGGGGCGAGGGCGAGCAGCGCGTACCCGCCGCCGGCGACCACGGCGGAGGCGAGCAGGACGCGCGGCTGTCCGGTGCGGTCCACGATCCGGCCGAGCACCGGTCCGCCGACGGCGGCGGCGATCGCGTAGGCGGAGGTGGCCAGTCCGACCCGGCCGTACGTCACCCCGGCGTCGCGCAGGGCGAGGGCGATGACGAGGGCGGTCATGCCGGCGGGCAGGCGGCCGAGCAGGGTGCCGAGCAGCAGGCGGGTGACGTGCGGGGCACGGAGCAGGGCGAGGTAGCCCATCGGCCGTCCTCTCCGGGTGGGCAGGCAGGGGCAGGGACGCCGTCAAAGTTATACGTATAACTGCTCGGCGGTCAATCGGGCCGCCGAGTTGGCCTGATGGGGCGTCAGCTTCGTTCGTGTCCGGAGTTCGGGTCGGCGGCGGTCCTCGGGCGGCGTGTGCGCTGCGTGACCTCAAACAAGTACTTTGAACATCTCAAACCTTTACTGCTAACGTATCGGCCATGACAGCCTCAGACGCACTGCGGATGCACGGCCCGGGCCCCCTGCCCGCCGCCGCCCGCCCGTGTGCTCTGACCGGTGCTGTGGACAGCCCGCGCCGTTGTCGCGCCATGCGCTGTGCTGCCCTGAGCTGTACCGCGGCGGCACGCCCCTGACCGGGGGCCCGACCCATCCCGTCCGGCCCCGCGTCGTGCCGCCCGCTCCGCCCCCACCTCACCGTCAGCAACGCCCTCCCCCGGAGACGCTCCCCCATGTCCACAGCGCCCGAGGCGACCTCGTCGCCGTCCGTGCTCGCCCGCATCCGCAAGACGCCCTTCTGGGTGCAGATCGTCGCCGGCCTCGTGCTCGGCGTCGGCCTCGGCTACCTGGCCCGTGCCGCCGACATCTCCTGGCTGGCCACCACCCTGGAGACCATCGGCAAGATCTTCGTCCAGCTGCTCAAGCTGGCCGTCCCGCCGCTGGTGTTCACCGCGATCGTGGTGAGCGTCGCGAACCTGCGCAACGTCACCAACGCGGCCCGCCTGGCCACCCGCACGCTGCTCTGGTTCATGGTCACCTCGCTGATCTCGGTCGGCATCGGCATCGGCCTGGGTCTGCTGACCAACCCGGGCGAGGGCACCAACCTGAAGACCGAGGGCCTCAAGGCGCTCGACTCCAAGGGCACCTGGATCGACTTCCTGACCGGGATCTTCCCGACCAACATCGTCGACTCCTTCACCAAGGTGAACGTGCTCCAGATCGTCTTCCTGGCGGTCGTGGTCGGCGCGGCGATCCTCAAGCTCGGCGCCAAGGCCGAGCCGGTCCTCAAGCTCAGCGAGTCCGTGCTGGAGCTGACCCAGACCGCGCTGTGGTGGGTCATCCGGCTCTCCCCGCTCGGCACCCTCGGCCTGATCGGCAAGTCCGTCGCCAAGTACGGCTGGGACCTGCTGAAGCCCTTCGCCACGCTGACCCTGGACATCTACCTCGGCTGCGCGCTGGTGCTGTTCGTCGTCTACTCGCTGGTGCTGCGCTTCGCCGCCGGGCTCAACCCGCTGCACTTCTTCAAGGGCGCCTGGCCCGCGATCCAGCTGGCCTTCGTCTCCCGCTCCTCGGTCGGCACCCTGCCGGTCACCCGCCGCGTCACCGAGCGCCTCGGCGTTCCGAGCGAGTACGCGTCCTTCTCCGTGCCGTTCGGCGCCACCACCAAGATGGACGGCTGCGCCTCGATCTACCCGGCCGTCGCCGCGATCTTCGTCGCCCAGGTCTTCAACATCGAGCTGGGCATCAAGGACTACATCCTGATCGCCTTCGTCTCGGTGGTCGGCTCGGCCGCCACCGCGGGCCTCACCGGCGCGATCATCATGCTGACGCTGACCCTGTCCACGCTGGGCCTGCCGCTGGAGGGCGTCGGCCTGCTGCTCGCCATCGACCCGATCCTGGA
Source organism: Kitasatospora sp. NPDC058048 (assembly GCF_042885555.1). Taxonomy (NCBI): domain Bacteria; kingdom Bacillati; phylum Actinomycetota; class Actinomycetes; order Kitasatosporales; family Streptomycetaceae; genus Kitasatospora; species Kitasatospora sp. NPDC058048. The sequence goes on along the minus strand of NZ_JBHVRT010000019.1, from coordinate 51,608 downwards.
CATGATGCGCACCGCGACCAACGTCGCCGGCCAGGTCGTCGTGCCGATCGTGGTCGCGGCCCGGGAGAAGATCCTGGACGTCGCCGCGTACAACAACCCGTCCGGGGACCTGTACGACGAGGCCCCGGAGCCGGCCGTCGCCGCAGGCCAGGGCGGTGCGACCCCGGTCGCGGCCTGAGGCAGGCTGCCCGGGACGGAACGTGCGGTCGAACGCCAGAGGGGACGTTCGACCGGCATGACGGAAAGGGCCCTCTCCCGGTGACGGGAGAGGGCCCTTTCCGCATTCCTTCGCTCCGTGCCCGAACTTCCGCCCCGGGACGGGCTTTCGAAAAGGCAGGGGGCCCGCCGATGGGCGGGCCCCCTTGGGTACTGCTCTTGTGCTCATGGTGGCGGCTGTCGGGAGCCGCCGGCGGACCCGTACGGGTCCCGAGCGATCAGAACATCAGAGGATGGTCAGACAGCGGTGACGTTCTCCGCCTGCGGGCCCTTCGGGCCCTGGGTGACGTCGAAGGTGACCGTCTGGTTCTCCTCCAGCGAACGGAAGCCGTTCGCGTTGATGGCGGAGTAGTGAACGAAGACGTCGGGGCCGCCGCCATCCTGGGCGATGAAGCCGAAGCCCTTCTCAGCGTTGAACCACTTGACGGTTCCCTGAGCCATGCCGTTCTCCTTGCGATGCGTGTCGGGGGCCACACCGTGTGACACCCGGTCCGCTGCGCTGATCGCCCTGCCTCCGGACGTGTCCGAAATTTTTCGATATTGCTGAAAAACTACAAAAAGCCTGCGGTTACATGCTCCGCAGGCTTCAAGTACTGCAAGGGGAATCAAACTGCAACTGAGGGCAACGCTAGCATGCGGCCGCTGTGACGACCAGAGGTCACTTGCGGCGTGGAAGGCGCGTGTCGTAAGGGCCGGAGCGGGTGTCGGCAGCGGGCGTGGAAAGGCGCGTCGACGCCGCGTCGACGGCGGCTGAAGGCGTGTCGGACGGCCGGTGCGAGCCGCCGCGAACAGCAGGCATACGCTGCGGGGAGGCACGAACAGCGAGGGAGCGGCGCAGTGGCAGCACCGGAGGCACGGACACCGGACGCGCGGACGCGGGAGCCCCAGGAGAACACACCGGTCAGGCCCCGGGTCGGCCACATTCAGTTCCTGAACTGCGTACCCCTCTACTGGGGACTCGCCAGGACCGGGAACCTGCTCGACCTGGACCTCACCAAGGACACCCCGGAGAAGCTGAGCGACCAGCTCGTCGACGGCACCCTGGACATCGGCCCGATCACCTGCGTGGAGTACCTGCGCAACGCGGACGACCTGCTGGTCCTGCCGGACATCGCGGTCGGCAGCGACGGCCCGGTGATGTCCTGCCTGATCGTGAGCAAGGTGCCGCTCGCCGACCTCGACGGCCGCCGGGTCGCCCTCGGCTCCACCAGCCGCACCTCCGTACGGCTCGCCCGGCTGCTCCTGGAGGAGCGCGAGGGCGTGCGCCCGGACTACTTCAGCTGCCCGCCGGACCTCAGCGCGATGCTCGCCGAGGCCGACGCCGCCGTCCTGATCGGCGACCCGGCCCTGCGCGCCTACCTCGGGCAGGCCGCCGACCTCGGGCTGACCGTCCACGACCTCGGCGAGATGTGGAAGGAGTGGACCGGCCTGCCCTTCGTCTTCGCGGTCTGGGCGGTGCGGCGCGAGTTCGCCGAGCGCGCCCCGGAACTGACCGCCGCGGTGCACCGGGCCTTCCTGGAGTCCCGCGACCTGTCGCTGGTGGAGGCCGGCAAGGTCGCCGAACAGGCCGCCCGCTGGGAGGCCTTCGGGGCGGACGTGCTGGAGCGGTACTTCAGCGAGGCGCTCGACTTCTCGCTCGGCGAGCGCCAGCTGTCCGGCGTCACGGAGTTCGCCCGGCGGGTCGCGCATGACAGCGGGTTCGCCCCCGACGTCGCGGTGCGGCTGCTGGAGCCGGTGTCGTTGCCGCTGGGGACGCAGCAGGGGATGTAGGGGAGGTAGGGGGAGGCACGGGATGTAGGGGCGCGGCGTCCGGCTGCGGGGTTCCCGCACCTGTTCGCGGGGCCCGTGCCCGTCTTCGTACGCCCGGCGCCGCCGCGCGGGCGGAAGGGTGAAGACAGGCCCGAGGGCCGGGCGGAGCACCGTCCGGCCCGGTACGGTCTGCACCCGAGGCGCGTCCGGTGGGCCGTCGGTCGGCGGAGCGCGCGTGCGAGGCGAGGGGAGCGTGCGGGATGCGGGCACTGGGGTCGGACGATCCGCGCCAGGTGGGCGGCTACCGGCTGCTGCGGCGGCTCGGCTCGGGCGGAATGGGCCGGGTCTACCTCGGCCGGACGGCCGGCGGGCGCACCGTCGCCGTCAAGGTGGTGCGGTCGGAGCTCACCGACGACGCCGAGTTCCGCGCCCGCTTCCGGCAGGAGGTCGCCGCCGCCCGGCGGGTCGGCGGCGCCTGGACCGCGCCCGTGCTGGACGCCGACACCGAGGGCGCACGCCCGTGGGTCGCCACCGGCTACGTGGCGGGCCCCGCGCTCGGCGACGCCGTCCGGACGTACGGGCCGCTGCCCGAGCCGGCCGTGCGCTCGCTCGGCGTCGGGCTCGCCGAGGCCCTGGCCCACGTCCACGGACTCGGCCTGGTGCACCGGGACGTCAAACCGTCCAACGTGCTGCTCACCCTGGACGGACCGCGGCTGATCGACTTCGGGATCGCCCGGGCCCTGGACGCCGCGGGCGGCCTCACCCGTTCCGGTTACGTGGTCGGGTCGCCCGGCTTCATGTCACCCGAACAGGCGAACGGGCAGGCCGTCGGGCCGGCCGGGGACGTCTTCTCGCTCGGCGCCGTCCTCGCCTTCGCCGCCACCGGCGTCCACCCTTTCGGCGAAGGGGTCAGCGCGGCCGTGCTGCTCTACCGGGTGCTGCACGAGGAGCCGGACGTGGCCGGGCTGCCCGAGCCGCTGCGCGGGATCGTCCTCGGCTGCCTGGCCAAGGACCCGGCCGCCCGGCCCACCCCGCGGCAGCTGCGCGCCCGGCTGGACCCGGACGGTGCGGCCGCCGCCCGGCTGGCGCAGGGCCGCTGGCTGCCGGGGGAACTGGCGGCGGGGGTGGGACGCAGCGCGGTGGAACTGCTGGACTTGGACTTGGACTTGGACAGGGAGATGGGGGAGCCGGGGGAGTCGGGGGAAGCGGCTCCGGACGGGGTGGGCGCGGACGCGGGTGCCTCCGGTGCCCTGGCCGGGGCGGTGCGGACACCGACCTTCGTGTCCGCGGGCGGGCCGCAGGGTGCGGGGGAGCACCCGCCGCTGAGCGGGGCCGTCCGGGACGGGACCGCGCAGGGGGCGCGGCCGCGGCGGGCCCGGAACGCGGCGGCGGTCGCGGCGGTGCTCGTGCTGCTCGGGGGCGGCGGGTACGGGCTGTACGGGTGGCTGCACCGGGCCGAACCGGCGGTGTCGGGGCCCACGGCGGCGCCGCTGCCGGAGGCGTCCGCCGACCCCGGCCGGGCCGTCCCGCCGAGCGGCGCCGTCACCTCCGGGTCCACCTCGGCCTCCGGCGCTCCGGGGAACGCGACGGCGTCCGCCCCGGGTGCGGTGCCGCCCGGGACGGGCGGGCCGAGCGTGGTGCCCGCCGCCTTCCTGGGCACCTGGAGCGGGGACATGGTCACCGACAAGGGGCTGCCCGGCGGGACCACCACGCTCACCGTCCGTCCGGCGGCGATCGGCCAGGAGAGCACCACCAGCCGCAACGCCGTCTCCGGGCTGCTCTCGATCAGCTGCGAGGGCGCCTGGACCCTCAAGTCGGCCTCCGCCACCAAGCTGGTGTTCCAGTCCCGACTGGTCCGCTCCTCGATCCCCGGCGCCTGCACCGGCGGCTCCAACGCGGAGACGCTCACCCTGCAGTCCGACGGGACGATCCGTTTCGCCTCCGCCGACCCGCCGGCCGGGAACCCGGCCGGCACGATGCGCAGGGCCGACGGGGCCGGCGGGGCCGACGGCTGAGGGCTGCGGCGGGGCTGGCGGGGCTGGCGGCCGAGGGCTGCGGCGGGGTCCGGGGCGGCCCGTGCGCAGTTCAGCGGGCTGACGCGGGCGGCGGAATGTGCTGGCGTAGGCTGGTTCGGCCGTACCCGAGTAGCACTTGAGAGAGAGAAGGCCGCCAGGTGACCGAGCTCGCAGCGACCACCCTCGATGCGTCCAGCACCGACCTGAAGGCCGTGCTCGACCGCGCCACCGCCGGTGACCGGATCACCCCGGAGGAGGCGCTGGAGCTCTACCGCTCGGCGCCGCTGCACGCGCTCGGCTCCGCCGCCGACGCGGTGCGCCGCCGTCGCTACGCGGGTACCGAGCACATCGCGACGTACATCATCGAGCGCAACATCAACTACACCAACGTCTGCGTGACGGCGTGCAAGTTCTGCGCCTTCTACGTGCCGCCGAAGAGCGACAAGGGCTGGTCCCGCGAGCTCGACGAGATCCTGCGCCGCTGCGCCGAGACGGTCGAGCTCGGCGGCACCCAGATCATGTTCCAGGGCGGCCACCACCCGGACTACGGCGTGGAGTACTACGAGCGGGCGTTCTCGGCGATCAAGGCCGACTTCCCGCAGCTGGTGATCCACTCGCTGGGCGCCTCCGAGGTCGAGCACATGGCGCGGATCTCGGGCGTCTCCGTCGAGGAGGCCATCACCCGGATCCACAAGGCCGGCCTGGACTCCTTCGCCGGCGCCGGCGCCGAGCTGCTGCCGGAGCGGCCGCGCAAGGCGATCGCCCCGCTGAAGGAGTCCGGCGAGCGCTGGCTGGAGATCATGGAGATCGCCCACGGCCTCGGCGTGGAGTCCACCTCCACCATGCTGATGGGCACCGGCGAGACCAACGCCGAGCGGATCGAGCACCTGCGGATGATCCGCGACGTGCAGGACCGCACCGGCGGCTTCCGGGCCTTCATCCCGTACACCTACCAGCCGCAGAACAATCACCTGAAGGGCTCGACCCAGGCCACCGTCTTCGAGTACCTGCGGATGATCGCGATCGCCCGCCTGTTCCTCGACAACGTCGCCCACATCCAGGGCTCCTGGCTCACCACCGGCAAGGAGGCCGGCCAGCTGTCGCTGCACTACGGTGCGGACGACCTCGGGTCCGTCATGCTGGAGGAGAACGTCGTCTCGGCGGCGGGTGCCAAGCACCGCTCCAACCTCACCGAGCTGATCCACCTCATCCGGGCCGCCGACCGCGTCCCGGCGCAGCGCTCGACCACCTACGAGCACCTGCGGGTGCTGGACGACCCGGCCAACGACCCGGTCGACCCGCGCGTCGCCTCGCACATCGCCTCCACGGCGATCGAGGGCGGCACCGCGCACCCCGAGCTGAAGATCCTGGACAACTGAGTCCCCTTCTCCTCCTCTCCTCCTGGCCCCTCCCGCGCCGGTGTGGTTGATGCCGGTGTCCCTGTGGCCGTGGCCGTTGCCGCCGGCGTCGGCATTGCCGCCGGCGTTGCTGTCGAAGTCGAAGGCGCTGTTGTGCTGACTCTGCACCGGGCGGCGTTCGTGCTGCCCGACCCGGCCGACCCCACCGCCCCGTCCATCGCCGACGGGGCGGTGGTGGTGCGTGGCGAGCTGGTGGAGGCGGTCGGTCCGTACGGGGAGCTGGCGGCCGCCCACCCCGGCGCGCGGGTACGGGACTGGGGTGCGGCCGTGCTCACCCCCGGGCTGCGCAATCCGTACGGACACCGGCTGCTGGAACGGGCGTACCACCCCGATCCCCGGGAGGAGGTCGGCGTCGAGCCGGTGGCGGACGGGCTGGCCGGGTCCACGGACGAGGCGCGGTGCGGGGCCAGCGCACGGCGGGGACTGCAGCGGATGCTGGGGTACGGGGTGACGGCGGTGGCCGGGCCCTTCGAGCGGGCTTCGGTGCGGACGGCGGTGGCGCGGTCGGGGGTCGTGGGACTGCCCGGGGCGCCCGCTTCCGCCGGTTCTGCTGGTTCGTCAGGAGGGCCGGGCGACGTGGGCGCGGGGCCGCTGGACCCGCTGGCCGTCCTGCCGCTCACGGAGGCCGTGTACGGGCGGGTGGCGGCCGGGCGGCGGGCGGACTTCGCGGTGTTCGCGGTCGCAGGGGGCGGGATCGGGCGCGGGGGCGCGGAAGCGGTGTCGGGCGCGGACGTGGGCGCGGGTACGGGTGCGGTGTCGGGCGCGGAACCGGCGGCGGGTGGGTGCCTGGCCACGGTGCTGGGCGGGCGGTTGGTGTACCGCCGACGGTGAGACGGTCGTCACGGCAGGTGTGACGTACTCGTCAGTAGCCGGATTTCCTTGTGGCGAACGGGACTTCCTTCGTGTGCACCCGAACTCCGGTGTCGGTGCCGGAGAGTGATTGTCCCTTCATCGTGACCTGAGGGCCCGCCAGCGGATACGATCCCGGACAGCTCACTCCGTACCCTCACCACACCACTGCCCGCGCCCGCGGGCGGCGGGGCCGTGTCCCCGGCCCCGAAGGCAAGCCAGGACAGGAACCATGCAAACCGCGACCGTTCCCCCGCCGCGCACCCCGCGGATGGGCCGTGGTTGGTACCTCGCCGCCGTGCTCAGCGCCGTGCTGGCCGTCGGCATGTGCCTGCTCGGTTGGCGCCAGGCCGACCAGGCCGACCGGATCGAGGCGCACCCGGTGAGAGTCGAGGGGGTCGTCACCCAGCTCCCGACCGGTGGCGGCACCTACAGCGCCGTCAGCTACCGGGCCGGCGGGGAGCCGCACACCGCGGCCGCGCTGCCGCTCTCGGACAGCGCCAGGCTCGGCGACAGGATCTGCCTGGAGCACGCCGCCGACGACCCGGGCGCGGTGCGGATCTGCGGCGACACCTACCCGCAGCCCGTCGGCGTGGGCCTGGCCCGGTTCAGCGTGCCGGTGGCCGTCGTGCTCTTCGTGATCTGCGTGCTGCGCATCCGACGGCACCACAAGGCCCTCGCGCTCCGCGGCGGGCAGGGGAAGCTGGCCGCCAACCTCGCGCTGGCGACGGGGGCGCTGGCGGACGGGATGCCCGCGATAACGCACGGCAAGCGGTCGCGTCGGCGGCGCCGCGCGGGCGGGCGGCGCGCTCAGCACTGACCGGCCGTGCCCGGTACGGGTGGGCCGAGCCCGTTACCGGCGGGCGGCTGCTCGACGTCGGGCGCGGGCCGGGGCTCGGCCGGGGTCGGCTCCGGGTTCGGCTCCGGGTCGGTGTGCCCCGTTGGTCGGGGCGTCCGTGCGAGGGTGAACAATGGGGGCGTGACCCGAGCCTCTCTGGACAAGCAGCCGCACGAAGTCGCCGCCATGTTCGACGACGTCGCGGCCAAGTACGACCGCACCAACGACGTGCTCTCCCTCGGCCAGGCCCGCGCCTGGCGCCGGGCGGTGGCCGAGACGGTGGCCGCCGGGCCGGGGGACCTCGTGCTCGACCTCGGGGCCGGCACCGGCACCTCCTCACTGCCCTTCGCCGAGGCCGGGGCCGAGGTCGTCCCGTGCGACTTCTCGGTCGGCATGCTCGCCGAGGGCAAGCGCCGCCACCCCGAGCTGGCGCTCACCGCCGGCGACGCCACCCGGCTGCCGTTCGCGGACGACACCTTCGACTCGGTGACGATCTCCTTCGCGCTGCGCAACGTCCAGGACACCGACGCGGGGCTGCGCGAGATGCTGCGGGTCACCAAGCCCGGCGGCAAGCTGGTGATCTGCGAGTTCTCCACCCCGACCTGGACGCCGTTCCGGACGGTCTACACCGAGTACCTGATGCGCGCGCTGCCGCCGGTGGCCACCGCCGTCAGCAGCAACCCGGACGCGTACGTCTACCTCGCCGAGTCCATCCGGGCCTGGCCGGACCAGCCCGGGCTGGCCACCAGGCTCCAGGACAACGGCTGGTCGAAGGTCGCCTGGCGGAACCTGACCGGTGGGATCGTCGCGCTGCACCGGGCCTACAAGATCGCGTAGCCGGGCTCGGCCGGGGCCGGGCGCCGCGGCTCGATCGGTACGGCGCGGGGCCGCGGCCCGGGGCCGACGGTCGGGGGGCGGGGGCGCATCCGGTGACGTGAGCGGAACTAGACTGCCGGAGACAGAGCCGCCGTCCCCCAGCCGCAGTTCCAGGAGTGTGTCCACGTGTCCGAGACCGCAGCCGATCTGACGAAGCCGGACAGCCCCGTGGAGAGCACGGCCGACGTCATCGTGGTCGGCGCGGGCCCGGCCGGCTCCACCACCGCGTACTACCTGGCCCAGGCCGGGCTGGACGTGCTGCTGCTGGAGAAGACCGCCTTCCCGCGCGAGAAGGTGTGCGGCGACGGCCTGACCCCGCGTGCCACCAAGCAGCTGGTGGACATGGGCATCGACGTCTCCACCGAGAACGGCTGGCTGCACAACAAGGGCCTGCGCATCATCGGCGGCGGTGTCCGGCTGGAGCTGGACTGGCCCGAGCTGTCCTCCTTCCCCGACTACGGCCTGGTGCGCAAGCGCGCCGACTTCGACGAGCTGCTGGCCCGTCAGGCCGAGAAGGCCGGCGCGCGGCTCTACGAGCGCTGCAACGTCAGCGGGCCGGTCCTGGACGAGCGCACCGGCCGGATCGTCGGCGTCACCGCCAAGCTCGGCGAGGAGAAGCGGCCGGTCACCTTCCGGGCCCCGCTGGTGGTCGCCGCCGACGGCAACTCCACCCGGCTCTCCCTCGCCATGGGTCTGCACCGGCGCGAGGACCGCCCGATGGGCGTCGCCTACCGCACCTACTTCACCTCGCCGCGCCACGACGACGACTACCTGGAGTCCTGGCTGGAGCTGTGGGACACCCGCGGCAGCGAGCGCAAGCTGCTGCCCGGGTACGGCTGGGTCTTCGGCATGGGCGACGGCACCTCCAACGTCGGCCTCGGCATCCTCAACTCCTCGCCGGCCTTCGGCGAGCTGGACTGGCGCGAGGTGCTCAAGGCCTGGTGCGCCGGTATGCCGGAGGAGTGGGGCTACACCCCCGAGAACATGACCGAGCCGATCCGCGGCGCCGCACTGCCGATGGCCTTCAACCGGCAGCCGCACTACACCCGCGGCCTGCTGCTGGTCGGCGACGCGGGCGGCATGGTCAACCCCTTCAACGGCGAGGGCATCGCCTACGCGATGGAATCCGGCCAGATCGCCGCCGGGGTCATCGTGCAGGCCCTCGCCCGGGTCACCGACGGCGGCCGCGAGCGCGCCCTCCAGGCCTACCCGCGCATCCTCAAGGACGTGTACGGCGGCTACTACACGCTGGGTCGCGCCTTCGTGAAGCTCATCGGCAACCCCAAGGTGATGCAGATCGCCACCCAGCGCGGCCTCACCCACCCGATGCTGATGCGCTTCACCCTCAAGCTGCTCGCGAACCTCACCGACCCGCAGGGCGGCGACGCGATGGACCGCGTGATCAACGGCCTCGCCAGGGTCGCGCCGAACGCCTGACCCGGGGGGACGGCGTGCCTCGTCCCTGACGGGGGCGTCGCCTATGCCTCGTCGACCGCCGGGGGTTCCTCCGGCGGTCGCCGGGAGGCGGTGGAGCGCTGTTCGACGTAGGCGAGGCGCTCGGCGAAGACCCGGGCCGCGTCGGGGGTGAGGGTCCTCAGGGCGACGAGGGCGGAGAAGACGACGTCGCAGAGCTCATGCTGGACGTCCTCCCAGGTGTGGGTGACCCCCTTGCGCGGGTTCTGGCCGGTGGCACCGACCACCGCCGCACCGACCTCGCCGATCTCCTCGGAGAGCTTGAGGATCCGCAGCAGTCGCTCCTCCTGGGGCGACTGCGTGCTCTGCTCGTCCAGCCACGCGACCAGGTGGTCGACGCTCTCCCAGATCCGGCTGTCCATGCGGTGCTGCTCCTGCTCCCGTTGCGGTGTCGTTGGTGCTGCCACCGTACGGGAGCGGGGGACGGCGGGTGGCGGGCCGGGGCTGTCCGGCCCGCCCGGTCAGCGGGCGCTGATCTTCACGTTGCGGATGTTCACCGGGAGCGTGGGGAAGCCGTCGCCCGGGTTGTTCTGGTCGTCCTCGCCGCCGGCGGCGATCTTCTGGAGCACGTCCAGGCCGGCGGTGATCCGGCCGAAGGGCGTGTAGGCGGGGGAGAGCTTGGTGTCCTTCCAGACGAAGAAGAACTGGCTGCCGTTGGTGTTCGGGCCGGCGTTGGCCATGGCCACGGTTCCGGCCGGGTAGGTGGCGCCGGTCAGGTTCTCGTCCGGGAAGGAGTAGCCCGGACCGCCGCTGCCCGTGCCGGTCGGGTCGCCGCACTGGAGGACGTAGATCCGCTGGGTGGTGAGGCGGTGGCAGTGGCTGCGGTCGAAGTAGTCGTGCTCGGCGAGGAACCGGAACGAGAAGGTGGTGCAGGGCGCCTTGTCGGTCAGCGCCTCGAAGGTGATCTGGCCCTGGCTGGTCCGCAGTGTCGCGCGGTAGGGCTTCGCCGCCTTCTTGGCGTCGAACACCGGGATGCCCTTGAAGTTGTCGGCCGGGACAGCCGGTGTGTAGGTGCAGCCGGCGGTGGGGGTGCCGGCCGCGGGGGCGTCCGCGACGGCGGTGCCGGTGCTCGCCACGAGCGGGAGGACGGTGGCGGCGGCGACCAGCGCCCAGTGCGTGCGCTTCACGTGACGGACCTTCCGGGGAGTGGTGGACGGCGGGGTTGTCATGGGTGCATCATCCACGGCCGGATGGGGATGCGGTAGGGGTTGGGGCGGCCGTGGCTCCTCGGACGGCAGTGGTGTGATGGTTTGTCAGTTCTGTTCCGTGGTGGTCGTGGTGGCCGCGGTGGTGGTGAAGAGCCCGGCGCGCGCGGCCAGGGCCGCGGCGTCGGCGGCCCGCTCGGCGGTGCGGGCGTCCAGGGGCTCGCCGGAGACGAACAGGCGGTAGTAGAGCGGCGCGGTGGCGGCCCGGACCACCTCGGCGCCGTCCGTCCCCGTGGGGAGCTCGCCCCGGGCGACGGCCCGTTCGGCCACCTCGGCGGCCTGGCGGTGCCGGGCCGCGAAGAAGGCGCGGAGGGCGGCCGCGCCGGCGTCCGAGCGCTGGGCGGCGGAGATCAGCGCTATCGGTGTGGGGCCGAGCTCCGGGTCGGTGAAGACGCTGAACACCTCCTGGGTGATCAGGCGGAGGTCCTGCTGGAGGTCTCCGGTGTCGGGCAGGGGCCAGGGCTGGTCGGCGGATCCGGTCAGGGCGTCGGCGACCAGGCCGTCCACTCCGCCCCAGCGTCGGTAGAGGGTTGCCTTGTGGGCGCCGGAGCGGGTGGCGACCGCCTCGACGGTGAGGCCGTCGTACCCCTTCTCGGTGACTTCGGCGAGCGTCGCGGCGACCACCTCCGCCCGGACCCGGGCGCTGCGGCCGCCCGGGCGCGGGGTGGGGGTGCGGGGTTCCGGAGCGGGGTGGGTGGTGTCAGGCAAAGTCGACTCCGGTCGCGTCAGGGATCGCTGTGGCGTGACGGTCGCGCCGCGCTCATCGTAATGCGACTCAAGTTGCATTACGAGCAGGGTCTGCCCGCCTGCCGCGGCCACCTGCTCGGCGCCCGACCCATCGGCGCCCGCGCGGGGCATTGATCACCGGCGGTCCGGTGCGCGAGGATGGCGCACCTTTGCTCCACGCTCCACCTCGTCCGCCGCCGGGCTCTCCGCCCGGCTTTTGGGTCCGTCCGACGCCGTACGGTACTCGCGCCCGCCGGTTCCGTCCGTTCGGAGGGATCTTTCGCATGTCTGCCTCCTTGTCCGACCTGCCCGAGGGTTCGTCCTCGTCGGTCCTTCGTGATCTTCCGGTCCTGCTCGTGGCCGTGGTGTGGGGATCGAGCTTTCTCGCCGTCCAGCGCGTGGCCGAGCCCGGGACGGTCGTGGCGATGCTCGTGCTGCGGTTCGGGCTGGTGCTGCCGCTGCTCGGGGTGGTCGCCTGGCGTGCCCTGCGGAGGCTGAGTCGTGCCGAGTGGCTCGGCGGTGCCGCACTGGGGCTGGTGCTCAGCGGGATCTTCCTGCTGGAGACCTGCGGAGCCGTGCACACCTCCGCGACCAACGCCGGACTGATCATCAGCCTCGCGATGGTGCTCACCCCGCTCGGCGAGAGCGCCCTCGGCCGGACCGCACCACCGAAGGCCTTCCTCGCGGCCGCCGGGCTGGCCGTCCTCGGTGTCGCCCTGCTCACCGGAGACGGCGGGCTGCGCCCTCCGACGCTCGGAGATCTGTTGGTGCTGGGCGCCGCCCTCGTCCGCTCGGCGTACGTCCTCGCGATGGCCCGCACCCGAGCCGTCCGCGACACCGACATGCTCGCCGTTACCTGGGTCCAACTCGCCGTGGCCACCGGAGTGTTCTCCGTCGTCGCGCTGTCGGTCGGCCCTGCGCCGTGGACGGTCGCCCGTTCGTACGGAGCCGGCCAGTGGGCCTGGCTGCTGCATCTGTCCTTGTTCTGCACTCTGTTCGCCTTCTTCGTCCAGATGTGGGCCGTGCGGGCCACGTCGCCCTCGCGGGTGAGCCTGTTGCTCGGCACCGAGCCGTTGTGGGCCGCAGTCTTCGGGATCACCATGGCCGGGAACCGGATGGGCCCGCTCGCCCTGCTCGGTGGAGCCCTGGTGCTGGTCGCGACGGAGTGGGGTCGGCGCACGGCCCCCGCGCCGGCCCTGATCCGGAACGAGGACGAGGGCGAGGGCGCGAGCGGGAGGGATGCGGTGGGGCCGAGCGCGGAGCCGGCCCAGGTGTGACCGGCCGCCGTCGTCACCGGTGCCGCCGCAGCGTCCGGCGGGCGTAGTCGAGGGTGACCGCACCGAGCAGCGGGCCCCAGGCGACCAGGGGCAGGTAGGCGAGTGTCATCACCACGCCGGCGAGACCGTGCGGAGAATCCGGTTCGGCCAGGTTGCGGGCCCAGCCGCCGAAGAGCGCGGTCGTACCGAGGGAGGTGAGGATCACCGAGCCCAGCAACGCCGGGACGATCGCGGCGAGTGGCCGGACCCGACGGCCGCCCAGCAGCGGTATCCACCGGGGCGCCACCAGCCCCCAGGGCCGGACCAGGCCCAGGGTCAGGAAGGCCAGCGACTCGGCCAGGGCGCTCAGCGCCACGCAGTAGAGCGTGCCCCAACCCGGTTGGTGCTCGGCGTACGCGGCGAGCGTCGCGCCGCTGAAGCCGACCGGGACGCCGAAGCCGAAGGCGATCCGCCACAGCCCCGAGGGGACGGTGGTCAGGACGGCGGCCTTGGCGGCGAGCCGGGCCCAGTGCGGTGCGGGCGGGACGTCCGGGGCGGCCGCCACGGCCCGGGAGGCGGTGCCGCGGGCATTGATCACGAGCTTCGACATGGTGGTGGACTCCCTTCGGTTCCGGCCTCCGTGGCCGGTGCGACGACTCAAGACTGGAGCCCCGACAGGGGTTGGCGGCAGATGCCGATCGGGCTGTTCCTCCTGCTCAACCCGCCTTTGAAATATGCCGATCGGCACAGGCGTGACGCATGGGCGGCGTCGTAATGTGACGGCAGTCGAGGAGTCGAGGGAGGTGGTGACGATGACTCAGATCCTGTCCGGGGTCGTCCTGGTCCTGGTGCCGTTCGTCCGGCCGGTGCGGCGGCGGTACGGGGCGGCGGCCGTGACCATGGCGCTCGGGGCGGCGTCGGTCGCGCTCACGGTCGCCGTCTGGTCCCTCGGCCGCTGGGCGGAGGGGCAGCGCTGGGCCGGGCTGCTGGGCCTGGTGGAGCTGGCCGTCCTGCTGCTGTCGGTGGTCGTCGGCCTGCGCGCCGAGGACGGCCCGTGGTGTGCGGCGGCCGCCTGGACGGCCTGCGGAGCGGTCGCCCTCTGGCCGTCCCGGTTCGTGTTCATCGAGGGGCCCGCGGACACGCTCACGCTCTTCGGCTTCGGATCGATGCTCTCCCTGCCGGCCGTGCTGATCGGGCTCTACCTGCGGGGCCTGGACGAGGTGCGCAACAAGGCGGTGGCCGAGGCGAGGCGGGCGCAGCGGCTGGAGCTGGCCCACGACCTGCACGACTTCGTGGCGCACGATGTCAGCGGCATGGTCGCCCAGGCCCAGGCGGGGGCCTACCTGGCCGGGATCGATCCGGCCCGGGCGGCGGAGATGTTCCAGCGAATAGAGCAGGCCGGGCAGCGGGCGCTGGCCTCGCTGGACCGGACGGTACAGCTGCTGCGCAGCGAGGAGGGCGGAGGCCGCGGTCCGCAGGCCGGACTCGCCGAACTCGCCGAGGTGGCCGAGCGGTTCACCGCGACGGGTGGAGCCGCGGTCCGTCTGGAGCTGCCGGAGGAGCCGGTGCCGCGCGAGGTGGAGGGTACCGTCCACCGGATCGTGGTCGAGTCCCTGACCAATGTCCGGCGGCATGCTCCGGCCGCGCGGGAGATCGAGATCCGGGCCCGCCGTAGCGGCGGACGGCTGGAGCTGACGGTGACCAACGACGGTCGGGCCCCGGGCTCGGCAGGGCGGCCGCGCCGGGGCGGCGGCAGCGGCCTGCCGGGCTTGGCTGCCCGGGTCGAGGCCCTCGGAGGTTCGCTGGAAGCCGGCCCGCACGAGCGGGAGGCCTGGAGGGTGACGGCGGTGCTGCCACTGGAGGAGGCCGGTGCGGGGCCGACGGGTTCGTGGGAGCCGAGGCGGGACGGGTAGCGGGGAGGTACGGAGATGGGCAGTGGAACAGGGCCGATTCGGATCCTGATCGCGGACGACCAGGCGGACGTTCGCAGTGCGTTCCGGATGATCCTGGACGTCCAGCCGGACATGGTGGTGGTGGCGGAGGCGGCGGACGGTGCCGCAGCGGTGCAGGAGGCCAGGAGGCTGCGGCCGGACGTGGTGCTCGCGGACATCCGGATGCCGAAGGTCGACGGCCTGGAGGTCACACGGCAGTTGGCCGACCAGTGCAAGGTGATCGTGGTGACCACCTTCGACCTGGACGAGTACGTGCACACGGCACTGCGGCACGGGGCGGCCGGATTCCTGCTGAAGCGGTCGGGGCCGGTGCTGCTGATCGAGGCGGTCCGGGCGGCGATGGCGGGGGACGCGTTGATCAGCCCGCAGATCACCGTCCGGCTCCTGCGGCACATGGCACTCCCGGGTGCGGAGCCGGTGCCCGGGCGGGGCGGCGCCAAGCCGGCCGCGGCGGCTCCGCAGTCGACAGCCGGCCCGACGGAGGAACTGACCACGAGGGAAAGGGAGATCGCCGAGCTGGTGGCAGACGGCGCGACCAACGCCGAGATCGGCGCGGGGCTGTTCATCTCGCCGGGGACGGTGAAGAACCACCTTGCCAACATCCAGCGCAAGATCGGAGCCCGTAACCGGGTGGGCATCGCGGCCTGGATCTGGGAGCAGGCGGCCGGCCGCCAGTAGCCGTCCCGGCCCGCTCGAAATGCCGGGCCGAGGCGGGCCTGTCCGAGGCGGCACGGACGCGGCACGGACGCGGCGCGGAGGTGGCACAGAGGTGGCACGTGGGGGTGCCCGGTGGAGGAATCGGGCGGCTCGGGGAGCGGCAGGGGAACCCCGTGCAACGGCAAGCTCGCGCGCTTGTGAACGAAGGGTCAAGCGAGCGTTCGGACCCCCGCCACCCCTGCGAGTGAGCCTCTATAACACGTCAACATGGCGCCTGGAAATTTGCTCAGGCCGACGCATAGTTGATATAGGAACACGCCCCTGACCTGCCGCTTCACAAGTAAATGCGACTGCTTGTGATCATTTGACTGCTTTGCGTCGACAAATCTGGGCATGTTCATATTCGACCCCATTCGAAGGGTGTCGTAGATCACAAAGGTGACCGTGAACTGCGTGTCGCAGATCACAAGCCGACGGGCATAGGATGCGCTCGTTCCAGGCTTTGTGAACTGCCTCACATGAGGTGGATCTCGGGAACTGGAACGCGGGTTCACCTCTGTGTGACCCGCCGGTTCCGATCTGCAGTCAAGGACGACTGGACGGAGGGAGCGGGGGCTATGAATGCCTACGCGCCGATCCTCGTACTCGGTGCCATCGCGGCGGCGTTCGCGGTCGGCTCCGTCGTGATGGCCTCACTCACCGGCCCCAAGCGCTACAACCGGGCCAAGTTGGAGGCGTACGAGTGCGGCATCGAGCCGACACCGCAGCCCGTGGGCGGCGGTCGGTTCCCGATCAAGTACTACCTGACGGCGATGCTCTTCATCGTCTTCGACATCGAGATCGTCTTCCTCTACCCCTGGGCGGTGACCTTCGACGCCCTGGGGATCTTCGGGCTGGTCGAGATGCTCCTGTTCATCGCCACCGTTTTCGTCGCGTACGCCTACGTGTGGCGGCGCGGCGGCCTGGAGTGGGACTGAGCGCGGGGTGGTCCGAGCGCGGGGTGGCGACCCCACCCGTCCGCCGGCTGCGCGCCCGCTTGTGAACGAGCGGACAAGCCAGAACCGGCCCACGTATCAGCGGACTCGAGGGCATTGAGAGGGATCTGATGGGAATCGAGGAGAAGCTGCCGAGCGGCTTTCTGCTCACGACGGTGGAGACGGCCGCCGGCTGGGTGCGCAAGGCGTCACTCTTCCCGGCCACCTTCGGTCTGGCCTGCTGCGCGATCGAGATGATGACCACCGGGGCGGGCCGCTACGACCTGGCCCGGTTCGGCATGGAGGTCTTCCGGGGCTCCCCCCGGCAGGCCGATCTGATGATCGTGGCGGGGCGGGTGAGCCAGAAGATGGCCCCGGTGCTGCGCCAGGTGTACGACCAGATGCCCAACCCCAAGTGGGTCATCTCGATGGGTGTCTGCGCCTCGTCCGGCGGGATGTTCAACAACTACGCGATCGTCCAGGGCGTCGACCACATCGTCCCGGTGGACATCTACCTGCCCGGCTGTCCGCCCCGTCCGGAGATGCTGATGGACGCCATCCTGAAGCTGCACGACAAGATCCAGCACGAGCCGCTGGGCGTGAACAGGCGCCGGGCCGAGGAACTCGGTGAGGCGCTCGCCCTGAAGGCCACCCCGATCAGCGAGATGCGGGGGCAGCTGCGATGAACGACCAGGTACCCGAGACCCGCCGCGAGCAGCCGGTCCGCGAGATCCCGGTCGAGGTGGTCGGCCGCCGCCAGGGCATGTTCGGTGCCAAGGGCAGCGGCGACACCTCCGGCTTCGGCGGTCTGGCCGCCCCGATCGTGCTGCCCGGTCCGAGCGAACGCCCGTACGGCGGTTGGTTCGACGAGGTCGCCGACGAGCTGGAGGGCGCCCTGGAGGAGCAGGGCCTGGACCCGGTCGAGGTGATCGAGAGGACCGTGGTCGACCGCGGCGAGCTCACCTTCCACATCGACCGCGACCACCTGCTGGGGACCGCCCGCATCCTCCGCGACGACCCGGCGCTGCGCTTCGAACTGTGCCTGGGCGTGAGCGGCGTGCACTACCCCGGCGACAAGGGCCGCGAGCTGCACGCGGTCTACCACCTGCGCTCGATCACCCACGGCCGGCTGATCCGGCTGGAGGTCACCGCGCCCGACGCGGACCCGCGCATCCCCTCCGTGGTGAGCGTCTACCCGACCAACGACTGGCACGAGCGCGAGGCCTACGACTTCTTCGGCCTGGTCTTCGAGGGCCACCCCGCGCTCACCCGGATCATGATGCCGGACGACTGGCTGGGCCACCCGCAGCGCAAGGACTACCCGCTCGGCGGCATCCCCGTCGAGTACAAGGGCGCCCAGATCCCGGCTCCCGACCAGCGGAGGTCGTACAGCTGATGAACACCCAGCACTTTGGAGAGACCGAGGAAGCGGACGCCCGCGATACCACCGAGGGCCGGGTCTTCACCGTCACCGGCGGTGACTGGGGCGAGGTGGTCGAGGCGGTCGGCCGGGCCGACGACGAGCGCATCATCGTCAACATGGGCCCCCAGCACCCGTCCACCCACGGCGTGCTGCGGCTGATCCTGGAGATCGACGGCGAGACGGTGAAGGAGGCCCGCTGCGGCATCGGCTACCTCCACACCGGCATCGAGAAGAACATGGAGTTCCGAAGCTGGGTCCAGGGCACCACCTTCGTGACCCGCATGGACTACCTGACCCCGCTGTTCAACGAGACCGCCTACTGCCTGGCGGTCGAGAAGCTGCTCGGCATCACCGGCGACGTCCCGGACCGCGCCAACGTCATCCGCGTGATGATGATGGAGCTCAACCGGATCGCCTCGCACCTGGTCTGCCTGGCCACCGGCGGGATGGAGATCGGCTCCACCACCCTGATGATCTACGGCTTCCGGGACCGCGAGCTGATCCTGGACGTCTTCGAGCTGGTCACCGGTCTGCGCATGAACCACGCGTACGTGCGCCCCGGCGGCCTCGCCCAGGACCTGCCGCCCGGCGCCGTCGACCAGATCCGCGAGGCGGTCAAGGTCTTCCGCTCCCGGATGCACGAGTACGACAAACTCGCCACCGGCAACCCGGTGTTCAAGGCCCGCCTGGTCGACG
Source organism: Kitasatospora sp. NPDC058048 (assembly GCF_042885555.1). Taxonomy (NCBI): domain Bacteria; kingdom Bacillati; phylum Actinomycetota; class Actinomycetes; order Kitasatosporales; family Streptomycetaceae; genus Kitasatospora; species Kitasatospora sp. NPDC058048. The sequence continues at coordinate 33,285 of NZ_JBHVRT010000019.1, read as the reverse complement.
TCGGCTTCCTGGACCTGCCCGGCTGTCTGGCCCTCGGTGCCACCGGCCCGATCCTGCGCGCCACCGGCCTGCCGCACGACCTGCGCAAGACCGATCCGTACTGCGGCTACCAGGACTACGACTTCGAGGTCGCGATCGCCGACAGCGCCGACTCCTACGGCCGCTTCCTGATCCGCCTGGAGGAGATGAAGCAGTCGCTGCGGATCGTCGAGCAGTGCCTGGACCGGCTGCGTCCGGGCCCGGTCATGGTGGCCGACAAGAAGATCGCCTGGCCCGCCCAACTGGCCGTCGGCCCGGACGGGCTGGGCAACTCCCTCGACCACATCCGCAAGATCATGGGCACCTCGATGGAGGCCCTGATCCACCACTTCAAGCTGGTCACCGAGGGCTTCCGGGTCCCGGTCGGCCAGGCGTACGTGGCGGTCGAGTCGCCCAAGGGCGAGCTGGGCGTGCACGTGGTCAGCGACGGCGGGACGCGCCCGTACCGGGTCCATTTCCGGGATCCGTCGTTCACCAATCTGCAGACGATGGCGGCGATGTGCGAGGGCGGCCAGGTGGCCGACGTGATCGTCGCGGTGGCCGGGATCGACCCGGTGATGGGAGGCGTGGACCGGTGACCAACGTCGAACTCGGACTGCCGGCACTGCCGGCCGCACCGTACCCCGAGGAGGTGTACGCCAGGCTGGCCGCCGATGCCGCCGAGCTGATCGCCCGCTACCCGCAGCCCCGCTCGGCGCTGCTGCCGCTGCTGCACCTGGTGCAGGCCGAGGAGGGCTTCGTCAGCCCGACCGGGATCCGCTTCTGCGCCGAACAGCTGGACCTCACCACCGCCGAGGTCACCGCGGTCGCGACCTTCTACACCATGTACCGGCGCCGCCCGGCCGGGAAGTACCACGTCGGGGTCTGCACCAACACCCTGTGCGCGGTGCTCGGCGGCGACCAGATCTTCGCCGAGCTCCAGGAGCACCTGGGTGTCCGCAACAACGAGACCACCGAGGACGGCGAGGTCTCGATCGAGCACATCGAGTGCAACGCGGCCTGCGACTACGCGCCCGTGGTGATGGTCAACTGGGAGTTCTTCGACAACCAGACCCCGGAGAGCGCCCGGCAGCTGGTCGACGACCTGCGTGCCGGCCGTGAGGTCCGGCCCACCCGCGGTGCCCGGCTGTGCGGCTTCAAGGAGACCGCCCGGATCCTGGCCGGTTTCCCGGACGAGCGCCCGGGCGCCAACGACGAGTCCGGGGCCGGCGGCGCGCCGTCCCTGGCCGGTCTGCGGCTGGCCCGCGGCGAGGCGCTGCCCGGCACCGCCGGCACCAAGGTGGTCTCGCCCCGCCCCGCGTCCCCCCGCCACGAGGGCAACGGCCCGGCGAACAACGGCCAGGCAAGCAACGGCCAGGCAAGCAACGGCCCGGCGGGCAACGGCCAGGCAAGCAACCCCCAGGCGAGCAACAGCCAGACGAACAACGGCCAGGCGGGCAAGGGCCAGGAAGGGAGCGAAGCGTGATGACCTCCGCCGAGCCGGCCGAGAAGCTGCTCACCCCGGTCCTGTCCGACTCCTGGGACGACAGTCGCCCCTGGACGCTCGACACCTACCGCCGCCACCACGGCTACGAGGGCCTCAAGGCGGCCCTCGCCATGCCGCCGGACGACGTGATCGCCCTGGTCAAGGAGGCCGGCCTGCGCGGCCGCGGCGGCGCCGGCTTCCCGACCGGCATGAAGTGGCAGTTCATCCCGCAGAACGACGGCAAGCCGCACTACCTGGTGGTCAACGCCGACGAGTCCGAGCCGGGCACCTGCAAGGACATCCCGCTGCTGTTCGCCAACCCGCACGTGCTGATCGAGGGCATGATCATCGCCTCCTACGCGATCCGCTGCGACCACGCCTTCATCTACCTGCGCGGCGAGGTCGTCCCGGTGCTGCGCCGGCTGCACGCGGCCGTCGCCGAGGCGTACGGGGCCGGGCTGCTGGGCCGGAACATCCTCGGCTCGGGGGTCGACCTCGACATCACCGTGCACGCCGGGGCCGGCGCCTACATCTGCGGCGAGGAGACGGCGCTGCTGGACTCGCTGGAGGGCCGCCGCGGCCAGCCGAGGCTGCGGCCCCCGTTCCCGGCGATCGCCGGCCTGTACGCCTGCCCGACGGTGGTCAACAACGTCGAGTCGATCGCCTCGGTGCCGCCGATCCTGTCCCGCGGCAAGGAGTGGTTCAAGGCCCTGGGCACCGAGAAGTCCCCCGGCTTCACGCTCTACTCGCTCTCCGGCCACGTCACCAACCCCGGCCAGTACGAGGCCCCGCTCGGCATCACGCTGCGCCAGCTGCTCGACCTCAGCGGCGGCATCCGCCCCGGGCACCGGCTGAAGTTCTGGACCCCGGGCGGCTCCTCCACCCCGATGTTCACCGACGAGCACCTCGACGTCCCGCTGGACTACGAGGGCGTCGGCGCGGCCGGCTCGATGCTCGGCACCAAGGCGCTCCAGGTCTTCGACGAGACCACCTGCGTGGTGCGGGCCGTCACCCGCTGGACGGAGTTCTACGCCCACGAGTCCTGCGGCAAGTGCACCCCCTGCCGCGAGGGCACCTACTGGCTGGTCCAGCTGCTCCAGCGGATCGAGGCGGGCGAGGGCGTCGACGGGGACCTGGAGAAGCTCCTCGACATCGCCGACAACATCAACGGCAAGTCCTTCTGCGCCCTGGGCGACGGCGCGGCCAGCCCGATCGTCTCCTCGCTCCAGCACTTCCGGGCCGAGTACGAGCAGCACCTGGCCGAGCGCCGCTGCCCGTTCGACCCGGCCGCCTCCACCGTCTGGGCCGACGGCCCCCGCCCCGGCCACCAGTCCGCCACCGAAAGGGAGGTGCACGCGTGACGATCACAGAGCCAACCGCCTCCGAGACCGCGGTCGAACTGGTCACGCTCACCATCGACGGCGTCGAAGTGCGGGTCCCCAAGGGAACGTTGGTGATCCGGGCCGCCGAGACCATCGGCACCCAGATCCCGCGCTTCTGCGACCACCCGCTGCTCGATCCGGCCGGCGCCTGCCGCCAGTGCATCGTCGAGATCGAGGGCCAGCGCAAGCCGGTCGCCTCCTGCACTGTTCCGGTGGCCGAGGGCATGGTGGTGCGCACCCAGCTCAGCTCGCCGGTGGCCGAGAAGGCCCAGCGCGGCGTGATGGAGCTGCTGCTCATCAACCACCCGCTGGACTGCCCGGTCTGCGACAAGGGCGGCGAGTGCCCGCTGCAGAACCAGGCGATGACCAGCGGCGCCGCCGACTCCCGCTTCGAGGGGATGAAGCGCACCTACGAGAAGCCGGTGCCGATCAGCAGCCAGGTGCTGCTGGACCGCGAGCGCTGCGTGCTGTGCGCGCGCTGCACCCGCTTCTCGCAGCAGATCGCCGGGGACCCGTTCATCGACCTGGTGGAGCGCGGGGCACTGCAGCAGGTCGGCACCGGCGAGGGCGACGACTTCGAGTCGTACTTCTCCGGGAACACCATCCAGATCTGCCCGGTGGGCGCGCTGACCTCGGCGGCGTACCGGTTCCGCTCGCGCCCCTTCGACCTGGTCTCCTCGCCGAGCGTGTGCGAGCACTGCGCCTCGGGCTGCGCGCAGCGCACCGACCACCGGCGCGGCAAGGTGCTGCGCCGGCTGGCGGGCGAGGACCCGGCGGTGAACGAGGAGTGGAACTGCGACAAGGGCCGCTTCGCCTTCCGCTACGCCCAGCAGCGCGACCGGCTGACCACCCCGCTGGTGCGGGTGGACGGCGAGCTGGTTCCGGCCTCCTGGCCGGAGGCGCTGGCCCGGGCGGCCGAGGGGCTGCGCGGGGCCCGGACCGGGGTGCTGGCCGGCGGCCGGGTGACGGTCGAGGACGCCTACGCGTACGGGAAGTTCGCGCGGGTGGTGCTCGGCACCAACGACGTGGACTTCCGGGCCCGCCCGCACAGCGGTGAGGAGGCGGACTTCCTGGCCGCGGCGGTGGCCGGGCGGGGCGTCGACGTGAACGGCGCCGGCGTGGCGTACGAGGACCTCGACCGGGCGCCGGCGGTGCTGCTGGCGGGCTTCGAGCCGGAGGAGGAGTCGCCGATCGTCTTCCTGCGGTTGCGCAAGGCGACCAGGGCGACGGGCCTGAAGGTGTTCTCGGTGGCCGCGTTCGGTTCCCGGGGCCTGGCGAAGCTGCGCGGCGCGCTGCTGCCGGCCGCCCCCGGCACCGAGCCGGAGTGGTTCGCGGCGCTGGCGGCGGACGAGCCGCTGAACGACGACGCGGGCCGGGCGGCGGAACTGCTGCGCGCCCCGGGTGCGGTGATCCTGGTGGGCGAGCGGCTGGCCGCGGTCCCGGGCGGGCCGACGGCGGTGCTGCGCCTGGCGCACGCGACCGGCGCCAGGCTCGCCTGGGTGCCGCGCCGGGCCGGTGAGCGCGGGGCCGTGGAGGCGGGCGCGCTGCCGGGCCTGCTGCCCGGCGGCCGTCCGGTGGCCGCCGCGGCGGCCCGGGCGGAGGCGGCCGAGCTGTGGGGCGGGGCCGAGCTGCCGTCCCGGCCGGGCCGGGACACCGACGGGATCCTGACGGCGGTCGTGGCCGGAGAGCTGGACGCGCTGCTGGTCGGCGGCGTGGACCCGGACGACCTGCCGGACCCCGCGCTGGCCGACGAGGCGCTGGCGGCGGTGCCGTTCCTGGTGTCGCTGGAGCTGCGGCCCTCGGCGGTGACGGCGCGCGCCGACGTGGTGCTGCCGGTGGCCGCGGCGGTGGAGAAGGCCGGCACCTTCCTGGACTGGGAGGGCCGGGTGCGGATGTTCGAGGCCGCGCTCAAGCCGGACCAGCAGATGGGCCGTCACCTCCAGCCGGACCTGCGGGTGCTGAGCATGCTGGCGGACGCGCTGGGCGGGCGGCTGGGACTGCCGGACGTCCGGGCGGCCCGGCTGGAGCTGGACCGCTTCGCCCCCTGGGAGGGCGAGCGCACGGCCGACCCGGCGGCCCACCCCGGCCCGCTGCCCCGGCCGGCCGCGGGCCAGGCGGTGCTGGCGGGTTGGCGCCTGCTGCTGGACAACGGCGCGCTGCAGCAGGGGGATCCGCACCTGGCGGGCACCCGGCACCGGGCGGTGGCCCGGATCTCGGCGGAGACGGCCAAGGAGATCGGCGCGGAGGCGGCCGGGGCCCTGCGGCTGACCGGCCCGGCCGGATCGCTGACCCTGCCGCTGGAGGTCACCGACTCGATCCCGGACCGCACGGTCTGGGTCCCGCTCGGCTCCACTCCGGGCGGTGCCCCGCGCGCGCTCGGCGCCTCCGTCGGCCACCTGGTCACGATCGCCGCGGCCGAGGCGGAGCCCGAGCCCGAGCCCGAGGCCGCGGCCGAGCCCGCAGCCGAGGCCCAGGCCCAGCCCGATCCCGGCCCGGCAACACAGGACGGGGCGGCGCAGGACGAGCAGGAACCGGACGAGTCGGCCCGGGCGCAGGCCCAGGCCGGTTCGACCGTGGACGGGACCGCGGGAGAAGGGGAGGACCGATGACTCCGCAGCCGTACGAGACGCTCCACTTCTTCGGGCAGGACCCGTGGTGGCTGGTGCTGCTGAAGGCGGTGTTCTGCTTCGCCTTCCTGGTCCTGACGGTGCTGATCGCGATCGTCTGGGAGCGCAAGGTGGTGGCCTGGATGCAGTTGCGCATCGGGCCCAACCGGCACGGCCCGTGGGGCATGCTGCAGTCGCTGGCGGACGGCGTGAAGCTGGCGCTGAAGGAAGACCTGGTGGTCAAGGGCTCGGACAAGGTGGTCTACATCCTGGCCCCGATCGTCTGCGCCATCCCCGCGTTCATGGCCTTCGCGGTGATCCCGTTCGGCCCGGCCGGCAACGAGGTGTCGATCTTCGGCACCCGCACGCCGCTCCAGCTGACGGACTTCCCGGTGGCGTTGCTGTACGTCCTGGCGACGGCCGCGGTGGGCATCTACGGCATCGTGCTGGCGGGCTGGTCCTCGGGTTCGACGTACCCGCTGCTGGGCGGGCTGCGCTCGTCCGCGCAGATGATCAGCTACGAGATCGCGATGGGCCTGTCCTTCGCGGCGGTGTTCATCTACTCGGGTTCGATGTCGACCTCGGAGATCGTGGCGCACCAGCAGCCGACCTGGTTCGCGGCGCTGCTGCCGGTGTCGTTCATCGTCTACATCATCGCGATGGTCGGCGAGACCAACCGGGCGCCGTTCGACCTCCCGGAGGCCGAGGGCGAGTTGGTCGGCGGCTTCAACACCGAGTACTCCTCGCTGAAGTTCGCGATGTTCATGCTGGCCGAGTACGTGAACATGGTGACGGTCTCGGCGGTGGCCTCGACCCTCTTCCTGGGCGGCTGGCGGGCCCCGTGGCCGGTGTCGACGTTCTGGGAGGGCGCCAACCACGGTTGGTGGCCGATGCTGTGGATCACGCTGAAGATCCAGTTGCTGCTGTTCTTCTTCATCTGGCTGCGCGGCACGCTGCCCCGGTTCCGCTACGACCAGTTCATGAAGCTGGGCTGGAAGGTACTGATCCCGGTCTCGCTGGTGTGGCTGGTGCTGATCGCGAGCGTGCGGGCGCTGCGCAACGAGGGCTACGACTTCGGCGAGGTGGTGCTGTACGTGGGCGCGCCGGTCGGCGTGATCCTGCTGCTGGCGCTGCTGCGGGACTTCCTGAGGAAGCAGCCGGAACCCGAAGTCACCCCGCCCAAGGCCGATTTCGACCCGATGGCGGGCGGCTATCCGGTCCCGCCGCTGCCCGGGCAGGCGCTCCCGCCGGTGCCGCGCCGGCGCAGCCGCGCCCCGAAGCAACTCCAGGACGCCCTCAACGGGGCCGACCATTCCGAAGGGAGCTGAACCGAGATGTCCGACCAGTCCGATCGTACGGGCCGCCCCGAACGGGCCGACCGTCCGTCGATCCTCGGCCCGGCCGCCGGCTTCGGCGTGACCTTCAAGGCCATGTTCAAGAAGCGGCTCACCGAGCAGTACCCGGAGCAGAAGAAGCCCACCGCTCCGCGCTTCCACGGCCGCCACCAGCTGAACCGGCACCCGGACGGCCTGGAGAAGTGCGTCGGCTGCGAGCTGTGCGCGTGGGCCTGCCCGGCCGACGCGATCTACGTGGAGGGCGCGGACAACCGGGACGAGGAGCGCTACTCCCCGGGTGAGCGCTACGGCGTGGTGTACCAGATCAACTACGCCCGCTGCATCCTGTGCGGGCTGTGCATCGAGGCCTGCCCGACCCGGGCGCTGACCATGACCAACGAGTACGAGCTGGCCGACTCCTCCCGGCGGGACCTGATCTTCACCAAGGAGCAGCTGCTGGTGGGCCTGTCCGAGGGCATGGTCGACACCCCGCACGCGATCTTCCCCGGCACCGACGAGGGCGCGTACTACCGGGGCGAGATCACCGCGGCGGCGCCGGGCACGGTCCAGCAGGAGCGCACCGACCGGGATCGGGAGGTGCAGCAGTGATCGCGCGGCTGGCGGAAGCGACCGGGACGACCTCGACGGGTGAGGCCGTCCAGTTCTGGGTGCTCGCGGTGATCGCGGTCGGCGGCGCGCTCGGCATGGTGCTGATGCGCAAGGCCGTGCACAGCGCGCTCTGCCTGGCGGCCACCATGCTGGCGCTGGCGGTCTGTTACATGGCCCAGGGTGCGGTGTTCCTGGGCGTGGTGCAGATCGTGGTCTACACCGGCGCGATCATGATGCTTTTCCTGTTCGTGGTGATGCTGGTCGGTGTCACCAGCGAGGATTCGCTGAAGGAGCAGCTGAAGGGCCAGCGGTTCGCCGCGGCGCTGTGCGGGCTGGGCTTCGGCGTGCTGTTGATCGCCGGGATCGCCAACGCGAAGCTGGACCACTTCACCGGGTTGTCCGAGGCGAACGCCGAGGGCAACGTGCCGGGCCTGGCCCGGCTGATCTTCACCCGGTACGTGTGGGCCTTCGAGGTCACCGGCGCGCTGCTGATCACCGCGGCGATCGGCGCGATGGTGCTGACCCACCGGGAGCACGTGAAGGCGCCGAAGACGCAGCGCGAGCTGGCGGCGCAGCGGATCATGGACAACATCCAGCTGCCGCCGCTGCCGGCGCCGGGCGTGTACGCGCGGCACAACGCGGTGGACGTCCCGGCGCTGCTGCCGGACGGCACGATCGCCGAGGACTCGGTGATGGCGACGCTGCGCGAGCGCGGCCAGGTCCGGGACGTCAGCCAGGCGATGCTGCAGCGGATGGCGGAGCTGGAGAACAGCACGGCGGACTGGTTGGGCCGTCCGTCCTCGGAGCGGCCGGCGGTGACGGCCCCGCGCAAGTCGCTGGAGCCGGTGCCGGCGAACGGCGAGCCGGTGCCGGCGAACAACGTGAAGCACCCGGCCGGCGAGGAGGGCGCGGAGTGAACCCGGTCAACTACCTCTACCTGTCGGCCCTGTTGTTCACCATCGGCGCGGCCGGGGTGCTGATCCGGCGCAACGCGATCGTGCTGTTCATGTGCGTGGAGCTGATGCTGAACGCCTCGAACCTCGCCCTGGTGACCTTCTCCCGGCTGCACGGGACCCTGGACGGCCAGATCATCGCGTTCTTCACGATGGTGGTGGCGGCGGCCGAGGTCGTGGTCGGCCTCGCCATCATCGTCTCCATCTTCCGGACCAGGCACTCCGCTTCGGTCGACGACAGCAACCTGATGAAGCTGTAGGCGGAGGACCTTCGGTGAACTCTCTCATTCCGCTGCTGGTGGCGGCTCCACTGGCCGGTGCCGCCCTGCTGCTGCTCGGCGGCCGGGTGCTGGACCGCTACGGCCACTGGCTGGCCACCGCGCTCGCGGCGCTCTCGTTCGGCTTCGGCCTGGCCCTGTTCTCGGACATGCTCGGCCGTGACGCCGAGCACCGGGCGCTCACCGTGCACCTGTTCAGCTGGATCCCGGTGAACGGCTTCCAGGCCGACTTCTCCTTCCTGCTCGACCAGCTGTCGATGACCTTCGTCCTGCTGATCACCGGCGTCGGCACGCTGATCCACCTCTACTCGGTGGGCTACATGGCGCACGACGAGCGCCGGCGCCGCTTCTTCGCGTACCTGAACCTGTTCCTGGCCGCCATGCTGCTGCTGGTGGTCGCGGACAACTACCTGCTGCTGTACTTCGGCTGGGAGGGCGTGGGCCTGGCCTCGTACCTCCTGATCGGCTTCTGGCAGCACAAGCCGAGCGCGGCGACGGCGGCGAAGAAGGCCTTCATCGTCAACCGGGTCGGCGACATCGGCCTGTCCGTCGCGATCATGCTGATGTTCGCGGAGTTCGGCTCCTTCGCCTTCGGCCCCGTCTTCGGCGGTGCGCACGAGGCGAGCGAGGGCAAGCTGACGGCGATCGGCCTGATGCTGCTGCTGGCGGCCTGCGGCAAGTCGGCCCAGGTGCCGCTGCAGTCCTGGCTGGGGGACGCGATGGAGGGCCCGACCCCGGTGTCGGCGCTGATCCACGCGGCCACCATGGTGACCGCGGGCGTCTACCTGATCACCCGTTCCTCGGCGATCTTCGACCTGGCGCCGGACGCGCAGACCGCCGTGGTGGTGGTCGGCGCGGTCACGCTGCTGTTCGGTGCGATCGTCGGTTGCGCCAAGGACGACATCAAGAAGGCGCTGGCCGGCTCGACCATGTCGCAGATCGGCTACATGGTGCTGGCGGCCGGGCTCGGTCCGATCGGCTACGTCTTCGCGATCATGCACCTGGTGACCCACGGCTTCTTCAAGGCCGGGCTGTTCCTCGGCGCCGGGTCGGTCATGCACGGCATGAACGACGAGGTGAACATGCGTCACTACGGCGGCCTGCGGAAGTACATGCCGGTCACCTTCGTCACCTTCGGCCTCGGGTACCTGGCGATCATCGGCTTCCCGGGCCTGTCCGGCTTCTTCTCCAAGGACAAGATCATCGAGGCGGCCTTCGCCAAGGGCGGCACCGAGGGCTGGATCCTCGGGCTGTGCACGCTGGTCGGCGCGGCGATCACCGCGTTCTACATGACCCGGGTGATGGTGCTGACCTTCTTCGGCGAGAAGCGCTGGCAGCCGGCCGGTGGCACCGGCGGCTCCGCCGCGGGGGAGGGCGACCTGCCGCACCCGCACGAGTCGCCCAGGACCATGACGATCCCGATGGTCCTGCTGGCCTTCGGCTCGGTGTTCGCGGGCGGGCTGTTCGCCTTCAACGACTCCTTCCTGAAGTGGCTGGAGCCGGTCACCGGGCACGAGGAGGGCAACTCCCCGCTCGCCCCGCTGACCGTCACCCTGCTGACCACGGCCTGCATGCTGGCCGGCGTCGGCCTCGCCTACCTGATGTACGGGCGCTCGCCGGTCCCGGTGGTGCCGCCGGTCGGCTCCCCGCTCACCCGGGCCGCCCGCCGGGACCTGCTGCAGGACGACTTCAACCACGCGGTGCTGGTGCGGCCGGGCTCGGCGCTGGCCGCGGCGCTGGTCTTCTTCGACAGCCGCGGCCTGGACGGCGTGGTCAACGGCCTGGCCGCCGCGATCGGCGGGCTCTCCGGCCGGCTGCGGCGGATCCAGAACGGCTACGTCCGCTCCTACGCGCTCTCCATGTTCGGCGGCACGCTGGTGCTGGTCGCCACGACTCTCCTGATGAGGTCCACGTGATGACTCGTCCTGATATCCGTTGGGAGGGCAGGCCATGAGTGAGCGCAGCGAACGAACCGCCAAGCGGTGCGCGCGGACGGACGCCCCTGCCGGGCGCGGCGAGGTGGGCGCATGAGCGTCCTCCTGACCGCTACATGCGCCGTGCCGGCGGCCGGCGCGGTGCTGACCGCGGCGCTGCCCGCCGGGTCCTCCGAGAGCCGGCGCCGCAACACCAAGGCCGTCGCGCTGGGCGTCTCGGTCGTCACCCTGGTGCTGGCCGCCGTGGTGGCGACCCGGTTCGACCCGCAGGGCGCCCGCTTCCAGCTGAACGAGTCGTACAGCTGGATCCGCTCCTTCGGTATCACCTTCTCGCTCGGCGTGGACGGCATCGGCGCGGTGCTCGCCCTGCTCACCGCCGTCCTCGTGCCGTTGGTGATCCTCGCCTCCTGGCACGACGCCGATCCGGGGCCGGCCGGTCCCGACGGCACCTTCGAGAACAGGAGGAGGACCCAGGGGTTCTTCGCCCTGATCCTGGCGGTGGAGGCGATGGTGGTCGTCTCCTTCTACGCCACCGACGTCTTCGTCTTCTACGTGTTCTTCGAAGCCATGCTGATCCCGATGTACTTCCTGATCGGCGGCTTCGGCGACCGGGCGGGCGGCCCCGAGTCGGCGCGTCAGCGCTCCTACGCGGCCGTGAAGTTCCTGCTCTACAACCTGCTCGGCGGCCTGGTGATGCTGGCGGCCGTGATCGGCCTGTACGTGATCGCGCAGGACCAGGGCTTCGGCACCTTCGACCTGCCGACGCTGACCTCGGCGATCGCCGACGGCCGGCTCCAGCTGACCGGCACCGCCGAGAAGGCGCTGTTCCTGGGCTTCTTCTTCGCCTTCGCGGTGAAGGCCCCGCTGTGGCCGCTGCACACCTGGCTGCCGAACGCGATGGGCGAGTCCACCGCCGGGACCGCGGTGCTGATCACCGCCGTGGTGGACAAGGTCGGCACCTTCGCGATGCTGCGCTTCTGCCTCGGGCTGTTCCCGGACGCCTCGAAGACCTTCGCCCCGGCGATCCTGGTCCTCGCGCTGATCGGGATCGTCTACGGCGCGCTGCTGGCGGTCGGGCAGAAGGACATCAAGCGCCTGGTGGCGTACGCCTCGATCTCGCACTTCGGCTTCATCATCATGGGCATCTTCGCCCTGACCAGCCAGGGCCAGAGCGGCGCCACCCTCTACATGGTCAACCACGGCCTGTCCACGGCGGCGTGGATGCTGGTGGCCGGCTTCCTGATCTCCCGTCGCGGTTCGCGGCTGATCGCCGACTACGGCGGTGTGCAGAAGGTCGCCCCGGTGCTCGCCGGGACGTTCCTGATCGGCAGCCTGGCCACCCTGTCGCTGCCCGGGCTCGCCCCCTTCGTCAGCGAGTTCCTGGTGCTCGTGGGCACCTTCACCCGCTACCCGGCGATCGGCGTCGTGGCCACCTTCGGCATCGTGCTGGCCGCGCTGTACGCCCTGCTGCTGTACCAGCGCACCATGACCGGCCCGGTGAAGGAGGGGGTGCGCACGATGCCCGACCTCAAGGCCCGGGAACTCGCCGTGGTCGGCCCGCTGGTGGCGCTGACCATCCTGCTCGGCGTCTACCCCAAGCCGCTCACCGACCTGGTCAACCCCTCGGTGAACGCGACGCTGTCGCAGATCCACCAGACCGACCCGGCGCCGGCCCACCCGGTCGCCGCCACCTCAGGAGGTGAGCAGAAGTGAGCGCCACCGCGATGCTCGCCGCCGCGGGCGGCAACACCCCCAGCATTCCGGCGCCGCACATCGAGTACGGCCAGCTCTCGCCGATGCTCGTGGTGTTCGCCGCCGCCGTGGCCGGTGTCCTGGTGGAGGCCTTCGTGCCCCGCCGGTACCGGCACTGGACCCAGGTGACGCTCGCGCTGGCCGGGCTGGTCGGCGCCTTCGTCGCCGTGGTGGTGCTGGCCGTGCAGAGCCACGGCTTCACCCGGATCGACCTGCTGGCCATGGAGTCCGTCGCGATGGACGGCCCGGCGCTGTTCCTCCAGGGCGTGATCCTGCTGGCCTCCGTGGTCGCGGTGCTCACCTACGCCGAGCGCAGGCTGGAGCCGAAGGCCGGCGGCCTGCCCGCCGACGCCTTCGCCGCCCAGGCCGCCGCCACCCCCGGCGGCGAGCAGGAGCGGGCGGCGGTCCGGGCCGGCTTCGCGACCACCGAGGTCTTCCCGCTCACCCTGTTCGCGGTCGGCGGCATGCTGCTGTTCCCCGCCGCCAACGACCTGCTGACCATGTTCGTGGCGCTGGAGGTCTTCTCGCTGCCGCTGTACCTGCTGTGCGCGCTGGCCCGGCGCCGCCGGCTGCTCTCCCAGGAGGCGGCGGTCAAGTACTTCCTGCTCGGCGCCTTCGCCTCGGCGTTCTTCCTCTTCGGCACCGCGCTGCTGTACGGCTACGCGGGCAGCGTGAAGCTCGGGGACATCGGGGACGTCATCTCCGGCAAGGCGATGACCACCCCCGCGCAGCTGAGCACCACCCAGAGCGACGCGCTGGTGCTGACCGGCCTGGCGATGCTCGCGGTCGGCCTGCTGTTCAAGGTCGCCGCGGTCCCCTTCCACTCCTGGACCCCGGACGTCTACCAGGGTGCGCCGACCCCGGTGACCGGCTTCATGGCGGCGGCCACCAAGGTCGCGGCGTTCGGGGCCTTCCTGCGGCTGTTCTACGTGGCCTTCCCGGGCCTGCGGCTGGACTGGCGGCCGGTGATGTGGGGCGTGGCGATCCTGACCATGGTGGTGGGCGCGGTGCTCGCGGTGACCCAGCAGGACGTCAAGCGCCTGCTGGCGTACTCCTCGATCGCGCACGCCGGGTTCATCCTGACCGGCGTGATCGCCGTCAACAAGCAGGGCATCTCCTCGGTGCTGTTCTACCTGTTGTCGTACTCCTTCGTGACGCTCGGCGCGTTCGCCGTGGTCACCCTGGTGCGCGACTCCAAGGGCGAGGCGACCCACCTGTCCAGCTGGGCCGGGCTCGGGCGGCGCTCGCCGCTGGTGGCGGCGGTGTTCGCGCTGTTCCTGCTGGCCTTCGCCGGGATTCCGCTGACCTCCGGTTTCACCGGGAAGTTCGCGGTCTTCCAGGCCGCGGCCAGCGGCGGGGCGACCCCGCTGGTGGTCGTCGGTGTGCTGAGCTCGGCGGTGGCCGCGTTCTTCTACATCCGGGTGATCGTGCTGATGTTCTTCTCGGACCCGCAGCCGGGCGGCCCCACGGTGGCGATCCCGAGCGCCTTCACGGCGACCGCGATCGGGGTGGGGGTGCTGGTGACACTGGGTCTCGGGCTGCTCCCGCAGTACTTCCTCGACCTGGCGTCCAAGGCCTCGCTGTTCGTGCGCTGATCCTGGCGCACACCGCCTCCGACCAGGGCCCGTCCGGGCCGCGCCCAGTCCGCGCGGCCCGGACGGGTCTTTGTCGGGGGCCGGGGCCGGGGGAGTTCCGAGGACTCTCCCACCTTTATTTCCAGCCGAATTCGCCCCCACCGCCGTCCGGCCCGCACAGCCGCCCTGACCAGGGCATCAGGCCCGATCATGACAGGATCCGCACGCCCGTGCAGTGATCCACTCACGACCGGATACCCTGCCTGTATGGCCAGCGGCGGCACTCAGGGACCAGGCCGCTAGATCGACCAGGGACAGAGGAGTGGTCTTCGTGACCGTCGTGGAACCCTTCGGGCTCAGCGTGCAGGACCGCGACCTGACCCGGGATGTCCAGGCCGGACTGGACGCGGTGGAGGCGGCGCTCGGCGAGGCCGTCAAGTGCGACGTCCCGTTCATCACCGTCACCGCCAGTCACCTCCTCGAAGCCGGCGGCAAGCGCTTCCGTCCGCTGCTCCTGCTGCTGGCCGCCCAGTTCGGCGACCCGGGGGCGCCCGGTGTGGTGCCCGCCGCCGTGGTGGTCGAGCTGACCCACCTGGCCACGCTGTACCACGACGACGTGATGGACGAGGCGCCGGTGCGCCGGGGTGCCCCGAGCGCCAACTCCCGCTGGGACAACTCGGTCGCGATCCTCACCGGCGACTTCCTGTTCTCCCGCGCCTCCCAGGTGCTCGCCGACCTCGGCCCGGAGGCCGTGCGGATGCAGGCCGAGGCCTTCGAGCGGCTGGTGACCGGTCAGATCCTGGAGACCCGCGGCCCCGGTCAGGACATGGACCCGCTGCTGCACTACCTGGACGTCCTGGAGGGCAAGACCGGCTCGCTGATCGCCGTCTCCTGCCGGATAGGAGCGCTGATGGCCGGTGCCGAGCGCGAGCTGGTGGACACCCTCGGCGAGTTCGGCGAGCGGATCGGCATCGCCTTCCAGCTGGCCGACGACGTGCTCGACATCGCCAGTGACGGCCACGAGTCCGGCAAGACCCCCGGTACCGACCTGCGCGAGGGCGTGCCGACCCTGCCGACCCTGCTGCTGCAGCAGATGCCCGTCGACCCGGCCGACCCGGCCGACGCCCGGCTGCGCGAACTGCTCGACCAGGACCTCTCCGACGACGACCTGCACGCCGAGGCGCTGCGCCTGCTGCGCGCCCACCCGGCGCTGGAGCGCGCCCGCGCCGAGACCCTGCGCCGGGCCGAGGAGGCCAGGGCGCTGCTGGCCCCGCTGCCGGACTGCGCCGCCAAGGCCGCCCTGGAGGGGCTCTGCGACGCGGTGGCGATCCGCACCATGTGAGCCCCCGGGCTCGTCCGGGCCGGGCCGCGGTGCGGCCGGGCCGGGACGCACCGCACCGACTCCGGGATGGGGGAGACTGACTCCCGTCAGCACACGCCTGCCGGGAAGGTCGTTATGCGTCGCGTCGTCATAGCCGAGGACTCCGTACTTCTGAGGGAGGGACTGACCCGGCTGCTCACCGATCGAGGCATGGAGGTCGTCGCCGGGGTCGGGGACGGCGAGGCCCTGGTGAAGACCATCCACGAGCTGGCGGCGGCCGACGCCCTGCCGGACGTCGTGGTCTCCGACGTGCGGATGCCGCCGAGCCACACCGACGAGGGGCTGCGGGCCTGCGTGGAGCTGCGCGGCCGTTACCCGCAGCTGGGTGTGCTGGTGCTGTCGCAGTTCGTGGAGGAGCGCTACGCCTCCGAGCTGCTGGCCGGTTCCACCCGGGGCGTCGGCTACCTGCTCAAGGACCGGGTCGCCGAGGTGCGCGAGTTCGCCGACGCGGTGGTCCGGGTCGCCGATGGAGGCACGGCGCTGGACCCGGAGGTGGTGCAGCAGCTCCTCAGCCGCAGCCGCAAGGGCGACGTTCTGGCCAATCTCACGCCGCGCGAGCGCGAGGTGCTCGGGCTGATGGCGGAGGGCCGCACCAACGCGGCGGTGGCCAGGCAGCTGGTGGTCTCCGACGGCGCGGTGGAGAAGCACGTCAGCAACATCTTCCTCAAGCTGGGGCTGGCTCAGAGCTCGGAGGACCACCGCCGGGTGCTGGCGGTGCTCACCTACCTCAACTCCTGACGCACCGCTCCGTGGCCGGGGCTCCCCGGGGGCGCGCCCCCGGGGAGCGCATCTCGGCCATGCGCCTCCGAGGTGCTCGCGTCCGCCCGCCCGAGCCGGAATGATCTCCGGCGGGCGGGCGTTGTTGCTCACGTGCGGTATGGCCGCGGGCCGGTGAAATTGCTGCCGTGGTTCCGGCCGCCGTCGTGTCGGCCCGCATAGGATGCGAGAGGTGCACCAGGCGGACGGGGCACGGGGCCGCGCCCGCGGTGGTGTGCCCACGAGGAGGTCCGCGGCAGTGACCAGTCAGGTCGATCAGTCAGAGGCAGTGGACGGCCCGGACGGCGACGAGGCCCGCGCCGGGAACGGCGCCGCGCGCTCGGGTGCGGCCGCTCCCGCCGGACCCCCCGCTCCGGGCGGCCCTCCGGTGAAGCCGGGCAAGCCCATCCGCAGACTCGATCGGGTGATCATTCGCTTCGCCGGCGACTCCGGTGACGGCATGCAGCTGACCGGTGACCGGTTCACCTCGGAGACGGCGTCCTTCGGCAACGACCTGTCCACGCTGCCGAACTTCCCGGCCGAGATCCGGGCGCCCGCCGGCACCCTGCCGGGTGTCTCCTCCTTCCAACTGCACTTCGCGGACCACGACATCCTGACCCCGGGCGACGCCCCGAACGTGCTGGTCGCGATGAACCCGGCCGCCCTGAAGGCGAACCTGCCGGACCTGCCGCGCGGCGCCGAGATCATCGTCAACACCGACGAGTTCACCAAGCGCGCGCTGGCCAAGGTCGGTTACCCGGCGGACCCGCTGACCGACGGTTCGCTGGACGGCTTCCACCTGCACAAGGTGCCGCTGACCGCGCTGACCCTGGAGGCGCTCAAGGACAGCGGCCTGGCCCGCAAGGACGCGGAGCGGGCGAAGAACATGTTCGCCCTGGGCCTGCTGTCCTGGATGTACCACCGGCCCACGCACGGGACGGAGTCGTTCCTGCGCACCAAGTTCGCCAAGAAGCCGCAGATCGCCGAGGCGAACATCAGCGCCTTCCGGGCGGGCTGGAACTTCGGCGAGACCACGGAGTCCTTCGCGGTCTCCTACGAGGTGCCGCCGGCCAGGCTCCCGGCCGGGCGCTACCGCAACATCTCCGGCAACCTCGCGCTGTCCTACGGGCTGATCGCCGCGGCGAAGCGCTCCGGCCTGCCGCTGTACCTGGGCTCGTACCCGATCACCCCGGCCTCGGACGTGCTGCACGAGCTGAGCCGGCACAAGAACTTCGGGGTGCGCACCTTCCAGGCGGAGGACGAGATCGCCGGCGTCGGCGCCGCGCTCGGGGCCGCCTTCGGCGGGGCGCTCGGGGTGACCACCACCTCCGGGCCGGGGGTCGCGCTGAAGTCGGAGGCGATCGGCCTGGCCGTTTCGCTCGAACTGCCGCTGCTGATCGTGGACATCCAGCGCGGCGGCCCGTCCACCGGCCTGCCGACCAAGACCGAGCAGGCGGACCTGCTGCAGGCGATGTTCGGCCGCAACGGCGAGGCGCCGGTGCCGATCGTCGCCCCGGCCACGCCCGCGGAGTGCTTCGACGCGGCACTGGAGGCGGCCCGGATCGCGGTCACCTACCGCACCCCGGTGTTCCTGCTCTCGGACGGCTACCTGGCCAACGGCTCGGAGCCCTGGCGGATCCCCGTCGTCGACGAACTGCCGGAGATCGACCCGCAGTTCGCGACCGGCCCGAACCGCGAGGACGGCGCCTTCTGGCCGTACCTGCGCGATCCGCGGACGCTGGCCAGGCCCTGGGCGGTGCCCGGCACGCCCGGCCTGGAGCACCGGATCGGCGGCATCGAGAAGCAGGACGGCACCGGCAACATCTCCTACGACCCGGCCAACCACGACTTCATGGTCCGCACCCGGCAGGCCAAGATCGACGGCATCACGGTGAAGCCGGTCGAGGTGGACGACCCGACCGGCGACGCCCGGGTGCTGGTGATCGGCTGGGGTTCGACCTACGGGCCGATCACCGCCGCGGTGCGCCGGGTGCGCGCGGACGGCGGCGAGGTCGCCCAGACGCACCTGCGCAACCTCAACCCGTTCCCGGCCAACCTGGGCTCGGTGCTGCGGAGTTACGAGAAGATCATCGTGCCCGAGATGAACCTGGGGCAGCTGGCCCTGCTGCTGCGGGCGAAGTACCTGGTGGACGCCGAGTCCTACAACCAGGTGCGCGGGCTGCCGTTCAAGGCCGCCCAGTTGGCGGACGTGCTGTGGGCCGCGATCGGCACCCTGGACGAGGAGGACCACCGATGAGCGAGCACGCCTTCCCGTCCCTGAAGCTGGTGCCCAAGGCCGAAGGGCCGCAGAGCGCCCGGGACTTCAAGACCGACCAGGAGGTGCGCTGGTGCCCCGGCTGCGGGGACTACGCGATCCTGGCGGCGGTGCAGTCCTTCATGCCGGAGCTGGGCATCAAGCGCGAGAACACGGTGTTCGTCTCGGGCATCGGCTGCTCCTCGCGCTTCCCGTACTACATGAACACCTACGGGGTGCACTCGATCCACGGCCGGGCGCCGGCGATCGCGACCGGGCTGGCCACCGCGCGCCAGGACCTGAGCGTCTGGGTGGTGACGGGTGACGGCGACGCGCTGTCGATCGGCGGCAACCACCTGATCCACGCCCTGCGGCGGAACGTCAATCTGAAGATCCTGCTGTTCAACAACCGTATCTACGGCCTCACCAAGGGCCAGTACTCACCGACCAGCGAGGTCGGCAAGATCACCAAGTCCACCCCGATGGGCTCGCTGGACGCGCCGTTCAACCCGCTGTCGCTGGCGATCGGCGCCGAGGCCACCTTCGTCGCGCGCACCATCGACTCGGACCGCCAGCACCTCCAGTCGGTGCTGCGGGCGGCCGCCGAGCACCGGGGCACGGCGCTGGTGGAGATCTACCAGAACTGCAACATCTTCAACGACGGCGCCTTCGAGGTGCTGAAGGACCCCGGCAGCCGGGACGAGGCGCTGATCCGGCTGGAGCACGGGCGGCCCGTCCGCTTCGGCACGGACCTGGCGAACGGCGTCTTCCGGGGGCCGGACGGCGAGCTGTTCACCGCCCCGGTCACGGTGGAGAACGAGGCGGACGTCCTGGTCCACGACGCGCACGCGGCCGGCCCCGCCGCCGCCTTCGCGCTCTCCCGGATCGCCGACGCGGACACTCTGCACCACACCCCGATCGGCGTGCTGCGCAGCGTCGAACGGCCGGTCTACGACGAGCTGATGGCGGACCAGCTGGCCACCGCCGCCACCCAGCGCGGCGAGGGCGACCTGGCCGCGCTGCTCGCCGGCAACGACACCTGGACGGTGGACTGACCGCCCCGCCGTCCGGTCCGAGCGAGCGGCGCCCCCTGTCCCGGCCGGGACAGGGGGCGCCGTCGTCATTTCCTGTCGCTCGTCATTTCCTGTCGCGCGTCGTGGCCCACCGCTCGTCGTTGTCTACTGCTCGGCCCACTCGACCAGCTCGACCAGCACGCCGTTCGGGTCGGTGACCTGGAAGAGCTTCTCGCCCCAGGGCTCCTCGCGCAGCGGGAGGGTGATCGGGACGCCCTCGGCGCGCAGCCGCCGTTCCTCGGCGGCGATGTCCTGGACGACGAACGCCAGGATCACGCCGTCCGCGATCCGGTGGCGCTGCTCCTCCGGCAGGACTTCGAGGCCGCGCCGCAGGTAGACGACGTTGACCCCGCCGCCCGGGTGCCCGAGCGAGACGAAGCCGTCGGCCGACATCTCCTCGGTGTAGCCGAAGTGCCGCTGGAGGAAGGCGGCGGAAGTGGTGACGTCCTCGACGGTCAGGGAGACGGCGGTCCTGGTGATCTGCAAGGCGGAGAACCCTTTCGTCGGCGTTCGGGCGTTATCCCGTACGCAGTACACTATACATAGTACGGAGAATTGCGCCAGGGGTTTCCGCGAGGACCCCTCCGGGCCGGAACGGCCGAGGGAGGCTCCCCGGGCGGGGAGCCTCCCTCGGACGGCCGATGCGGGGCGGGTCAGTAGACGCAGGGGATGCCGCCGTCCGCCTGGGCGTCGACGGCGGGGCCCTGCATGGGCAGATTGGCGGCCGGGTCGGCCGGGGCGCTGCCCGCGGGGGTGGCGGGTTCGTCGGCGGCGACGCCGGTGAAGGTGGTGCCGAGGGTGACGACGACGTGGTCGGCTGCGGCGCTCGCGGACTCGGTGGCCGTCACGCCGTAGCGGGCCGCGATCTGCTCGGCGGCCTCCTTGGCGCCCTTGCCGTAGACGACCGTGGTGGTCTTAGGCCGGGTGCCGGCCGACCCGGTGCGGCCCTCTTTGAAGCCCAGGCCCGTCAGGGCCTTGGCCTCGGCGGCGGAGGTCACGCCGGCGGCGGAGGAGGCGTTGAAGACGTCGACCGTGACGGGCCTGGCGGAGGTCGCGGTCGGGGTCGGCGTCGGTGCCGCGGTCGGCTGGGCCGGTGCGGGGGCCGCCCCCGGGGCCGGGTCGGCCGGGGCCGGCGGCGCGGCGGCGTCGGCGTAGCCGAAGAGCTGCTTGACCACCTTCTGGACCTTCGCCGGGGTCACCAGGTTGACGTCCTGGCCGTTCCTGGTGCCGAACCCGTCGAAGGTCAGGGTGTTGAACTCGACGTTGCCGCCGGTGAGGTTGGGGGCCTGCTGGGCGAAGTCGAGCACGTTCCACTCGTTGTCGATCACCAGGTCCTTCTGCATGACGCCCATCAGCTCCTGCATCTTGCCGAGGTCGCCGATCACGCCCTTCTGCTTGAGGTTGTGCACGACCGAGGAGATGAAGGCCTGCTGGCGGTGGGTGCGGGCGAAGTCGCCGGAGTTGCCGTCCGGGCCGTCGAGGTTGTGGCGCTGGCGGACGAAGGAGAGCGCCTGCGAGGCGTTGAGCTTGTTGACGCCCTTGTGGAAGTCGGCACCCGAGCCCTGGCCCTCCATGGCCGGGTCCCTGGTGTCGTGGGTGAGGCAGACCTCGATCGGCTGGAGGGCCTTGGCGATGTCGTAGAAGCCCATCAGGTTGACCTCGGCGATGTGGTCGATGGGCTGGTCGAGGAACTTCTGCACGGTGCGGATGGTGGCCGCGCGGCCGATGTCCCGGCCGGCCTTCTCCAGGTCGGCGCCCTTGAGGCCCTTGGCGCGCAGGCCCGCGTCGGCCTTGTCCTTGGCCGCGCCGTAGGCCTCCTTGATCTTGGCCATGCCCAGCTGGGAGCCGTCGGCGCCGTAGGTCATCACATAGTCGTCGCGGGGTATCGAGACGGCCTGCACCTTGCCGCCGTTCGCCGGGATGTGCAGCAGGATCAGGGAGTTGGTGTTGTAGCCGCCGATGTCGGAGCTGTGGCCGGCGTGCAGTTCGTCCTGGACGAACTCGGGCGGCAGGTCCGTGCCGTCCATGTTCTTGCGGCTGTCCAGGCCGATCAGCAGCAGGTTGACCGAGTTGTCGAGGTGCTTGGGCGCGTCCTTCTTGGTCTCGGCGATGACGCCGGAGGTGGTCATCCCGTCGGTGAGCTGCTTGTACTCGTACCAGACCACCCCGCTGGCGGCGAACACCGCGAACCCCACGGTGCAGGCCACTGCCCGGCCCGCGATCAGCACGGGGGAGGGGCGGCGGGCCGCGGTATGTCCGTCGGTTCCGGCCTTGTCAGCCATGCTGCCTCCTCCTCGCCCGGACCAGCCGGAACGCGATCACGACGACGGCCGCGACCGCGGCCTCGGCCATCACGGGAAAGCCGTGCACCACCCACTTGGCGGCGCCGGTGGCCAGGGCCTTGCCCTGGTACCGGTCGCGGTGGGCGGCCAGCTCGACGGCGGCCGTCACCCCCAGGACGACCAGCGGCGAGGCGGCGAGCACCCACCACCAGCCGTTGCGGCCGCTCAGCGCCGCCGCCAGGCCGGTGCCGAGCACCGCGGCCACCGCGAAGGCCAGGCCCATCCCGGGGCCGGAGAGTTCGTCGACCGCGGCGCCGGCCAGCGGCAGTCCGACGGCGAGTGCCACCGGCAGTGCGGGACCGCCGGGCAGGGGGCGTATGTGTCCGGCGGGTCCGTCCGCCGCCCGTCGGCGCGCCCGCTTGTCGGCCGACCGTCCTCGTTGCCCCGCCACGCCCTCACCCCGGTGTTCCCGTGCTCCGCGCGCCACGGTGGCGCCTGCGCCGCGTGCCGACCGTCCGGTCCGTCCGGTCCCGGGCCGGTCCTCGTCCGGGCCGTGGGCCCGTCGTCCGTCGTTCCGGAACTCTGTTCGTGGCGCTGCCAGTTCCGGACGCCGGTTTCCGGCCAACTGGTTCCCGCCCGGCCGCCCGTGATCGGGGGAGGCGCTTCCGTATCACCTCTACACGGGTGTAGAAGTCGTACGCAGCATAGAGCACACGTGTTCGGCGGCAAGTCCGGGTCCGCCGCGACCCGGATAAACTGCACCGGGTAGTTTCTGAGCGGTCGGCCGATGCGCCGGCGGAAGAGGAGAGGGCCGTGGCGACGACGGGCGGAGCGGGGCGGCCGGAGAAGCGCAAGGCGATCACGCGGGCCGCGACGACGGTGTTCGGGCGCGAGGGATACGTCCGGGCCAGCATGGACGCGATCGCGGCCGAGGCCGGGGTGTCCAAGCGGACGGTCTACAACCACTTCGCCGACAAGGAGACCCTCTTCCTGTCGGTGGCCCTGCAGAACTCGGCGGAACTGACCGAACGTATCCGGGAGTTGATGGCGAAGTACCTCGACCGGGTGGTGGAGCTGCGCCAGGACCTGATCGACTTCGCCGTCCAGCGGGCCCGCGCCGTCCTGTCCGCCGGGGAGCACGGGGCGCTCGGCCGGGCGATCCGGGCCGAAGTGGCCAACATCCCGGCGGACGTCCTGGAGGCCTGGCTGGAGGCCGGGCCGATCGCGTCCCAGCGCGACCTCGCGCAGCACTTCGCCGCGCTCGCCGAGCGCGGGCTCCTCACGGTCGAGGACGCCGCGCTGGCCGCCGAGCAGTTCACGCTGCTGACCTTCCACGGCATCGCCGAGCGCTCCTTCTGGGGCGCCCTCCCGGTGGCGGACGAGGAGGTCGAGCGGATCGCGGCGGCCGGTGTGGACGCCTTCCTGCGGATCCACGGCGCGTCGTCGTCGGCGGCGTCGTCGCCGACGGCACGGGGCTGACGGCACGGGGCTGGGCAGGTCCGGGCGGGGGGGGCCGGGGGGCCCCCCCCCCCCGCCCGCCCCCGCCGCCCAGAACGGCGGGGGCCGGGGCGAGGGGGGTGTGGCGGCCCCCCAAATACGGCGGGGAGTTATAAAAAA